>CAYYKV010000218.1:0-5248 GCA_964468605.1 uncultured Occallatibacter sp. | reverse complement strand
GAAAGCTTGGGAATCCGGTCGCGCTCGATCAGATTCCAGAGCAGCACCATCAGGACGCTGTCGGCGATGGCGAAGTCCGCGCCCAGCAACGCCTCCCGGTACTGACGGTCGTGAGCAAGATTCTTGAGCGCGGGTGCGGCTGGCACAACCACAAGTCCGCCCTGTCGTGACACTTCGTTGATGGCATCCTGAGCAGTCCCAATAAAGAAGCGAACACCCAGAATCGTCTCGTAGCGGATAGGGTTTGAAACGGGTGAACTCATATTCTCTTTGTCAGGACGCGAATTGAACGTGCCTTCCCGGAAAAGTCTCCGATCTATAAGCCTGTTCCCTTCCCGGTCGCTTCGAACCGGGTGGGCGGAACTACCGCGTCCAAAGTGCTGTTCGCGAGCTCGAATGGTCAAGTGGAGAAGAAATATGAGCCAAGCTACGAGAGCGATTGCCACCTGTCGTCCACACACAAGATTTCGTGTGGCGCAGAGCTCATCGCAGTTCTCCGCTCACGACCAGGCGCCGCACAACAAACAGCGCCCCAGGCGGATTGAAATGGTCTCCGTCAATCATCAAGGGAATCGTTCGCGCAGCATCTGCGTATTCGATGCACCTATCGCCCTCGCAAAGCGAATCGTACAACGACACAAACGGGACATGCCATTTGCCTTGCGCGACGGCGCGTAAACGGACCTCAAGGACTCCCTCCTCCGGCATCAGGTGTTTGCTGGCGAGGTCTGGCTCGTGCCAGGCGACGGAATAGGCAAGAAGACGTGGCAGCGGAGCGTCGTAGGATGGGACGCATCCCATGACGATGACCGGGATCCGATGCGCCTCGGCCCAATCCAAAGTTTCCTCGAGTGGCCCGATGCTTCCTGAATTCCAATTCGCCTCAAGAATTAATGCCTGAACTGTATGAGTGGACAGGTAGCTCTGGAAAACATAATCCATTACGTTCCGGCAAAGGCCAGGCCGGGCGTGGTGTAGTGTCGGCTCACAACCTCCCACGTTGGCCTGCATGACATTGACTCCTGGGAGAGACTGGGAAAGCGCGAGCCAAAGAGCCGCTGCGTGACTATCTCCCAACAGCAGGTAGTTCTTCCTCGCTGGGTCTAAACGAAGGCAGGAATCCAGGTTGTAAGAATCAGTTACTTTGTTCTGGTCAAAGAAACACGTTCCCAGCCGCAGAGCTTTCTCGGCATTCTTGAGGGCCTCTCCCCGGTCGAGGTAAGACGCGATTTGGATGACCTGAGGAGAGAAGCGTCCTGGCAGACCTTGAGTGAAAAGGACAAGAGATGAAAACAGGACGCAGACCAACACTACGGCCCCAGACATCCAAAAAAGTTTCGAACCCGCCAAACGCATCCTTCCCTTGCGGAAAGGCCGTTCTACGAATCTCCAGGAAAGAGTTGCCAATCCGAATGAGACTAGTAGGATCACCAGATGTTCGAACCGGCCAACCTGGAACACCGTACCGAAATGGCGGTCGAATTCAGAATTGAGATCAATTAATCCCATTTGGTAGATGAGGAGGACTGGCCAATGCCACAAATAGAACGAATATGAGATTAATCCGACAAACACGATGGGACGCCATGCCAGCAGTGAGTAGACAAGGCTAGGCCCTGATTCCCCGGCACCAACAATGAGCGCGGCACCAACGCAAGGCAGCAGTGCGCTCGTGCCCGGGAAAGGCGTTCCGGAGTTAAACGAAAAATCTGCGTATGCGATCATGCCGAGCCCGCCCAGCGCAGCCAGGTTGCGCAACCAACTCGATTGCAACCTGGGAAACATCCCCAACGAAAGAAGGGTCCCGAGCAGAAGTTCCCATGCGCGGGTGTAGGGCATGAAGAAGGCGGTAACGGGACTGTAGAAAACAACGACGACGCTGCTCAACAGGGAAGCAGCAAACAAAAGGACCACAGAGGCTCGGAGCCGCCGCACAAAAAATCGGCGGACGAGGACCAGGAAGAGCGGGAAGAGGAAGTAGAACTGCTCCTCAACGGCCAGTGACCATGTGTGCAGCAGAGGATCCGGATTATGGACCTCAAAGTAGCCGCTATGGGCCCAAAAATAAAAATTCGATAGGGAAAATGTGGTTGCAAGAACGGACTTGCTGAAGTCGACCAATTCCGCTGGAAGAAAAAATGCCGCGGCAAACGCGCAGTACACCAGCAGCAAAGCAAAAAGCGCCGGGAAGATACGCCGAATGCGCCTTTCATAGAAACCAATCACCGAAAAACGGGAGTTTGCAACCTCAGAAAAGATGATGGAACTGATCAGGTAGCCAGAGATGACAAAGAATACATCGACCCCGACAAATCCGCCTGACAGATGAAAAATTCCGAAGTGATACGCCACCACGCTGAGGACGGCTACCGCCCTCAAACCGTCAATGTCGGGGCGATATTTCAAAGCGTCATTGTGAATCGGCTGGCCCCGCACCTTCTAACTCACCGTGGATTTTCGGTTTCATTGAAATGCCCGATTTGGAAACGTGGGGTAAATGCGAACTGGACGGAAGTTGAGGCCTGGGTGGGAGCGGTTGACATTACTGCCCCGCTGGAGTCGCCACGCCGGCTGCGCTGCGATTTCTCTCCTTCACTTTGACAGCCGGCACGCCCGCGTACACTCCCCATGGCTCGAGGTCGCGAGTTGCTACTGACCCTAGTCCAAGCACGGCGCCTTCGCCAACGTTGACTCCGGGACTTACCAATGCCCGCGCGCAGATCCAGGCGTATGCTCCGATGTTCATGGAAAAAGCGAGCAGAGGGAATGCGGGGTCATCGAAATCATGGGTTGCGCCGCAGACATAGGCGCCCTGCGACACGATTGCATGCGATCCGAGGCGCAATGGCGAAGGGTTATAAATTTCGGCGCCATCCCCCACGGCCACCAGGTCGGCGCATGTCAGATTCCATGGAGCCCATATCTTTGAGCCGGGATAAAAGTGACATTTCGGCCCCATCTTCGCTCCGAACAGCCTAAGCAAAAGCGCACGCCATGAATGGAGGGGGCGCGGGGATGTTCGGTAAAGGAGCAGCCAACAGATGTTCCACAGTTGCCGCGCCAGTCTGTCGCGGAACGAGAATGCCGGGCGGAGGTATGGATCCTCTACCGTGCTCGCCGGGATGTGATCCGCAGAGTTGTAGTGAATCTCCTTGCTCATTCCGTCATCACTCTATCGAGTCAAGATTCCTCAAAGTCAGTTCCCGCGCGACACCCCAGTACCCCCTATTGCGCCGGTGAACGCAGAAGCACCCTCTTGATGTCGTCCCCGCATGAAATCCGCAACGGTATCGATTCTCAGCAAGATCCCCTTCTTCTTCAGACGCGCAATTCGAGCCGGGTCCCGTATCGCTATATAGTCCTCAAAAAACTCCTCGATCTCCCTGTCGGTGCAATTTCTGGCGACAAGTGCAAGTCGATATCTTAGGTAAAAGAATTTCTGCAATATTCCTTCTTGCCGCTTCCGGAATTTAGCTGCAAAATAGGCCGCATCCGGCATATCGTAGTGAAGTATGTTACCAAGCGTTATGCCTCGGGGCTTCCTGGCATCACCCTTCCAACAATGCGTTGCGAACTTGAAGTTTGAGAATGTTGTCAGTCTAATGAAAGACTTATAGCTATGGTAACCCAAGAAATAACCCGCTGGGATCCTGCGGCTGGTCTTGGGGTCGCGCATTAACCGAGGCAGCGCTCCTCGAAACCGAGCCTGATAAAAGAGACAGTCATACCACGCGACAAGTTCAGGTGACGCTCGTAACCCAATTAGCAATGCACGAGAGTATCGCCAAACCAATTCAGTCGCAGGAAAGCGATTCATAAAATACACGCAATCAGAAAAAGGGCTCTGCGTCTCTCCGGATGTAGGCACAGCATCGAGGTTCGGCAAAAGCAATTGATCGATGTTATCCGGTACACGACTCAAGCGGCCCGTAATACTCTCGCGATTTACCGCGTCATGATTCCCCATCCAAATCAACTCATCCGCATCAAGACTTATCAGCCAATCAATCCCTTCGTGTGCAGCACTTCTTGCTGCATAAAATGTATTGATGCACTTGCGAACATCCATATCTACTTCCCACCAGGGGAGAATCTTCGCGATCCACTGGGGCACATCTTGAGCTTCTTCGGGAGTAATCGAGTTGCGCGCAAGGACCGATGGGTATTGAGAGAGATCCAAGTCTGAGCGGCCTGGTACTCCATCCCAGTAAACATAGATACGTGAGCAGCCAGCGGCGATGTGATAGTCAATCGCAGCCGGCAACATCCTTGACTCATCCTTTACTGTGTACGAAATCGCGAAACGAACCGATGACATATCCACCTTAACGCCGCGAGAACGTTTGGAAGCCTTCGAGAATTGTATCGGCCCATCGGGCTGGCGAAAATTGTCTTGACAGCAAATAACTCGCACGGGACATGGCATCAAGTCGCGCTTCGCTCAGGTTGCTGACGTGGGACATCAGTGCGGCAAGCCCCTTGACGTCTCCGCTATCGAAGATAAATCCGTTGTAGTTATCCTGTACGAGGTGGACGGCTGCGCCGGCCTTCTCAGATGCGAGAATGATCAGCCCCGCCGAGGTTGCCTCGTGGATCACGAGCCCCCAGGGTTCAAGGTTGCTTGGAAGGACCAGACACCCCGATACGGCTAGTAAGTCGCGCAGGCGACCCGGTTGGACAAACCCTTCGACGCGAATCCCGGGTTGGCCTTGGAGACGAGTGCCCAAGGGACCGGCACCGCAACAGACAAGGGGCCAAGGGGCGGTCGAACTCTCACGGTATATCTGGTAGGCATCGACTAGTTCATCTACCCCTTTGTCTGGGACGAACCGCCCAAGAAACAGAAATGAGTGCGGGAGGGCGCGTCCGGCAGCCAGACGTGATTCATGCACGGTTTCGATCGCCGCGCGATCGCAGGACAACGATCCGCGAAGAATTGCGCACTGCCCGAAACCCAACCTCCTTGCAAAAACCGCTTGACGCTCTCCTGGAACCCATGCCGCATCTGCAATCGGCTGAATATACCAAGGCGCGATGAGTGTACCCAGCCTTTGCTTCAGCGTCGCATTCCAGCAGTTATCCATGGCCATAACGCGAAAGCTCCGCTTTGCAAATTCCTTCGCGACTTGCCTATACCCGTGCACGTGCCACCCGCAGAAGACCATGATCTCCGGATCAAACGCGCGCAGCCTATCCCTTAACGAAGCGACATCGACATCCGAGCGCCACACAAGGCGATTTGGTATCC
>CAYYKV010000217.1:0-5256 GCA_964468605.1 uncultured Occallatibacter sp. | reverse complement strand
CTGGTGACCTCTCCCTTACCAAGGGAGTGCTCTACCAACTGAGCTACATCAGCCCGCTAAACCCAAGCTGCTAGCTTCTAGCCTCTAGCTTCTAGTCTCATCTTGCCGGTATGAGCCACTGTGGCTCGGACCCGCAACTTCAAGCTAGAAGCTAGTAGCTGGAGGCTAGTAGCTAGTTCTTCTCCCCGGCCCTGCGAATCTTCTCCGCATGCCGGGCTAAAACCGTTCTCAAAGCCATCCCGCCAATCACAATCAGCGGAATCAGCTTCAACTCCACCGGCCTGCCAAACACGAGCACCGAACCATCGCCCATCGTCAGCCAAACCAGCACCGCCAAAACTGCAAACATCCCCAGAGCCGCCCAGAACTTCCGGTCTAAATCTCCGTCGGCGCTCTTCACTGTCCACTGCCCACTAACCACTAATCACTAATCACTGTCGTGGTGCACAGGGGAGGATTCGAACCTCCGTAGCTCCAAGGAGCGGCAGATTTACAGTCTGCTGCCATTAACCGCTCGGCCACCTGTGCCCAAAGGCCCCGCGCACCAAAAATCCGCCCGCGGCGCCCCAAAACATTCGCCCATCTCCCCGCTCATCCATCTTCCGCGCACGCCGCAACCTCCGGATACTCTCCGGAACTTCTCTCGCTCTTCGCCTGAAGTGGATTCTCCGAGGAGTTGAGTCCCGGCGTCCTGATTTCCTGCTCGCCGGTCAACTCTTGCCGCTTTCGTCTTCCGTTCCGGCTTCCTTCTTGTGGAGCTGGCGAAGGGATTTGAACCCCCGACCCTCTGATTACAAATCAGATGCTCTACCAGCTGAGCTACGCCAGCTCTTTACCCACCCGGAAACCCTCCCGGAGGCCGACTTGTTCGCGGACACACTCCAGCTTTCCGCGTACACGGCACAAGAATCAAGGTTAGCACACCGCCGCACCCCGAGCAAACGCGGAAAAGCCGTGATCAACGGGCCGATGAACCCGGGAAGCAACGCCAATCTCCAAGCCGGTCGGCGGAGGCGCGAGGCATTGCAAATCCGGATTCTCCAAGCGCTCATGACTCGATAGTCATCTTGCGGAATCACCGCGCCTCAGTGGATCATTTTCTTGTATTCCTGCAACACGTTTCCCGATCCCGCTGGTCAAGGAGAGGCTTCTATGCGCAAGGCGCTTTGCGCGGTTCTATTTCTGGTGTTTTGCCCATTCCTCGTCGCCCAGCAGGCGCTGAACAACGACTCCATTATTAGGATGGTCAAGGCTCAACTCTCCGACGACGTCATCGTCGCCACCATCAACGCCTCGCCGGGCGCTTATGACACATCGGCGGACGGTCTCATCGCGCTCAAGCAAGCCGGGGTCAGCAACAAGGTGATTGACGCCATCGAAGCCAAGTCCACTGCCGCCGCGCCCGACACCTCCGCGCCTGCCGATTCCGCGCCGCCCGCACCCGCGGTTCCGCTTCCTCCCGGCGTCGACAACGTCGGAGCATATTACAAGGACAGCGGCGGCAACTGGCAGCCGCTTCCCTCCGAAGTCGTCATCTTCCAATCCGGCGGCTTGGTCAAGCACGTCGCCTCTGCCGGCCTCGTGAAAGAAGATCTGAATGGACTGGTCGGCGGCATGCGCAGCAGGCTGGTCGTCAGCACTCCCGTCACTTTCATCCTGCACGTACCCCAGGGACGCACCGCCGGCGACTATGAGCTTGTTCGCCTCCACGTTGTCGCCAACAACCGCCAGTTCCAATCCGTCGCAGGCGGCCTCATTCACGAATCCTCCAGCTCGCTTCGCGACGAGATCGATTTCACCAGCAAGCAGATCGGCCCGTCCGCCTACCAGATCGTCCTCAGCAATGAATTGGGCGAAGGCGAGTTCGGCTTTCTCGCGCCTCAGGACACAGCCTCCTCAAAGAACCCTTCGAGCTCCGGCCAGATCTTCACCTTCGCCATCGTCAACTAGAACCAGTTGCATAATTCCGCTTTGAAAGGGTACGGCTTTAGCCGTGCCCTGAACACGCCCATAAGCAGAGCGCTTCAGCCTCTGAGGTAAGGCGCTCGTGAATGAACCCACACCAAGCAAAAGACCTCTTGCCTAAACAGCCCTTTCGTTAGATGATTCTGTTGCATTCCAGCATCGGTTTTTCCCGTTTGGAAATTGAAGGAGAAGCATCATGCGCAAAGGCGTTCTTGCCGTTCTGTTCCTTGCAGCCTGCTCGTTCCTCGCCGCCCAGCAGGTGATGAACAACGATTCTGTCATCAAGCTGGTCAAAGCCGGCCTCTCTGACGATCTCATCGTCACCACCATCAACTCGTCGCCGGGCAATTACGACACCTCCGCCGACGGAATCATCGCTCTTAAGAGCGCAGGCGCCAGCGATAAGGTCGTCGCGGCGATGATCGCCAAGGCTGCGGCTCCGGCCGCGCCTGCCGCTGCCCCGGCCCCGCCTGCTGCTCCAGCCCCCACCAGGCCCGCAGGCATCGATGATGTGGGTGTTTACTTCCGCGACAGGAACGGCGCGTGGACCAACCTCGAGCCAGAGATCGTGAACTTCAAAACCGGCGGCGTGCTGAAGAGCATTGCCACTGACGGGCTTGTCAAAGGCGACATCAACGGCCACATCCAGGGCAAAACCTCCAAAAACGTCCTTACGTTCCCCGTGGTTTTAGCGGTCTACGTTGCCGAGGGCGTCGACATCGCCGAGTATCAGTTGCTGCGCCTGCGCGAAAGCGGCAACGCGCGCGAGTTCCGCTCCGTGACCGGCGGCGTCGTTCATTCCTCTGGTGGCGCAGCCCGCGATAGCGTGCAATTCCAATCCGTCAAGATTGCGCCGCGCGTCTATCAGATCACCCTCGACCAGTCGCTGGGAAAGGGCGAATACGGGCTCCTGCCCCCCGGCGCCGTGAGCAGTTCGAATATGGCCAGCGGCGGAAAAATCTACTCGATCAGCATTCCCGAGTAGTCAGATCCTCCTGCTTTTTGTCCCGCTCTCCGGTCGCCGCGGCGACCGGAGGGCGTGCCACTGCTGACCTCGCCGTCCGCACAAACCCCGCCAGCTCCGCTAACTCCGCTCCGCTCTGTTACGCTCATTCCTGACGGTTCCTGAACCAACATCTGAATGAGCCGACGCACCCGCAAAACGCTTCTCATCTTCGCCGCAGTCCTGCTTTTGCTGGCCTTGGCCGTCTTCCTGCGCTCCAAGGCCCCGCCCGAGGCCGCCCGCCTCCTGCCCGAGTCCGACGGTATCGTCTACTTCAACCTGAAGGCCATCCGCACCCTCGCTCACAAGGACTTCAAGCCGCCCGACCGCGTTCCCGAGTACCAGCAATTCGTTGACGCCATCGGCATCGACCCCGAGCGCGATATTGACCAGGTGGCCATCGCCCTCCACCGCATGCCCGATCCCAACGGACCCAATGGCCCCGTCGCCTACACCATGGTCCTTGTCGGCAAAATCACCGGCCCGCGCCTCAACGCATGGCTCGAGGCCCACGCCTCCTCGCGCGAAACCTACGTCGGCCACACCATCTACAGCATCCCCTCTGAGAACCGCACCGTCCGCGTGGCGCAAATCGGCTATGACATGGTGGCCGTCTCCAACACCCCCACTACCGAGCAGATCCACTCCATGCTCGACCGCCATCGCGCCGCCGCGCTGCCCTTTTCCGGCTCCTCGCTCCTCGAGCAGCACTACCACGACGTGCCTCTCCTATCACTGGCCTGGGGCGTCGGACAAATCGGCCTTCCCTTCTCTGAGAGCGGCTCGATTCACGTCTTCGGCCTCGCCCTGCCCCTTGAACCCGACTCCACAATCATCGCCAGCGTTGCGCCAGCGCTCCCCGTTCCCGGCTCGCTCACCGCACTCCGCTTCAAAGTTGAGGAGATCGCCCCCAGCGAAGACAAAGCCGCCAGTCAGGCAGCTGATCTCGCCACTCTTGTCACTCTCGTCCGTGGCCTCGCTCAGCCCCTCGGCGAATCCCCCGCCAACGACGCCTTCAGGGAGTTGCTCAAGACCGCCGAGGTCGCGCAGCATGGCGAGCGCGTCGTCGTCACAGCGACGGTGCCGGCCAGCGCTCTTTCTCACCTGTAAAACGCACTCCGGCAGGGCACACCCTGGCTCTCGCCGCAAATCGGTCCCGCATTTGGCGCTGCTTCGGTTCCATAATTGCGATACGCAGGCCGGCAATCTCCAAGTGGCTTCTTCATCGCGAAAAAGCCAAATGCAAGACGCCGGAAAACGCACGGGAATGATGGAACCGCTCTAAGCCCTACTTATCCTGAGGCGTATCCGGCGGCAGAGTGATGACGTCTTTGAAGGCGCTCGGTATGGGCGGCGGGAAGAAGACGGCCAGGTGCTCTCTGGCTGCTGCAACCAATTGCGGATCGATTCTTTCCGAGTGGCCGTGGCAATGCTTGTAGAGTTCCAGGCCCAGGCTGCTGGGCGTGATATCGAAGCTATCGATGTCACGATACGAGGTGAAGTCGAAAACCTTCTCGATCAATCCCAGGTTGAATAAGTAGGCGAGATCGGTAGCATTCCTGCTTTGGTCGTGCACGCCGGTCAACTCAACCATCTCCCGCGGGCTCAGAACGATGGGCACGGAGGCAGAGTTCTCGGGCGTCGCCGTCGAGCTTAAGGCCCGCTCGCATCCGTGCAGGAAGATCCTTGCCTCGGTGGGTGTGACGTGGACCAGCATGTCGGCAAAGATTTGATTGCTGTCGTCCGGCGCATCAATCGAGCAGGAGGACGCAAGAAGGCCCACCCATAGCTTCAGGATCACTTCATCTGGAGCCCAGGAGCCCTCGCGCAGGATGTTCGCCGCCAGCTTTGGATGGGCGCGCATGCGGATGGCATCGGGCTTCGTGGCCAGCAAGTCCTCCGCTGCGAAAGCTATTTTGTACAGCGTCGCAGTGCGGTCCGTGTCGAGCCGCCCATCCAGCAAAAGAATCGCTTCCTCGGCCTGCGACTCGCTCAGCCGGTACAGAAAAAGAACCGTCCGGAGGGTCCGAAACGCCTCCGCCACTTGATCGCGATCCGTGAGACTGACGATGTCGTGCATCAGCGCTCCGCACAGATCGGGATTCATGCCCGGAGGCAGAACAAACTCCAGTGCGACGCCGTCCTCTCCCTGCCATGCGGCCCGAGTTGGAACGGATATCTGCAGGTCAGAGTTCTTGTCCAACTCGCCATCCAGGCGGAGGATGAGAGTGATGGCCTGATCGGCGGGGAAACGCTCGTCAGTCAACAGGTAAACGCCGGAGGCGCTG
>CAYYKV010000216.1:0-5272 GCA_964468605.1 uncultured Occallatibacter sp. | reverse complement strand
GCCATGTGGCACGAGCAGCACCTGCAGCAGGCCATGCAGCCCGGAACCATCGCCTACGACCAGCACCTAAAAGCCCTCACTTCAGCCTTTAGCCACGCATTTGGCTCGGCCAACAGCGCAGCCATGGCAGCCGCGCAGATTTACAACCAGATGCTGGCTCAGGGGACTACGCAGGGTTACCAGGACGTGTACATGGAGCTCTCCTACGCTTCGATCATCCTCGTCTTCCTTGCTTTTCTCCTCAGCAAGAACAAGCCTGGCGGAGGCGGGGGCGGGGGAGGCATGCACTAGCGTCAAGCCCTCCGCCCCGGCGCGGTGTCATCCTGAGCGGAGCGCGTTTGGGGCCCCGTGATCGCAACGCGATCATGGGGTCAGCGCAGCCGAAGGATCTGCTTCTGCTTTTCGGTTCCCGGCCCGACCGACAAACAATGGGTGCCCCAGGTCCCGCTACTGGGACCTGGGAAACCACGAACCTCAACCGCTCCGGCTTTGCATCAGGGCACGGCTTCAGCCGTGCCGCAAATGCGCCCAAGAGAAACGATCGGGCTTCAGCCCCTGAAGAAAAGCTCTTTTAGACTGACATACTGCCCGAGTGCCCATTCGCATAGCCCTTTCCTTCCAAACGGCCTATAATTCGTCCCGAGAATTCAGATCAAGCCAAAAGATGCCCGATCGTTGACATCTTGCGAGGAGGCTTTCATGGTGAAGTCACTTCTGCTCTTTTTTGCGGTGGCCCTGCTGGCCATTGCGTGTTTACCCTTGCAAGGCCGCAGTCCGCAGCAGGCTCCGCCTCCGCCCGCAGCCATGCCCGCTCCCGGGCCTGCCCTTATCCCCCCAGAAACCGCCACAACCGCGCCGGTTACGGCAGTCAGGAATCCCGTCAAGCCTACTGCCGAATCGCAAGCCAGGGCCAAGGCCCTGTATCGGATAGATTGCGCGTTGTGCCACGGGGACAATGGAAACGGCAAGACCGATATAGCCACCAGCATGGAGCTCACGCTCGACGATTGGACCGATCCCAAGACTCTCGCCGGTAAGCAAGACTCGGAGCTTTTCAACATCATCCGCAACGGCAAGGACAAAATGCCGCCCGAGAGTGCGGGTCGCGCCAACGACACTGAGGTCTGGAACCTCATCATCTACATTCGTACCTTCTCCAAGTCGCAACCGTAGGTAGCGCGGGCAAGCTGGGGCTTTGGCATCCTCCATCACCCCCATCCTCTGCGATCATGGAACGATGGCGACGACGACTGACTTCGACGGCAGATGGGCTTTAGTCACCGGGGCCAGCTCCGGAATCGGTGCCGCCCTCGCGCGCGAGCTGGCTGCACGCGGCGCAAAACTCATCCTCACCGCGCGTCGCCGCGATCGCCTCCAGGCCCTCGCCGCCGAACTCGCCGCTAGGCATGTCGACACGCGAATCGTCGTTGCCGACCTCAACGACCCAGCCGCTCCTCAGCAAATCTTCGCCGCCACTGAGGAATCCGGCCTCGTCGTCGACATCCTCGTCAACAACGCCGGCCTCGGTCAGTTCGGCGCATTCTCCACCGGCGACGCCGATCAGGAAGCCACCATGGTCCGCGTCAACTGCGAAGCCGTAGTCCGCCTCTCGCATCTCTTCATTCCTCGCATGGTCGAGCGGCGTCGCGGCTGGGTGCTCGTCGTTGCCTCCAGCGCCAGCTTTCAGCCGGTCCCTTATCTCTCCACTTATGCGGCCACCAAGGCATTCGACCGCTTCTTTGCGCTCGGCGTCGCCGCTGAAGTCGCGAAATTCGGCGTGAAAATCACCGCGCTCTGTCCCGGAACCACTGAGAGCGAATTCTTTGAAGTCGCCGGCGCTGGCCGGTTCCGTAGCCGCGACCTGCAATCCGCTGAGGATGTCGCTCGCATCGCCATCCGCGCGCTCGCGCGCGGCCAGCGCACCATCAGCCCCAAGCTGAGCGGCAAACTCCGCTCGTTTCTTGTCCGCTTCCTGCCTGTCAATCTCATCACCGCACTGGTCGAAAAGTTCGCGCGCCCAAAAGCCTGACCAGCGGCGGTGATTCACTGCACCCCGGGAGTGCTTTCCAGTTCCACCCTGGGCTGGGGCCATCTGGGATGGCCCCGCGATGCTTGAACTTCAGCATCTCGCGCAAGACGATCATCAAAATCTCGACCTCTTATTTCGCCTGCGCTAGCTCCGCAACAACTGCCGCGATTTTGTCGAGTATCTGGTTCCAGCCCTCCAATTGACCGCTATTCTTTGCGCTCTCCATGGGTTCATTTCCAATGAAGGTGAGTTTCGTCTGGCCGTTTCCAAAATCCTCAAAGAGAGTCACGTCGTACGCGCCCTCAATGGCCTCATGTTCTATTCCATAGGCCTCAGGCTCAACCTTGTTTCCCTTCGAGTCCGAAAAGTACATGGACGAAACGATCTTCTCGTGCGGAACAATCTCGTGGTATTCACCGCCATTCCAGAACTCCTGGCCATCCGGCGCTCGCATGCAGCAGAGAAATTTTCCTCCCACGCGAAAATCCATCTTGCAGACAGGCGCCGTAAATCCCTTCGGTCCCCACCACTGCATCACATACTTCGGGTCGGTCCACGCCTTCCAAACCAATTCGCGTGGGGCATCAAACACTCTCACCACAACCATCCGGTCTGTCTCGTTAACTGTTCTTGTCATCTCTGACCTCCGTCTTTTTCATTTGATTCACCACCACGTCCAGCTTGTCCAAACTCTCTTCCCAGAATCGGCGATAATAAACCGCCCAGTCGCTGACTTTCTTGATCGCCTCTGGCCTAAGCGTGCACACGCTCTCTCGCCCACGCTTCGTCTTGATCACAATCCGCGCCCGCACCAGGGTCGCAATATGTTTTGAAATCATCTGCTGCGAGAGCGCAAACGGTTCCGTCAATCCATGCACCGAGGCGGGCCCATGCGAGAGTCGTTCGATCATCGCCCGCCGGGTTGGATCAGACAAAGCCGCAAAGGTTGTACCCAATCGATCCACAACCATATGGTAGTGGATTGTCCGACAATGTCAAGTGGGAATCTTGCGATTTTTCGACTGGGACTTAGTTTTCCGGCGCGCCCGTTGCCACGCCATCCGTCATCAGGCTGAACGAGTTGAAGAAGTGATCCACGTCCTCTTCGCGTCGCGCGCCTGTGTCTGGGAAGGTCGCAATCAGCATGTAGAGTTTCGTTCCCGTCAGAATCAGCCGCGCGTCCAGGATGCCGCCGCCCGCGTTCCGAGCCAGAAAATCGTGGCTCGTATGTCCATCGATTTCGCCGCGCGATTCCTTGATCAGGCTGGTCTGGGTGCGCCCCAAAGCACCGTCTTGCGCCATCTCCAGCGTCTTTTCCGGGTCTTCGCTGGCCGCCTGCTCCACCGGCGGGTTATCCGCCCAAGCCACTGCGTAGGTGGTTTCGCCGTCCGCTGACCCCTCGATCATTTCCACCGGTTCCACGACGCCGCTGCCGGTGTAGGCCGAGATCGGGGTCTCGCTCGCCGCTGCCGGCATCTGCACCTTGAACCCGTCCGCGCTCCGATCGATGGTTTGCCAGGCCGCCTGCCCGCCGTGACCGCCCGGATTCGCCCCGTTTCCCTGCCCGTTTCCGGTGCCACCCAGCCCGAGGTACCCCCGATTCTCGTACACCAGGTACCCGATCACCCCGATCAGGACAATGCCGAAGACGAACGTCAGCAATCGCTTCACACTTCAAAGAGTGCCCAATTTGACCCTGTATCTTCAAGCAGATTGCCCATTTCGGGACAAATGAGGTGCCATACCCGTAAAAAAGGCGCCGTTTTCACACATCCTCGGATCAATTCTTCAATTTAGGCCTTGCAACCTTTCCTCAGATTAGGCATCTTAAGAGGTAATTAGCAGAGGCTTCCCCAAATGTCCCGCCAAAGAAAGGCAGTAACTCTCTCTTGAGGGTTCTTCGGAACCTCTTCCCAAAAATCCCCCCTGGTTACCCTCCCAAAAATGCCTCTCGAGCGGGCCCACCGGAAGGTGGGCCCACATGCTCTCTCAGAGCATGCCGCGTTTCAAATCAGCTCCCCAACTAAAATAAAGACTGCATGACGCCTTCTTCCGGCAAGAAACCCACCTCCGCGTCAGCCCTTAAGGCAATCGACCCCCGTCTTTCCCGTGCCGGACTCACGCGCAGCTCGCGTCCAGCCAAATCTCGGCCTACTCGCAACATTCGTTTTGAGCGCAACACTCCTGAAGAACTCGCCGTTCCGGCGCCCGCTCCCTCCCGCGCTGCCAACGGTGTTGAATGGTTGCCGATCCCCGGCTGGGACCTTCCCTGGCTTTGGGCAGGGTTCAGCACGCGCAAGGGCGGCCTCAGCCGTGCCTATTGCCCTGACGACGCGCCCGGCGAGTTGAACCTCGGTTTCACCGCCGCCCCCGATCGCGAAGTTGATCGCGAAACCGTCCTTCGCAACCGGCGTCTCCTCGCCGAAGCCGTCACGTCCGATCCGTCGACGCCGTTGATTTCGCTCCGCCAGTTCCACTCCAACCGCATCGTTCATGCCGTCGGCGCCGACGCAGCCCGCAAACAACCGCACAGGGCCGACGGACAAATGACCGCGGAACCCGGCTTGCTCCTCGCCATTCAAACTGCCGACTGCATTCCCGTGCTGGTAGCCGATCGCAAGCGCCGCGTCGTCGCCGCCTTTCATGCCGGTTGGCGCGGCACCCTTAAACGTATCGTCGAGTCCGGCGTCGGCAGCATGCGTCTGGCTTTCGGCTCTCAGCCTCAGGACCTCATTGCCGCCATTGGTCCGGGCATTGGCCTCTGCTGTTACTCCGTCGGTGAAGAAGTTCTCTCGGAATTTGAATCGCAGTTCATGTACGCACATGACCTGTTTCGCGAGGTCTACGACACGGACCCCGTGCGCAGGAAATACCCCATGCTTTTTCTCACCCAGCGCGCGCCCGGCCATTCGCCGATCGGTCCCAGCCTTCACGTCGATCTCATCGAAGCCAATCGCCGCCAGCTTCTCGCGGCCGGCCTTGAGCCCCAATCGATTCAAATCGTCGGCGGCTGCACGCAATGCCACACCGAACTCTTCTTCTCCCATCGCGCCTCGCACGGCCACACCGGGCGCATGATGGCAGTCATCGGCATCCGCCCCTGAGGAGGGAGCAGGTGAGGAGGGAGCAGGAACCTTTAGGTCCCTGAATAAGCGCAACAAATGAATCCGGCCTTCAGGCCCGGCCGCTTTGAATGGGCACGACCGGGGCGCCCACCCAGTCGATGGGTCGCGTGCCGGAAAT
>CAYYKV010000215.1:0-5287 GCA_964468605.1 uncultured Occallatibacter sp. | reverse complement strand
CAAAATAGTGCTCGCCATCGACAAGCCCGCTCAGGCCCTTCATGACAACTTCAAAGAACGGATTCATGGCTTCGTGAGATGGATATTTTGAATTTGGCATTGGCGGGCCTTCGCGTTTAGAGGCTGCTTCGGATTTTACGGCAAGGTTCAAGCCGAGACCTGACACAAAACTCATCGCGCTCCTCCGGGCCTGAAGGCCGAATGATTCCTGGCTGGCTATTCAGGGGCCTGAAGGCCCTTGTTCCCTTCGACGCGCAAAAGAACAACCGCAGATCCTTCGGCTCCCCCCCCGCGGCCAGCCGCGACCCCATGATCGCACTGCGATCACGGGGACCCAAGAGCGCTCCGCTCAGGATGACACCGTTTGGATGAGTGTTCGGGATGACAATCACGGGCGGCGGTTAGATTGGAGTGATGGGTCAGGTGCGGGCGGAGTGGCGGCGGGAGCTGGGTGCGATGGTGGCGCTCGCGGTTCCCGTGGTGCTGAGCGAGCTGGGCTGGATGCTGATGGGCGTGGTCGACACCATTATGGTGGGCAGGCTGGGTCCGGCGGCGATTGGAGCCGTGGCGCTGGGCAACGCCGTCTGCTACACGCCGACCATGTTTGGCATGGGGCTGCTGCTGGGGCTGGATACGCTGGTGGCGCAGGCCTATGGGCGCAAAGATCACGACGAATGCCACAGGTGGCTGGCGCAGGGCGTGTATCTGGCGTCGATTGCGGCCGTGCCGATTATGGCGGGGATCGCGCTGGCGAGTTTTTTCTTTGGGCGCTTCGGGATTGCCGCAGAAGTTGCGGCGCCGGCGAGCGGCTACATGGGATGGTTGCTGTGGGGCACGCTGCCGCTGCTGCTCTATGGCGCGTCGCGGCGGTATTTGCAGGGCGTTGGCCAGGTGCGCGTGATTACCGTGACCTATGTGGCAGCGAACCTGGTGAACTGGTTCCTTAACTGGGTGCTGATCTACGGCAAGCTGGGAATGCCGGCGCTGGGCGTGAATGGTTCGGCGATTTCGACGGTGTTTGCGCGGGTGACGATGGCGACGGCGCTCTTGGGATTTGCGTGGAGATACGAGCGCAAGCGCGGGCATCCGCTGTTCCGGCACTGGGCGGGACCGCAGGCGGCGCGGCTGAAGCGCCTCGTGAAGTTGGGCGCTCCGGCGGCAGGACAGATTTTGCTGGAAGTGGGCGCGTGGAACCTGGCGACGTTTTCCGCGGGGTACTTGACGCCGGTGGCGCTGGCCACGCACCAGATTGTACTGAACTACGCGAGCGTGACCTACATGGTGCCGCTGGGGATTTCAGCAGCGGCAGCGGTGAGCGTGGGGCACGCGGCGGGCGCAGGCGATCGAGCGCGCGCGCGAAGAGCGGGATGGCTGGCGCTGGGATTGGGCACGAGCTTTATGTTGCTGGCGGCGATGGCACTGCTGATTTGGCCGCGGCCGCTGATCGAGTTGTATACGAGCGATGCGCGCGTGCTGGCGGTGGGGCCGGGACTGCTGGCGATTGTGGCGGCGTTTGAGGTGTTCGACGGAATTCAGACAGTGAGCACGGGCGCGCTGCGCGGGCTGGGCGAGACGCGCGCGCCGATGTGGGCGAACCTGGTGGGGTATTGGGTGCTGGGATTGCCGCTGGGGTTCTTCCTGTGCTTCGGGCTGCGCTGGGGGATTTACGGATTGTGGATCGGGCTGACGCTGGCGCTGGTGGTGATTGCGCTGGCGCTGATTGCGCGGTGGAAGAGGGATGCGGAGAGGCAGCTACTAGCTACTAGCTGCTAGCTTTTTTCGTGCAGGGGTTAGGGAATTGCGATCCGAATGGAGCGCATGCGGCGACGGGGTGGGGTAACCCAGTCAGTAGCCAGTAGTTTGCGGCTATTGAAGAGGCTGCAAGAGCGATCGGATCACGACGCGGTTTTTGGCGTAATCGTTGTGGGCGTGGTCGGGATTCTCAAAGAGCCAGAGCCAGTTGAACGTGGTGGCATTCTTCACCAAGTTGTTTACCACCAGGATGTCGCTTTGGTCCGACGCCTGCCAGGATTTGAAATCGGCGCCGAGATACCAGGTGAGAAGGTCGTTGGGGTCGCTCCAGGAAACAATTTGCCCTAAAGGTTTTGCGGGATCCATATTGCCGGGTCCCAGAGCCGTTCGCCTGCACCCGGCCCAAGCGGAAAGGTCGAGGTAATCTTTGGCATCGGGAGGACTCATCCTGGCCAGCTCGAGCAAAGGGATTTGATTGGCAAAGAAATATACCTGCGACAAGCGCCCCATGAGGTAGCAAAAGACCTGATCCCGTTGCTTCCGCTCCTGAAGGCTGATGAACTTGAGTTCTTGCTGGTCATTCGCCGATTGATAGGAGGAGAGAATGAGAAAGCTGCCCAAACTGTGCGAAATGATGATGAATTGAGCATTGGGATCTTTGGGATCTGCGGGCCTGGATGTGAGTTCGGCCGTTTCCTCCGCGCCTTTGGCAACGCATTTGATGAGGAGTTGCCGGATTCCTTCGACGAGATAGTCCTCCAGCGGGCCAACGCCGAGCAGAGCATCGGAAAAATTCCAGTCCATAATCTGAGCCTTGGCCCAGCGGTTGATGGGAACCGAATTCTTATGCAACTGATTCAGGGTCGTGGGATCCATTCCCAGGGGAGCGAGCCAATTGTAGAAATCGTAACGGCCCGTGACGCCGTCGCCCACATGCACCCGCTGTTGCGCGCAGATACCGAGGAAATTGGTATATTTGCCGGCCAGCGACCCGGCCAGGTTGGTTTCGTTGGGCATGATGTGCTGGCACTTCACGCTAAACACCAGGGGCCACCAGTTGATCTCATCAACCAGGATGCTTTTGCCCCCGGTCAAAGTGATCAACCAGTGATCGACGAAGGGAGCGGCGGCATGCCACTCGTCTGGCGTGCTCCAGGCGGGGCTCCCCATATAGTCGAGCGGCGGCGGTCCGTTGCTGATATCGAAGATGCCCTGGTCAGCGTACTCGCGTCCCGCGAATGTGCCATCGGCGGTGGTGCAGGCCTGGTGGAGATAGTGCAAGGCGTGCTTGCAAATGCTTATGCGCAAGGATTCGGAGTCACCCTGCCCGATCGCGCCGATGCCATGGATATAGAGGATGTGGAGAGGTTCGTTGCCGGGTTTCTCGATCTCAGTGCCCAGCGAAGTGACCTGGCGGTTC
Source organism: uncultured Occallatibacter sp. (assembly GCA_964468605.1). Lineage (GTDB taxonomy): Bacteria > Acidobacteriota > Terriglobia > Terriglobales > Acidobacteriaceae > Telmatobacter. The sequence goes on along the minus strand of CAYYKV010000215.1, from coordinate 2,115 downwards.
GTGGTACCGGCGGTCTGGGCCCAGGCGGAGCACACAAGAAGCATTGGCAGGGAGATCAAATTGAGCCGCAGCACGAGCCTGGGCAGGCTTTTTCGGAGACGCGCTGACGCAGGCGTTTGCCATGAAGTCTGATACTCGGCCATGACCAGAACAATACACCCTTGCCGGCGGGCTCGAAGGTGCGGAAATCAAAGGCAGGGCAAAGGGAATCAACCATTTGCGGGGGGAATCATTCCTGGAAAGGGCCAAAGCCCCTCCGGAATGAAGGGGGTTACCATCGTGGCGCGGTGTGGGACGATGTTAACAAGAAAGTGACTATAATCACATATTGTGGCGCAAGGCACCACGCACTGTAGAGGAGTTGGCCGGCGCCCGTAAATCGGTCACAAATTATTGGAAGGGAATCCCGCCAAATGGCGACTGGACACCTTGCCCTGGGTCAAGAACAGGGCGAAAGCAGCGCGAGTCAGCGCATCGTTAACGACTTCACCATCAACGTAGCCACGGTCAACGGTTCGGGATCGCAGTCCGCGAACAGCGTGCTGCTGAAGAGCATTTTTGGGATGGGAGTTCCGGTGAGCGGGAAGAACCTGTTCCCATCGAATATTGCCGGGCTGCCGACGTGGTTCACGATCCGCGCGAGCAAAGACGGCTACGTGGCGCGCAAACGCGACTCGGACGTGCTGGTGGCGATGAATCCCGAAACGGCGCGCGAGGACATTCTGTCGCTGCCTACGGGCGGCGTGGCAATCTACGAAGAAAGCCTGAACCTGAAGCAGTACCGCGAGGACGTGGTCTGCTACCCGGTGCCGTTCGACAAGATCACGGTGAGCATTTGCCCCGAAGCCAAGCTGCGCAAGCTGGTGAGGAACATGGTGTACGTGGGCACGGTGTCGCAACTGCTGGGGATCGATCTGGGAGTAGTGGAATCGGGGCTGCGCAAACAGTTTGCCAAGAAGCAAAAGGTCTTTGAACTGAACTTCGGTGCGGTGCAGGCCGGCTTCGAGTACGCGAAGGCGACGTTCACCAAGCAGGATCCTTACTTCATCGAGCGGATGAACGAGACCAAGGGCAAGATCATCATCGACGGCAACGCGGCGTGCGGCATGGGCGCGGTGTTTGCGGGGGTCACGGTGGTGGCGTGGTATCCCATTACGCCGTCGACGTCACTGGTTGAGGCGACCACGGATTTGCTGAAGAAGTTTCGCGTGACGCCGGAAGGCAAGGCGACGTTTGCCGTGGTGCAGGCCGAGGACGAACTGGCGGCGATCGGCATGGTGCTGGGCGCAGGCTGGGCCGGAGCGCGAGCCATGACGTCGACGTCGGGGCCGGGCATCTCGCTGATGGGCGAGTTCGCGGGGCTGGGCTACTATGCCGAGATTCCGGGAGTGATTTTCGACGTGCAGCGCAGCGGACCTTCGACGGGAATGCCCACGCGCACGCAGCAGTCCGATTTGCTTTCGACAGCGTTCCTTTCGCATGGCGATACCAAGCACGTGATTTTGCTGCCGGGCTCGGTAAAGGAGTGCTTCGAACTGGCCTATGCGGCATTCGATCTGGCGGAGCGGCTGCAGACGCCTGTGTTTGTGCTGTCGGATCTGGATTTGGGGATGAATAATTGGATGTCGGAGCCGTTTGCGTATCCAGACAAGCCATTGGATCGAGGCAAGGTTCTGAGTGTTGAAGATCTGCAGAAGGCGGGCAGCTTCGCGCGCTACCGCGACGTGGAAGGAGACGCGATCGGCTGGCGTACACTGCCGGGAACAAAGCATCCGAAGGCGGCGTACTTTACGCGCGGATCGGGACACGATGATGCGGCCGGATACACCGAGCGGCCGGATGAGTATCAGAAGGTGATGGACCGTTTGGCGCGCAAGTTCGAGAACGCGCGCAAGCTGGTTCCGGCGCCGGCAGTCACGAGGAACGGGACTTCGAAGATAGGGTTCCTGGCGTATGGCTCCACGGACTTCGCACTGCGCGAGAGCCTGGACCAGATTGAGAAGGAGCACGGACTGAGCGTGGACTACATGCGCATTCGGGCTTATCCGTTCTCGCATGAGATTCACGACTTTGTGGCCAGCCATGAGCGCGTGTACGTGGTGGAGCAGGATCGCG
>CAYYKV010000214.1:0-5289 GCA_964468605.1 uncultured Occallatibacter sp. | reverse complement strand
CAGCCGGTGACGGCGAGGCCGATGCAGCTGCCAAGTCCCACACCCGCCGCTTGAATCCCATCAAGCAAAAGCAGATGGAGGAGCGCTGCGCATTTCTCGAAGAAGAGACTCCGCGCATTGAGGCCGCCATCCGCCACACCGAGGAGCAGTTGGGCATCTTCGTCTCCGTCGCCGAGACCCAGCGGCTGACCGCTCTGGCTGAAGATCTGCGCAATCAGTTGGCCGCGCTCACTGCCGAATGGGAAGAGTTGATGATGCAGTTGGACAGCCAGTCCGCGCTCTCATAAATTACTGAAGTTTCCATTGCCATAGGCGCGTCGTGCCGATATCCTCATGGTCTAGCGTCGCTGCGCCGGAACAATTTCTTAAGTGGAGGAAGCATGAAGGCAATTACACGAGGTTTTGTTGTAGTTATGCTGCTCGGGTTCGCTGTGCCCGTTATCTGCCACGCGCAGGCAACCAATCTCACGGGCAAGTGGAAGATTGCGTGGCTGGCCAGCGGCAAATCCGCAGGCAAGCCGAACACCATCAACCTGACGGAAAGCAGCACCGGCAAGATGACCACTCTCAGCGGGACCTTCATTGCAGACGACGGCGAAAAGTGCGCTGTCAGCGGGCACAAGTCAAATGATACTGACAGAAAGATTGATATGAGCGTTGCCTGCGCCACCTGGAGCATCGTGATTACCGGAACGGTTGCGGAGGACGGCCAGCAGATCAGCGGAGGCTATACGGTTCATTACCCCACCGGACCCGGCGCCGGCGATTTCGTGATGGACAAGATCATCTGCATGCTGCCGGAAGGCTGCGGAAATTGAATAAGCTGATTTCGAATAGCTGATGGGTGAGAGCGCCGATAGTTCGCTCAAAAGAGATTCTTCAGGTTTCGCTGTCCATCTACGATCCTGACGATTTCAACTCTGTTGATGATGCCCTGATCGCTATCGGGATGAGTCTCATAGAGGATGAGGTATGGTCCTTCAACGAGTATGCGCGCCGATGGACGAATTTCGGGACGCCGCACGCCAAGACGCGGATAATCGATCAGCGATTCGGCCTTTGCCTGCATGGCTTCGAAGATACGTTCGGCGGCGGAAGGATTGTCGAGACCGATGTAGATATAAATCTCGATCAAATCCTCGCGGGCCTGCGGAGTCCAGAAAAGATCAGCTCGCACGGGATTGCTTCTTGGCGGCAACTGCCAGCCGCGACCGCGCCTCTCACCGCGCTTGGTCGAAATCCACCGGCACCGCGGCTCCGCTTTCCTTGCCTTGATCCCAGAGTTGGCGCAGGCGTTTCAAGTCATGAAGCCGCGACTCGCGCTTGAATTGCCAGTCCCGGATCGCCTCGCGCACGATCTCGCTGGAAGTGGCATATTCTCCCGTTTTCACTGCGGCCTTGAGAGCGGCAAGCTGCTCCCCGGTTAGGGCAACACTGACTTTTTGAACATCCGGCATGAGGGCATCTCCACTCCCGGCTGGAGCATATCTTACTACTTCTTGCTAAATAATAGCAAATGTGTCCTTCATCGTGACCCTATATGCTGGTGCCGGCTAAAAACGGAAAGCATTCTCTCAGCGCACCATCGAGAATCGGCAATTCCCACCCTTTCCGCAAAAACGCGGAAAGGATGGGGCATCCGGCGGTCCCCCAATGACAACTATGGATATATTTCTGTCTCCGAAGTCATTGGTGGGAATAAACTTGATTTGTATTCGTGTCCACAAAATTCACTTGGCGGAGTAAGTAATGCGAGTGAGAAAGTTTCTTTCTATTGTGGTTGTCGGTCTCGCCAGCTTCATCGTGATCGCTTTAGTTATATTTGCCGCAACCTTTTTTGCTCCATCCCTGAACGGGAAGCAGCAGAATTTTGCGCCCTCCGATGGCCAGCAAGCCATTTCCCCAGCGGGCGACACCGTTCTTTTTTCGCAAAACAGCGGAAGCTCCTCATTCCTTTATCGGAAAGATTCGTCGAATGGAACGAGCGCACGTCTTACAGGAGCTTTGAACGGAATTGAATCTGAGGCGACCTTCTCACATAACGGGAAACTTGTGGTCTATTCCTTCGCAAGCTCGCCAGATTCTGGATCGTCGATATGGGTAGTGGGTACGGACGGGCACAATCCTCACGCTATAACTGGCAAGGATGTGGACGCGCTTCGCCCGGTTTTTTCTCCTGACGACTCGACGGTGTTCTACGCCGTATCAAGCTTCACGGGACATTATTCTCCAGTTGTCCGCCCGGCGCGGCATGATTGGGATGTGTTTTCAATTCCTGTTCAATCGAATGCTGCGATTGCCAGCGTTAAACCTACGCAGATCACGCACTCATCTTTTTATGATTTGCAATCTCTCGATGTCGTTGCTGATGCGCTTAATCAGGGCGGCACTAAACTCCTGATAAGCACATCCGCCTACCCGATTGGCCCATTGTTTAAAGAATTCAATTTGGGGACTTCCGGAAAGGGAAAAATATTCCAGCCCCATGTTCCAGGTGAATCCTCTGTGGGGCTGGCGTACGGCGAAGCGCGCTTCATACATGACGGAATGGAAATTTTGTTCCTTGCTGCATCGAATAAGTCGGGTGGAAACTACGATTACAATGTCTACTCGATGAGTGACGTAACTGGGAGCGACATCAAGCAACTCACCAACCTAAAAGGGATGACGGTGGGACTTAAGGTTCTTCCGAATGGAAAAGCCGCTTTTGTGAACGGCGGTGTGGCTTACGTGCTGGATATCGGCACTCAGACAACTAAGCCGCTATAGAATTCCAGACTGGCGTAGCCGATTTGCATGGACACTTGCCTCGCCCGGTAAAAGCAAACGCAGGTCCTTCGACTTCGCTGCGCTCTGCTCAGGATGACAGTCATTTGTAGGTATAGCCTTTTGTTTCATATTCAAGGAATCCTCATTGGCTCATCGTGCATAATCAAAATACGATGGCTCTTTTGTGGAATCCGGAAAGCTGGGCGCTGCGGCTCAAGGAGCTGGAGGCGCAATCCGGCGATTTGAAGGAGGCTCCGCTGCGGCGCGATGTGCGGTCGCTGGGGACGCTGCTGGGCGATGTGCTGCGCGAGCAGGCGGGCGATGAGCTGTTTGAGCAGGTGGAAGCGCTGCGGCAGAGCACCATCAGCCGGCGCGATGCTGAGGCTCGGGGCAACGAGAAAGAGGCGACGCGGCTGGCCATAGGCTCGCTGGAGCTGGTGCACCGGCTGCCTGTGGAGCAGGCCATTCTGCTTACCCGCGCGTTTGCTTTTTATTTTGAGCTGATCAACCTGGCTGAGACCAACCATCGCAAGCGGCGGCGCATTGCGCTGCAACTGAGCGGGGAGGCCGGGCGGCAGCGCGGCTCGCTGGCAGGAACGCTCAGCGAGATGAGGCGCGTGGGCATCAGCGCGGAAGAGGCTCTGGAGTGGCTGCGGCGTGTGCTGGTGGTGCCGGTTTTTACTGCACACCCCACTGAAGCGGCGCGGCGGACGGTGATGTTCAAGCGGCGGCGCATCGGCGAGTTTCTCACCCTCCTCGACCGCATCCCGGTGCCCGAGCAGGAGATGGCGCGGCTGGAGCAACTGGTGATGGCCGAGATTACCGGCCTTTGGCAGACCGACGAGGTGCGCTCGCGGCGGCCCAGCGTTTACGACGAGATCAAGATGGGGCTGGACTATTATGACGTCTCGATTTTTGAGACGCTGCCCAGCCTTTACCGCGAGATCTCCGAGGCGCTGCGTGCTTCTTACGGGCTGGAGATTGAGGCGCTGGCGCTGCCGCAGGTGCTCTGCTTTGGATCGTGGATCGGCGGCGACCGCGACGGCAATCCCTTTGTGACGCCGCAGGTGACGCGCGATGCTGTGCAACTGGCGCGAGGTCATCTGCTGCTCTACTACCGGCGGCAACTGGATGAGATTACCGATCTGCTGACCACCAGCGCGCAGCAGACCGCGGTGAGCGATGAGCTGCTCAAGCGGCTGAAGTCTTACGTGGCGCAGGTGCACACGCCGGAGGCGCAGGTCTTTGGCGCGCAGTATGAGTTTGAGTATTATCGGCGATTCATCATCTGCCTGAAGGCGCGCGTTCAGCGGACGCTCGAATATATGGAGCATCCCAGCCACGCCGGCGTTGCGCTGCCGATTACTTCTTACACGCTGAGCCAGGGGCAGGAGAAGCTGGCGCAGGTGCTCCCCGCCTACTGCTCGGTTGCGGAGTTCCAAGCCGATCTCGAGATTCTGCGCGCGTCTCTAGAGAAAAATCGCGGACTGCGCATTGCGCGCACGCTGATCGATCCGCTGATTCTACAGGTGCGGACATTTGGACTGCATCTGCATACGCTCGATATTCGCCAGCACGCGCGGGTGCACGCGGAGGCCTTGCAGGAGGCGATTGCCGACTCCAGCGGGCCGGCGCTTTTTGGGGAGCTCTCAGAAGAAACCGCCTCGGTGCTGGAGACCTTTCGCGTGGTGGCCGAGGTAAAGAGCGGCTGCTCGCCCGAGGCTATTCGCCAGTACGTCATCAGCGGCGCTTCGTCGGTGGACGATGTGTTGGCCGTGGTGCGGCTGGCGCGGCTGGGCGGCGTGAAGGTGGAGGGATCGGGCAACGGGCCGGGAGAGGATCCGGGGCTGATGCCGGTGCCGCTCTTTGAATCCATTGAAGACTTGCGCCGGGCGCCGGAGATTTGCCGTGCACTCTGGAGCCGGCCCGACTATCGCAAGCTGATTGCCACCTGGGACAACTGGCAGGAGGTGATGCTGGGCTATTCGGACTCCAACAAGGACGGCGGCATGCTGACCAGCACCTGGGAGATCTTCCGTGCCCATCGCGATCTGCACGTGGCGGCGCGCGAGTCCGGCGTCAAGTTGCGCATCTTTCACGGACGCGGAGGCACGGTGGGGCGCGGAGGAGGGCCGACGCATCGCGCCATCTTCGCCCAGCCGATGGATTCGTTCGACGGCCAGTTGCGGATCACCGAACAGGGCGAGGTGCTCAACTTCAAATATGCCGACGAGGTGCTGGCTGAGCGCAATCTGGAACTGATGATCGCCGCCTCGCTCGATGCGCTGGCGAGGCCGAATGCGCAGGACCCCAAGGGCCACTTTACCGGGATTCTGAAGCCGGAGTGGGAGGCTGCGCTCAATGCGCTTTCAGAGCTTTCCTACGGTTTCTACCGCAAGCACATTCTCGACGATCCGGGCGTGGTGACTTACTTTGAGCAGTCCACTCCGGTCAGCGAGCTGGAGCACGCCAAGATCGGCTCGCGGCCGGCGCGACGGGATGCATCGCCTTTGCTCGGAG
>CAYYKV010000213.1:0-5296 GCA_964468605.1 uncultured Occallatibacter sp. | reverse complement strand
AAGAACAGAGAATGATCAGCGTCAGCAATGTAACCATGCGCTACGGCTCGAAGATCCTCTTCGAAGACGTGAGCACAGCCTTCACGCCTGGCCGCCGCTACGGATTAACCGGGCCGAATGGCTCAGGAAAATCGACTTTCATGAAGGTTCTGGCCGGCGAGCTGGAGCCGCAGAAGGGCACGGTGGTGCGCCCGCGAAAGCTCGGCGTTCTGCGCCAGGATCAGTTCGCCTTCGACGCCTATCGCGTCATCGACACGGTCATCATGGGCAACAAGCCGCTGTGGGCGGCGCTCGAGGAGCGCGACCGCATTTACGCCAAGGCTGAAATGACGGATGCAGACGGGATGCGCCTGGGCGAGCTCGAAGGCACCATCGGCGACGAGGACGGCTACACGGCCGAAAGCGATGCCGCCGTGCTGCTGGATGGCCTGGACATTGCCGAGCCGCTGCATGAGCGCAAGATGGGCGAGTTGCAAGGCGGACAGAAGGTCCGCGTACTTTTGGCGCAGGCGCTCTTCGGCAAGCCGCCCGCGTTGTTGCTCGACGAGCCAACAAACTACCTCGATCTCGACTCCATCCACTGGCTGCAGGACTTCCTCACCGGCTACGACGGCACGATGATCGCGATTTCGCACGACCGGCATTTTCTGAATTCGGTCACGACGCACACTGCCGACATCGACTACCAGACGATCATCACCTACACCGGCGGCTACGACGACATGGTGATGGCCAAGACGCAGATTCGCTCCACGCTGGAGTCGCAGATTGCGCAGCGCGAAAAGAAGATCGCCCAGCTCAACGAGTTCATTGCGCGGTTTGCGGCCGGCACGCGGTCAAGCCAGGTGACCAGCCGTCGCAAGGAGGTCGAGCGCCTGCAGACCAACGAGCTGGCACGCTCCAATATCCAGCGCCCATACATCAAATTCGATCAGGTTCGGCCCAGCGGCAAGCACGTGCTCGAGCTGAAGCATCTGTCGAAGTTTTACGGCGATCTGAAAGTCATCGATGGATTTACGGCCAACATTCTGCGCGGCGAGAGGATCTGCCTGATGGGCCGCAACGGCGCCGGAAAGACCACCATGCTCAAGAGCCTGCTGGCCAACTATCCGGGACTGGCCGAGAAGGATTTCACACTCGATTCCGGCTCGGTTTTCTGGGGCCACGAGGCGCAGGTGGGCTACTTTCCGCAGGACGTCGGCGCAACGATCGAGCATGGATTGACTGTGGCCGACTGGCTGCACCAGTGGAACCCCGCCGCGCACGTCGAAGACATTCGCGGCATTCTCGGCCAGATGCTTTTCTCGGGCGAGGAGGGCTCGAAGCCGACGAAAGCGCTCTCTGGCGGCGAGCAGGCGCGCCTCGCCTTCTGCAAGCTCATCCTCACCAAGCCCAACATCCTCATCTTCGACGAGCCCACCAACCACCTCGACCTTGAAGCCATCAACGCGCTGAACATCGCGTTGCAGCGGTACGAGGGCACGGTCCTGCTGGTCACGCACGATCACGATCTGATCGACGAAGTTGCAACACGCCTTTGGATTTTTCGCGAGGACGGGATCGAGGATTTCCAGGGGCCGTACGAGGAGTGGAAGGGCAAGCACAACTAGCCCTCGCGCCAGGCAATCCCGCGCCGTAGCGGATATCGAATTCCGTGATTACTTCATCTTGATTCAAGTAGCATGGTGATGCATGGCAAGGCTGGGCGCATTCTGCTTTCCAGGGACGGGGCATCTGAACCCATTGACCGCGCTGGCTCGCCGCCTGGAGCAGCGCGGACACTCCGTTGTCGTTTTCGGAATCGCCGACGTAGAGTCCCGCGTGAAAGCGGCAGGAATTGATTTTTGCCTGATCGGCCAGAGCGACTACCCACCGGGGACGCTCGAAGAACTCGACCGGCGATTGGGCGAAATGCCCCGGCTTCAGGTTCTACGCTTCACGATGGAGCGAATCAGCAACACCGCGCGCATGGTGCTTCGCGACGGCCTAGAGGCGGTTCGCAAGGCGAACCTGGACGCCTTACTCATCGACGAAGCCGATATGGCCAACAACATTGCGGAGTATCTTGGGATGCCGTTCGTGTCGCTGGCGCTCATTCCTCCGATGGTCAACGACAACCGGTATCCGCCGTTTTACTTCGGCTGGTCGGGAAGCCAGAAATGGTGGGCCCGCATGCGCAATGAGATTGCCATTCGCGTGCTGACTCGCGTGGCGGCGCCGATCTTTGCCGCGGTCAACGAATACCGCGTGGCGTGGGGACTGGAGGTGGGCAGGGTTCCGGGCGAGGGACTCTCGAAGCTCGCCCAGATCACGCAGTTGCCGCGGGCCCTCGAGTTTGACATCGATCCTCTGCCTCCGCACCTCTATTACACCGGACCGTTTGTTGACGCGGCGCAGCGGCCCGCTGTGGAGTTTCCGTGGGACCGGCTCGACGGCCGCCCACTCGTCTACGCCTCACTGGGCACGCTGCAGAATCGATCGCTGGATCTCTTCCGCAAGATCGCCGAGGCATGCGCCGGGCTGAATGTGCAACTGGTGATCTCGCTGGGCGGCGGACTGGAGCCGGATCGCCTTGGTGTTTTCAGCGGCGATCCGCTGGTGGTCAAATTCGCTCCGCAGCTGGAACTCGTCAAACGAGCTTCAGTGGTTATTACGCACGCCGGGATCAACACGGTTCTGGAGTCACTGGCTGAGGGCGTGCCGCTCGTGTGCATCCCATTGGGCAACGACCAGCCGGGAGTTGCGGCGCGCGTTGCGGCGCATGGGGCGGGCGTCGTGGTGCCGCCGCGCAAAGCAAACCCAAGCCGCGTGCGCTCGGCCGTACGTGCCGTCCTTGAGGACGAGTCGTATCGGGGAGCCGCGCGCAAGATACAGGCAGCCATGTCCGCGATCGATGGACTCGAGCTGGCGGCGGACATTGTCGAAGACGCGCTAAGGATACGGATCGCCGCTCGCGCCTAAGCCCCGAACTGGCGCAGATGATGGTCTGCGTGCAGATATCCCCAACGCATCCACTCTTTTTCAGTCATCGGGCCGAAGAATGGATGCGCGTGCTGCGCAACCACGGCGGGCTGGGCCGCGAACCGGTGCAACAACTCGATGAGATCGCGCTTATCGCGCTCCAGCTCCGCAGGCGGAGTTCCACCCGAGTTGGCGTCGCACTCCGGGACGGTCTGGACGCCGTGCGGCCACGGCAGTGGAAGCCATAACCCGAGCCACCTCATGAGCGGCCCGGAGTAGCGACTCCTGAACGGCTTTGCGGGCTTATCGCCAAGCGCCACGCGAAACGCGTCGCTCAAATGACAGATCATCTGGCCAACGGTCATCTTTCCCCAACGGCGCCTGCTTTGGGGAGAAATCGACGCGAGCCGCCGCACGATCTCTGCTTCGTCCCGCGCGTTGGCCAGCGTCTTCAACACCGGCCTTTATCTCGCGCTGGCCGGGGGCACAATCCCGTTCATGCGCAGATACTCCACCATCTGGCCGTAGTGGTCGAATGCGTGCGCGACCCCAAAGGAAGCCGCCGTTCCGCGCGTCCACAGGCCCGGTTCAGGAAACTTGACCACCTCAAATGCATTGGCCGGAGTCAGCGTGGCGATGGCCTTGTGTGCAAACGCAAATGAGCCAGCCAGCGCGGCCACAACATCGTCCTTCTTCGTCAGCTTCGGAAGCCCCTGCATATCCACATCCGGCTTTAGCCCGCTGACGGCACCATAGAAAAAGTAGTTGGCCTGCGCCACGTGGGTTGCCTGCTGCGCGAATGTCCTCACCGTCGCGTACTCGGTCTTCTGCGCGGGCACAAAGATCGCCTGGCTGGGAGCAAAATCGAATTTGTCGGCCGGCATGGCCTTCACCGCGCCCATCATTTCGTTTTCAATGATGGTTAACTGCGCATCGAGGGCATCAGCTGGGGCGGCAATGGTGGCAGCTGCCGGTCCGCTGCCCACGGCACCCGTCTGCGCCGCTGCTGTGAGGGAAACCAGGCCCAATAAACAACAAGCCGCCGTTAACCGAATCTTCATCACAATCCTCCGGGGAAAGCATCCACTCCAAGAGTTCACAGGTTATCAGAAGGAAGCGCGGGCCGATTGTTCAGATCGGCGCTTTTTCAAACGAGGTAATAAAGTGAACCCCGGGAACCGTTGTCCCCTGAAGCCGATCATCGTTGGTAAGGAATAGATCGCATCCGGCGGTCCCCGCGGTTGCGAGTTGGATTGCATCCGGAGGCTTGACCGCGCCGCCAATGCGAATCCGCGCGAATGCCTCAGCGGCTGTTTCTACAAACGGCAGAAGGGTGATTCCTGAGCCGCGAAATATCTGGCGATACCGCTGCGCCATTACGAAATCGCCTTTCCCCAGCGGCACTACAAGGACCTCGCCCAGAGTCATCACCGAAGTGAGCAGAGTGTCCCTGCGCTCGGTAAACGCCCTCAGAAGGTATCTTGCTCGTTTCGCCTGCGGCCCCACGCCTTCGATCAGGTAGATAAAGAAATTCGTATCCAGAAAGACGCGGCTCATTCCCAACCCTCGCGCAACTTTCGCACGTATTCGTCGGGATCGACGCCGTTCAAATACTCCCTCCCCAAACCCTCCATCTCCAGCAGCGACTCCAACCGCCGCTGCGGCGTCTCCGGCGCTTGTTGAGTCGCCATTTTCTGCTCCACATCTCCTGCCCATGATTGCGGTGTCGGCCCTGAACCGCCCTCTTCATATCTCCTCTTCGCCCAATGCAGAAGTGGCAGATACTCCTCTGGAACTTCACCTTCATCGGGAAAAATCTTACCTGTTCTCGCCGGATGAACCTCATCGCCAGGCAGCAACAACCTGCGTGTGTGCTTTCCGGTCGCGTACAGCATGCGATGCTTAGCGGGATTTGGAGCCCGATTCGCCACACAATGTTGCGAAGCGTGAACATTCAGGCCAGAGCGCAATCTGCCGGCGACATTTTCCCTTGCTGCCCGGTCTACAATCTCCTGAATCGTGAAATCCATTCGTTGAGGTTGTTCCCGATGCAAAAGCGCCGTCGCCACAAAGACCTCTGCCGCGCAGCCTACGTCGATTTTTTCCAAAAGAGTTGGCATTCGGGCCTCCATTGAGACAATCTACAATAATTGAGTCATTGTGTCAATAATGTTAAGTAAAGTGATTTAAATAAATATTGTACACTTTTCTCAATATCTCTCATTTCATCCTCTGCGCAGCTTTCTCATATACGCGAACGTACTCCTTCGCCGGGCCTCGCCAGCTGTGGTCGCGCGCCATGCCGTTGCGCATCAGGCGCGTCCAGCTCTTCTTG
>CAYYKV010000212.1:0-5346 GCA_964468605.1 uncultured Occallatibacter sp. | reverse complement strand
CGTCGGGCATGTTCAGGTCAGGCTCGACCCACATGCCGCCGACAATCTCCCAGCGCCCCTCCTCGATACGCTTCTTGATCTCCGCATTCATCTCCGGATACTTCTGCGCCATCCAGTCGTTGTAGGCCGCGGCCGACTGCGTGTATGTGTAGCCGGGATACTCGTTCATCAATTGCAGCGCGGTCCCGAACGTGCGCCGGACCACGTCGACGGTTTCAGTCCACGGCCACAGCCACGCCGCGTCAATGTGCGAGTTGCCGGTGAGATGGAACGTCGCGGTCTCGAGCAGCGGACGCAACGCCTCAAGCTGCCCCTGCGCGGCCTTCAGGCTCGCGTCGAACTTCGCCTCTGCCTGCGCGCGCGCGTCGTCAGTCGCCGTCTCGGCCGTGTCCAGCGCCGCCACATCCACAGCAGCGATGGCGGCGTTCAGCGTGTCGAGTTTCGCGCTGTCGCCGGGCGCAAGCGAAGGAAGCAGCGCCCACGCCGACAGAAACTCCTGAGCCAGGTCTTCGGGATTGGGCCGCCCGCTCGCGAAATCGATATTCATCGTCGCGCTGCGGAAGGTCTTCACATCGACGGTGTGCAGCAGCTTGACCGCGACGACGATCTTGTCGCCGGGCCGCGCGTCATCCTCGAGCACGATCGGCTCCAGGTCCTCGCCCATCGCCGCGCGGCGGCCGTTGAAGTAGATCATCTCCGGCATCGGCCCGTTGGCGGTGGCGTGGAACTGGAACCATATGCGCGCGCCAGTCAGGTCGTAGCCGTTGAGCGTGTCGGGAATTTGAATCGTCTGCCGAAACCAGACGGCATCATTCGGCGCTTTTGCCATTAGCGCTACAGGCTGCCAATCGGTCTCGTCCAAACTCACAGCTTCGCCGTGCGCCAGATCGCCCGGGTGCATCTTCCATGTGCCGGCAGGCAGTTGGCCCAGGCTCAACAGCCGCTCCACAACCGCGTGCGACTGCGTCGGCAATTGCGCGGCGACGCGCTCGGTCTCGCTCACGACGGTCTGGGCCGCAGCGAGCCGCGCAGTGAAGAACGGCAACAATAAGACAATCGCAAGACAGAAGCGCACTTTCGAAGATGAATTCATGGCCGACAAAGCCCCCGCCGCATTGTAGCCCCGAGCGGCGTGTGCGTGATGCGTGTGTGTTCGCGCCAAACCGGCCGCCGCTCGTCAAATCAACGAATCGTCCGCGTCTCGATTCAGCGTACCGTCTGCGATGCCGTCGTCGGCTCGGTCTGTTCCATGTACTCCACGTAGCCGAGCAGCGCGCCCCAATGGTAGAAGCGGTCGCTGCTGGTCACATCGTCGCCGCTGCCCGTGATGGCGTTGTAATTCTCATGGACGTGGCCTTTTTCCTTCCACTCCTTGAGGAAAAGGTCATAGGACTTCTGCGCGAGCTCGCGCCGCACGTCCGGATCGTCGTACTTGCGCAGCCCGAGATAGACGAGATAGTTCATCGGGCCCCAGATGCGGCCGCGCCAATAATCCTGATCGGCAAAGGCCGGATCGTCGCGGGCGATCGCCGGAATAACCCACTGGCCCCAGAACTCTTTGGGATTGAGCAGATGTTTTTCGATCATGGTTTTCGCCTGTGCGGGTGTGGCCGCGCGCGCCAGCAGCGGATAAAAGTTGGTGGGCGACAAGCGGCGGCTGAATTCGCCAGCGTGCAGGTCTTTGTTGAGGAAGATGCCATCCTGCTCGCTCCAAAGAGTGGCGAGGCTGGCGCGGTAACGTGCAGAGCGCTCGCGCAGCTCTCGCGCCTCGGCAGTGCGCGACAAGTCGTCCGCGATCTGGGCCAGCGCGTCGCAGTCGGCAATATAAAGGCTCATCAGACCCACGTCCGCAATCTCTAGCAGATGCGACTGCGGATCGTAGATCGCGCCGTCGTACATCGGGCTGTTGTCCAAACCGGACTCGTAGATCGCGCCCTGGCGCGTTTCACGGAAGCCATCGTCGGGGTCGGTTGGATCGGATTTGCGGTCGTCGCCCCACGCCAGGTAGCCCTGGATCTGACGATGCTGATCCCACCAGCGATTCCAGCTCAACAGCGGCTCGAACGTGTCTGCAAGAAACCAGCGGTCATGAAACTTCTGGTAGAGGCCCAGCACCGTGATTGCGCCGACGGGCGGCTCGGAGTGATCGAAGCTCTTCCAGCCGCCGGGACGGGCGAAATTCGGAACGAACCCTGCGGGCGTCTCCTCGCGCAGAATCTCCATCGCGTTGGCGTAGGCTAAGTCGCGATCGCCGATGGAGGCCAGCGTGGCGGCGAAGAACGTATCCCAGTCAAACAGCACGTAGCCGCCCCAGTTTTGGTTCCACACGCGGCTCACCGGAGAGATCACGCGCTGCTTGTCGGGGTCGTAGATGGTGTCCCAGCCGAGTGTGGTTTCAATGGCGTCGCGGATTTGCGCGGCAGTCCCTGCCGAATTGACCGACTGCTCGTACGCCTGGTGCTGCCTCTCGATGATGGCTTGAATCTTTGCGAGCGTGCGCCGGCGTCCCGTGCTGATACCAACCGGCGCAGTGAAGTCTACCGCAAAATATGGACCGGCCACGGGAACGTCGGCGTAATCGCTGTTCCGGGCGGCCGCAGCGGGTGGATTGCAGGTGCAATAGACAGGCACGGAACCGGAAGCGCCGTGAGTTTCAATCGAGTCTGCGCGGCGCAACGTTGTGCCGGGCCGGTTCCAAAGAAAATCGACTGAAACCACCAGCGTGGGCGGCAGCGCGGAGATGGGCGTAGACGGTTCGGGAGTGGCTAGGATGACCAGGTCCGCTGCATCGTGCGCGCTCTGGATCCGCCAGCGGTGACCTTTCCATGACACGCTCAGATCGGTGTAGCTGCCCTCCCATGCGTGCGGGCCCGGCGTTACCTGCTCGGCGCCAGGTTGCAGGCGGCCGATGAGCACGTCCCCGAGAAACGCATCGGTATTCAGAGCCGTGTTGTGTTTCAGACCAAAATGAATCGCCAGCCCTTCCGGGAGCAAAACCTGGGTGGTGACACTGTTGGTGTCCCAGGTATTCCAGCCCTGCGCCAGCCGCTGCTGCACTGCGCGGTAACTGGCTGAAGGCGCAAGAGGAGCGGGCTGTTCCGCCGCGAAACGCGAAGTTGCTTCTGGAAACGAAGCCG
The DNA here is from genome assembly GCA_964468605.1 of uncultured Occallatibacter sp. Classification (GTDB taxonomy): domain Bacteria; phylum Acidobacteriota; class Terriglobia; order Terriglobales; family Acidobacteriaceae; genus Telmatobacter. Next base: position 2,209 of record CAYYKV010000212.1, on the reverse strand, counting down.
CGGCGCCGCTTCCCTGTGCTCGTGCACCAGGAAACACTCCCGCAAGAACCACCGGGATCAGGAATGCACAAAAACGCACTTTGGACGACAGAATCATCGCGGAAGAACCCCCGCCGCATTGTAGGACATCGCGCCGCCGCGATCGATGGAGGGACGAGAAATCATGCGTCGCCCTTGCCGGCCTGGGCTACTCAGCGGCCTCCGATTCAGCTCTGCCGCAACCGCAGTCCCTCTCAGCATTCCACTCACTGCGATAACCGGTGCGGTTTCGATATACTTCCGCCGGACCACCCAGGTCGGAATCCGAGCGAGGAAAAACATCATGGAAAACGAACGACTGCGCAGATTCGCTGCTCGCGCGCTCATTGTCACGGAGTGTGTCGTATTGGCCCTCTATTTCGCGGTTCTGAAGCCAGTTGCAAGCGCCGCCTCTTCGCAGGCTGGGTCGCCCTTGAAGAAAGTGCTGCCGCTCTTCACCGCCCCCAATGTGCCGGAGATGGGACCGTCTGAAATTGTGGTCCCTCCGCGCAAGCCTGACTCACTGAAACCCATTCCGCCCGGCTTGCCCGGCAGGGCACTCGCGCAGCACCCAATGCTTTACATCGGAGAGGGATACAACAAAATTCTGCTCGTTCATCGCGGCAAGATCGTCTGGACCTATTCCACCGGCCCGGGCTGGGAATACGACGACGCATGGATGCTCTCGAATGGAAACATCCTTTTTTCACGCATGCAATACGTAGCCGAAATCACTCCCGATAAGAAGATCGTCTGGCGTCACGATGCGCCGGAGGGAAGGGAGATTCACACCTGCCAGCCAATCGGCCTGGATAAAGTTCTGTTTGTCGAGAACGGCCTGCCGCCCAGGCTGATGGTCGTGAATATCAAGACCAATGCGGTTGAGGTAGAACACGATTTGCCAGCGCCGAGCCTCACCGATCGCAAAACGGTTCATGGACAGTTTCGGCGCGTCCGGTACACGGCGCAGGGAACGTACCTTGTTCCCTTCCTCGAGATGAACCGCGTGGTGGAATACGACAAGAACTTCAATGAGGTCTGGAGCTACGACGTCCCAACTCCATGGGCAGCGGTCCGTCTAAGGAACGGCAATACTCTCATCACCGACGAGCGCGATGTGACAACCTTCGAAGTGACTCCCGAAAAGAGAATAGCCTGGCAGATTTCGCCGGCCGATCTGCCGCCTGCCTTTCGATACCAGAATTCACAATCGGCTACGCGCCTTGCCAACGGCAACACCATCCTTTGTTCCCGTGGCGGCGACGCCGAAGGTCCACAACTCATCGAAGTCACCCCGAAAAAGAAGGTCGTCTGGGTGCTCCAGGATTGGGTGGACTTCGGTCCCGCAACAGCCATTCAGGTCCTCGACGATCCCGGCATCCCCGAACGCCCCGGAGATTCACAACGCTGACCAAATGAAGAAACCGCGCGGCGCCGGTGGCCAACGATGGATGCGGGCTACGCGGCCAAACAAAGTACTGCAATATGGTATTTGTGGCCGCATTCCGGCCCTTAGGAATCAGCATGTGTGCGCGGTCACATCACCCTAAAGGCTGGGCGCTCAACATGAAGGCATGGACGCGCCAACCCTCATTTTGATGGCTCCATGTGCGCTTCTGGTGGGCGCTTTGTTGCAGGTTATGGTCGCTCGCCTCTGCTCTGCGCGAACCAAGGGAATCCTCGCTTTACTCAGCTGCTTTCCCGCTCTCGTCGCCGTTGCCGGCCTCACACCGCTGGTCCGCAACGGCCAGTCCATCGACCTGAATCCCCTCCCGTGGGACGGGCCGCTCGCTTTCGTTCTTCACGTCGACGCCCTTAGCGTCCTGTTCGCTTTCATGGGCGCCTGCATCGGCGGCCTGGTGCTGCTCTATTCCGTCGGCTACATGGCGCACGACAAGTCCGCGACGCGCTTCTACGCGATCATGCTTGTTTTCATCGGCGGCTTCATCGCTCTCGTCTACAGCGCCAACCTCTTTATCTTTTATCTCTGCTGGGAACTTGTGGGCCTCTGCTCGTTCACCCTTGTGGGCTTCTGGTACACCAATCGCGAAGCGGTAAACGGCGCGCGCAAGGTGCTGCTGATGACGCACATTGCCGGCTACGGGTTGCTCGCCGCAATTCTCATCCTCTATCACCGCGCGGGCAGCGCTTTGTGGACCGATCCCGCCGTCGCGCGCAGCTTCACCGCCGG
>CAYYKV010000211.1:0-5395 GCA_964468605.1 uncultured Occallatibacter sp. | reverse complement strand
AATACAACGATCAGGCACTCAGGGTGCGCGACACCGTGACCTACGCCTACCAGCACGGCGGCGCCTCATTGATGGACTTTCTCAACGCGCAAGCCGACTTCCGTCAGGTGCAGCTGGCCTATGCGCAGCTGATTGGGTCCTACTTAACTGCCGTTGGTCAGCTGAATCTTGCCGTGGGACGAGAGACAATTCCATAAGAGAGTTTTGCTCGGCAGCCCTGTACATCGGTCATTTGCAGAGAATGGGCATTCAAACTTCCAGGGAGGTCAAATAGGCTCTATGGAGCGAAAAGAAGTCAGCACCCGGATCGAAGAGATAGGCATATTTCCTGGCATCCGAGTCAAAACAGCGGATGAGGCTCTTTATGCTGCCGAAACCTTGTATCACGCCGGCATTCCCGTAGCGGAAATCACCATGACCGTTCCTGGCGCAATAGGCGTGATAAGCAAGCTGGCACAGAGTTTCCCGGAAATGGTTGTCGGCGCCGGCACCGTTCTCGATAAAGACACTGCGCTGCGTTGTCTCGACGCTGGGGCCAGGTTTCTTACCAGCACTGGACTCGTGCAGGATGTCGTCGAGTCGGCTCTCAGTCGTGGTGTCGTTGCCATCCCCGGTGCTCTCACGCCCACTGAGGTCATTGCCGCATGGAAGGCCGGTGCGGATTTTGTGAAGATATACCCCGCTGCTCCGGTAGGCGGGGATATGTACATCCGCTCGCTAAAAGTTCCCTTGCCTCAAGTGAAGCTCATCGCCGCGGGCGGTGTTAACCAGCAGAATGCGACGAACTTCATTAGGTCTGGGGCCAGTTCCATCGGTGTTGGCGTTGAGTTATTGCCAAGAGACGCTGTGCAGAGGCGTCAGGATCACCGGATCCATGAGTTGGCACGCCGGTTTCTCGCCTTTGTAGCCGAGGCGCGAGTGACTGAATAGCCCCGTCAGGCTCTCTTAGCGGCCTTCAGCGGTTTAAGTTTGTTGAATATGAGATGCAACAGGCGAATGGGCTTTATGTAGGTCTATCGGAGCCTCCCTTGTGCTCCGCGCGACAGAGGCTCAGGTTAGGTCAGCACGCTCCTACGAAAGGCCTGATTACCCCATAAAATACCTTATACAAATCCAGCTAATTCTTCATGCTTCATTCACGTTTTAAGCCCCATCCTTGAAATGTAAGGAGGAAATCACCATGACTCGCAAGATACAGGTTTTAGCAGCAATAGCGGCATTTGCAGTTTCCGCGGGTCTCGCACGCGCGCAGAATTCTATGAACGCGGGCATGAGCCCTGCCCAGGCTGAACAGATGCTCCGCAGTGCCCACACGGTGGAGCAGTACAAGATGCTGGCAAGCTATTTTCACGAGCGCCAGTTGGTGTTTGAAGAGAAGGCACAGGCAGAGAAGCAGGAGTGGGAGCGCCGCAGCCAGATCACGGCCGCAAGCTACCAGAAGTATCCCCGGCCGGCGGACTCGTCACGAAACCGTTACGAGTACTTCACGTACGAAGCCCAGCAGATGAGCGATCAGGCCGCGCACTATGAGAGCCTTTCAGCGAGCGCTAAGTAATCAATACCCTGCAAAGGTATTATGCGACACAAGGGCGGGGATGAAGGAACTGGATCCGCAATGCGATCCACTCCTCATACCCGCTATTTCTTTGTAACTTATTTATGTTTTGTTGATGCCCCTCTAGGTATCGTCTTCCTACATGCATTCCGAATCGGAAAGCCTTGTAAGCCATGAGGATTTCAGACTTCATTGGGGAGCGGAACCACCCCACACGTGCGCAATTCGCAGGCGAATGCTTCGCGGGATGCTGGGTAATTGCGCTGCTGGCATTTGCGGGGTTTGTACTTCATTTCAATGCTGCGCCGGTCGGATTTCTCTTTCTTCTCGTGGTCGTGTGCGAGGCGATCCTCTGCGGGTTCTGGCAGGCATCGGTGGTCTCAATTCTGGCGTGCGCTTGCCTGGACTACTTCTTTTATCCCCCGATTTTCAAGCTCACCGTCTCCGACCCACAAGACTGGGTTGCGCTCGGGGCTTTCGAGATCAGCGCACTCCTCGTCAGCAGGCTTTCTTCGCGGGAAAAACTGCAGACGCGCGAAGCCACATTGCAACGAACATCCATGGAGCAGTTGTTCGAGCTGAGCCGGAGCACGCTGCTCATGAATTTGCACCAGGCTCCAGGGCCGCAGCTGGTGCAGCTGATCCAGCGCATCTTCAGAGCAGAAGCCGTCGCCATCTTCAATGCGGAGTCGGGAACGTGCGACTTCTCCGGGGTATGGGCGGCAGACGAGCGCGAATTGGCAAAGGAATGCTACCTGGCGCAGATGGATGATGAGGACAAGACGGCGCGCATATCCCGGCGTCTCTTAAGAAGAGGAGTGGATTCCATCGGCGCGATTGCAATACGAGGTGATCTGGGATTGCTCGTGGTCGACGCTTTGGCCTCACTGACGGCGATTACGCTGGACCGATGTATTTCTTTTCAAAAGGAGAGCGAGATCGAGGCGGCGAATCTTAGCGAGCGGCTTCGAGCCGCAGTACTCGATTCCCTGGCGCATGCTGTGAAGACACCACTCACCGCGATCCAGACTGCAACCGCCGGGCTCAGCGAAGTGGGTAAGTTGAATGCACCGCAGCAGGAGTTGGCTGCCCTCATCGATGATGAATCCCGGCAGTTGAGCCAGTTAAGTACGCGATTACTGCAGACGGCCAAGCTCGAGGCTCAGGAACTCCGCGTGGCCCGCGATGAAATTGTCGTTGGCGACCTGGTGGCGGAAGCACTTGAGGAACAGCGCGGGCACATGGCAGGGCATGCGGTGGAAATCAAAGTTCCGAATCCCGAGCTCAGAATCCGTGGCGATCGTGAGCTCCTGTCTATGGCATTGACGCAGTATCTCGATAACGCGGCTAAATACTCCTATGCTGGCGCCGCAGTCGAAGTATCGGCGTGGGAAAGTCATTCAGAATTGATGATCTCGGTTCATAACTTCGGCCCAGCGATTCCTATCAGCGACAGGGAGCGCATCTTTCAACGGTTCTTCCGCAGTGAGGGAACCATGCACGTTGCCGCGGGCACTGGGATCGGCCTGTCCACCGTAAAAATGGCCGCTGAAGCCCATCGAGGACATGTGTGGGTGATCAGTAACGCAAATGAGGGAACGACATTCTTTCTCTCCTTGCCTAAGGATGGAGGATAACAGTGAATTCGGAATCGGGAAACGTCCTGATTGTGGACGACGAGCGTTCGATTCGGCTGTCGTTGAGAACGATTCTCGGAAACTTCGGCTTTGACATTGTTGAAGCCGCGCGGGGCGAGGAAGCCCTGGCGCTCGTCCGCAATGAGCAATTTGATGCGGTTTTGCTTGACATCAACATGCCCGGAATTGGAGGCATCGAAGTTTGTCGGCTTATGCGCAAAGCGTCTCCGCGCCTGCCGATCGTGATGCTCACAGTTCAGGGCGGCGAAGACCGTAAGGTCGAGGCTCTGAACGCCGGTGCCGACGATTACATTACCAAGCCCTTTCAACTGCGTGAGTTGACCGCGCGCCTGCGGGCTGCGGTGCGCCGCAACCGATTGGCTGAAGACACGGATGCCGCAATCCTGATCGGCGAAGTTCTCCTTGACCCAGGCCGGCATCTGGTTGAGAAAAAGGGCCATGCCGTCCATCTGACTCCTAAACAATTTGAGTTGCTGCACTATCTGATGGCCCATGCGGGCAGGCCGATTCCCCATGCAAAGTTGCTACGCTCGGTATGGGGGCCGGAATACGGAAACGAATTAGAGTATCTGCGGACGTACATCCGCCAAATCCGCATGAAGATCGAAGACGATCCAGCTGATCCCAAATATCTACTAACGGACTCTCATATTGGTTACCGCTTCAGCGAGTCGGTGTAACCGACGGAGCACTGTGTTACGGGCCTGCGAAGCGCTCTCGCAAGAACACATCCAGCGCGTATCTACACTTTCGATGCCCTCACGGCCGATTCGCAACCGATTTGGCACGGTCGATTCTTGGCTGAACGCTTCGACCGCACCCTCCTTGGACAACCTCCGCAAGTGGGTGACTGGCGGGGCTTGTCTGCGGGTGAAAAAACGCTTCTGTCAGATCACACGCAAGCCAAATTGTGGCAGTCAGCCGGCAATAATGGGCCGACGCCCTCAGTGCCCGGTTCTCCAGTTTCTCGGCGTTCTGGTCGGGTTGTCGCCAATCCGGAAGCTACTTCTTGGTACTGAATCTCTGGCGGCCCAATCGCTACGCAATCGATGAGCGACAACACCATCCTAACGGTACTGGCCCACAGGGTTTCAAAGTGAAATTGACGGGATACGGTTTTCGCGGGCTGGTCACCATCATTCCGCATAAGCAAGGCTGCGCGCATCGGGCCGTCGGGTAATTTGTACCCGGGTGAGTTTTGGTGTCGCGCGGCCCGGGGAGCGAGATCCTGCGGCGTTCCACTTTGAATTGTCTGGAGCGAAATTCCAATACCTGATCGGCATGCGGCCTACGTGCCTTTCGCCGTGCAAGGTATATACTTTTCAAGGGGTCCGCACACATGGTCGTGCTGCCGCACGTCCATCGGGGTTTTCTTTCCGACAAGCTCCTGGCAGTTTCTGAAAACTCAACATGAGTGACTCCACGCGGTCTGATAAAAAGGCTTTCCCCAAGAAGCCCGGCCCTCCGGGTGTCGGAACCCCGTTCGCCGGTGAGAGTTCCTCCGGCGACATCTCGATTCCTCAAGAGAATCGGCCCCAGGACGTTCCCGACGCAACGATCGTTGACGCTGGGCCACGATTTGATCCCAAAGCAAAGCAAGTAGACTCCGACGCTACGATTGTCGACGTGTCACCCCGAGTTGACTCCGACGCCACCATTGTCGATCTCCAAGCGACGTTGTTTGATGTCGGGGCTACGATTGCGCCGGGAGCACCAGCTCGACGAACTCCCCAGTCGCCATCGTCGCCCGACAACGGGGCTTTATTACAGATTGGTGATTTGCTTGCCGGACGCTATGAAATTCTGCAACTGCTCGGCGAGGGCGGGATGGGCGCCGTCTACAAGGCTCGAGACGTGGAGCTGGAGCGGGAGGTCGCGCTCAAAGTGATCCGGCCGGAGATGGCGGATCATCCTGAGATCCTGCAGCGCTTCAAGCAGGAGCTGATTCTTGCGCGCCAGATTACCGACCGGAATGTCATCCGCATTTTCGATATCGGGGAAGCGGGAAGGATAAAGTTCATCACGATGGAGTATCTGGAGGGTGAGAGCCTCCATCAGATCCTGAAGCGACAGGGCAAACTGGATGTTGCGGAAGCGATCGGAATCATGGAACAGACGGCCAGCGGACTGGCTGCCGCTCACCGGGAAGGAATCATCCATCGCGATTTGAAGCCGGGCAACA
>CAYYKV010000210.1:0-5412 GCA_964468605.1 uncultured Occallatibacter sp. | reverse complement strand
ACATCGGCATCGGAGGCCGCGCCGCCGAAGCCGTTGGCCAGAAGCTCAAGGCCCTGGCCCGAGCGCAGCAAGTCCTCTGCGTCACCCACCTCCCGCAGATCGCCGCCTTCGCCGATCAGCATCTCGCCGTTGAAAAGCGCGAGAAGGACGGTCGCACACAAACGCGCATCCGTGTACTCGACGACCGGGCCCGCACCCACGAAGTAGCTCGTATGTTGTCTGGGGCAAAAGTCACCGACACCAGCCTCCAGCACGCCGCGCAGATGATCGCCGGGAGCCGGTGACCGGCGCGCAGCAACGCCTCACATGACAGGATTGTCATGCGGCCCCGCTCACCGCGGCCCATTCAATCACGTCTGAATTACGAATGCATCCTCTCGCTGTTCCTTCGCAAGGAGATTTACGAATGCATCTGCAGGCTCAGAAGCTCATCGGCCGAGCCGCTCTCTTCTTTATCGTCTGGTTCCCCAATCTGATCGCTGCTCAATCCGCCGCAACGCCGCCCGAGCAGCAGTCTCCGTCCCAGGCGCAGACCGCTGCCCCGCAAACCCCTGCCCAGCAGCCATCACCCTCAACCGAGAAAACTCCGCCATCGCAGCCTGAACTCCCCAACGCACCTGCGCCTGCACCCGCGCCTTCGACCTCGCAGGAGCCCTCGCTTTCCGATCTAGGAATCACGCCGCAGCAAGCTCAGGGTGACCCAAAGCTCCAGGCCGAGCTCAACAAGCGCACGGAGATGCTCAAGATTCACCAGCGTCTCGGCCTCATCACGCTCGCGCCTATGGCTGCCACGCTCGTTACTGGACCGATGGCCAAGGCCAAAGGCAAGAACGGCCAGACCGTCACCGAGCCCTCAAACGCGAATCTCGACTTTCATGCCGCGCTTGGTGGAACCACTGCGGCGCTCTACTTCTCAACCGCGTACTTCGCGATGTTCGCTCCGAGAATCCCCGGAAATCCGAAACGCGGCGCCATCCGCTTCCATGAGGCGCTGGCGTTCATTCACGGCCCCGGAATGATTCTTACTCCCATTTTGGGCTATGACGCATACAAGCAAGAAAATGCCGGCGAAAAAGTCCACGGCATCGCATCAGCGCACGGTCCCGTCGCCGTTGCTACCGTCATTGCCTACGGCGCTTCCATCGTTGCCGTTAGTTGGCCGATTCATCTCAAATTCTGGGAGAAACAATGAAGCAGAGTTTCCTTTTTGTCTTTTTATTAGCTTTTGCGGCGGTTTCGGTTCCACATTTAGTTCGCGCGCAGTCCGATTCTCAATGGATTCTCGATCAGGGCACGCTCAGCTATCACATGTCGCATCCCATGCACGAAGTGGACGGCACAAGCCGCGCTGCAAAGGGTAAGGGTGTTTGCCACGCCGGCTGGTGCGATTTCCTCATCGCCGTCCCCGTCAAAACCTTCGACTCCGGTGACACCAATCGCGACCTGCACATGATCGAAGCGACAAAGGGCGCACAATTCCCTCTCATCCAGGTCCGCGCTCATTTCCCGCAGGCCGAAACCACTCAGCAATGGATTCACGCCGACCTCGAAGTTCAGTTCGCCGGCCAGACCGATCACTACGCCAAGGTCCCGTTTGAGCGCACCCAGCAGGGAATCGAAGTGCGCATCACCGGGACCATTCCCCTCACCTGTTCCGACTTCAACATCGACCGCCCATCCTTCCTCACTGTCCCCATCAAGAATGAGATCCCCGTGCGCATCGATATGACCTGGAGCGCAATGTAGCTGCCATCTCGTGTTCCGTTTCGCCCGTAAGCCATTCTCGCAGAGCGCTTTGGCATCCATCGGATTGGCCGCTCGGAAGCCGGTCCGGATTTGTTCTGTCCTCCGATTGGACATTACCTAGGTAATTTTTCATCGTATTTTAGTTTGCATCTATTTGGTGACTTCGATAACCTCTGTTTCGAATCACCTGTAGCCCTCTTCCCCCTGCCACGCTTTCTTGGATTCAGCATTTGCCTGCCTTGGAGTTCCCTGTCTAGGAGCAACTATGCGAGTGGCGTGTCTTCGCCCTTCCGTGTTCCCACGCAGTCCTCTGCCAACGCCCAGGCTTCTCTGGACGTCATTCCTCCTTGGCCTTTCGCTTTCTCTCGCCGCCCCTTTGATCACTGGCTGCGGCGGCACATCACTTGCCGTCGATCTCAACACGATCGCGGCCATCGGGTCGCCGGCGACCAACGTCCGAGTGAATCAGACCGTCCAGCTTACCTCGAGCTACCTTGCCACCGGACAGGCAATGGTCTTCTACGTAAACGGAATCGCGGGCGGCAACGCAACCGTCGGCACCATCTCGAGCGCCGGCATCTACACGGCCCCTGCCGTCGTTCCCAATCCCTACACGGTTCAGATCACCAGCTCCATTGCCAAATACCCAACCGCCGTTCCCGGCTCAGTGTCCATCCAGGTATGGAATCCGATTCCCGTTCTCGGCACAGTCACTCCCAACGGATTCTCCGAGGGCACCACAACCGTCACCGTGAACGGGTCGCAATTTGTATACGGCGCGCAGATTAGCTGGAACGGAGCCTTCGTTCCGACTACGTATGTCTCCGGCACGCAACTGGTCGCGCAAATCGCCGCGCCTAATCCGGGTACCTACCCGCTCACAGTCACCAATCCCAATCCCGGCTCGGCCAGCGCGCTCCCGCTTTCGATGAAAGTCGGCCCCGGCCAGGTCGTGTTCACGCTTGAGCCAAACTCAGGAACCGACGTCCGCGTCTCAAACACTCTCAATCTTGGTTTGATGGTCAATGGAACCGATAATCCAGCCGTCACGCTGCAGATCAACGGTATCGCCGGCGGTAACGGAGTGGTCGGCACCGCGGTATCGAACGCCGACGGCTCCATCACCTACACCGCGCCGCCCGTTGTTCCCACGCCGAGCAATATCGTCCAGCTCACCATCACCAGCGTCGACAATCCCGCGGTCTCCATCACGCAGAACATCTCGGTGATGAACCCCATTCCGATTCTCACCTCCGCGTCTCCCATGGCATTCAGTCCGGGGCCTGCGACCATCGTGCTCACCGGCCAGAAATTCATCACCGGCGCGCAAGTGCTTGTGAATGGATCTCCAGTGTCTACGACCTTCAACAGCGGGTCGCAATTGACGGCGAGTGTCGATCAGGCTCAGTCCGGCAATCTTGATTTGCAGGTCCTCAATCCCAGTCCCGGCCCCGCTATGTCGAACGACCTTATCGCCACGGTGAGCGGCACGCCTCCCACTCCGATCGTTAGCCCGAACGACGCCGCGCGCTTCCTTGAGCAGGCCACGTTCGGACCCACCGACGCCGATATCCGCACTCTTTCCCTTGAGGGCTACCAGGCATGGCTCAATCAGCAATTCGCCATTCAGCCCACTCCCGCTGAACCCGCCGTTGAACAGGCGCTGATCGTGAATAATCCTCCCTGCGCCACGGCCGACGTCACCTGCAATTCCATGCTCTTCCTGCAGAACAATCAGGACGAAGGCCTGGTGCAGGGTACCTTCTGGCAGCAATCGCTCGCCGCGCCCGATGAACTCCGCCAGCGCGTCAAATATGCTCTCTCGCAGATCTTCGTCATCTCCAGCAACAACACAACGGCGATTCAAAATATGCCGCGTGGCGAGGCCAGCTATTACGACATGCTCGGCAACGACGCCTTCGGCAACTACCGCCAGCTCCTGCAAGATGTCACCCTCAGTCCGATGATGGGCCAGTTCCTCTCCATGCTCGGTAACGACAAGGGCAACGCCACTACCGACCCCGACGAGAATTATGCACGCGAAGTCATGCAGCTCTTCACCATCGGTCTGTGGCAGTTGAATAACGACGGCTCGCAGCAGCTCGCAAACGGCCAGCCGATCCCCACGTATTCGAATACCGACGTGATGGGCCTGGCAGCTGTCTTCACTGGCTTTAGTTGGGACATTCCCGGTGACACGAGCGACGACGGGTGGTCCAACTGCTGCCTCTATGTCGGGCCCGGCTACGGGGAAGAGTTGTTGCCGATGACAACTTATCCCGATCACCATTCAACGGTCGAAAAGGACTTTCTCGGCGTCACCATTCCCGCATCAGGCAGCCCGGACCCCAACGGCGACCTCACCATTGCTCTCAACACTTTGTTCAACCATCCCAATCTGCCCGCGTTCTTCTCCAAGCAGATGATCCAGCACCTCGTCACCAGCAATCCCAGCCCGGCCTACGTCAATCGCGTTGCGCAGGTCTTCATTAACGACGGCACCGGCGTGCGCGGCAATCTACAGGCGGTCATCACCGCCATCCTCATGGACCCCGAGGCCCGCGATTCCGCCACCTACGTCGGCAATCCGCAATACGGCAAGGTTCGCGAATCACTGTTGCGCTATACCGAGTGGGCGCGCGCCTTCACGGCGCAATCCCGCACCGGATCCTTCGACATGGGCAGCACCGAGGATCCCATCTACGGCCTCGGTGAAATGTGGCTCCGCTCGCCCACCGTCTTCAACTGGTTTGCTCCCGGCTACACGCCGCCCAACTCGCCCATCTCCGCCGCTGGGCTTCTCTCGCCCGAAATGCAGATGACCAATGTCTCCACCGTGGTCGGCTACATCAACTATCTGCAAGGGACAATCGGCGCCAACGCCCAGGGCGGTCCCGATGTCTTCTCGTACTACGGCACTGAAATGACTCTGGCCGCCACGCCCGATCAGTTGCTCGACCGCATCAACCTGCTACTCATGTCTGGCCAAATGTCCTCGAATCTTTACAACGAGATTCTCGCCGCCATTGCCGCCATCCCCATCCCCAGCGGCGATCAAAACGCAATCAACGCCGCGCTCTTGAGTCGCGTGCAAACAGCCATTTATCTGACCGTGGCGTCGCCCGACTACGCCGCGCAGCAATAGGAGCCAGCCATGAGCTGCAACTGCAAACACACACGCCGGCAATTCCTCAGAACGGCCTCTATGGCGTCCATGGCCGGCATCTATGCCAGCCCGTTTCTCCTCGAGCTCAATTCGCTCGCGGCCATGGCGCAGTCCACCACCGGCTCCGATTACCGCGCCCTCGTCTGCGTCTACTTGCAGGGCGGTAACGACGGCCACGGCACCGTGATCGCCACCGATCCTGATTCCTTCGCCGCCTTCACCGCCGCTCGCTCCGGCGCGCCCGGCCTCGCCTATCCCATGAGCGAGCTGCTGCCCATCACCCTCAAAACTCCGCAGTCCGGCCGCACCTTCGCCCTCAATCCTTCGCTCGGTGGCGTGCAATCTCTCTTCAACGCGGGCCGCGCCGCCATCGTCGCCAACACCGGCACGCTCGTCACTCCCGCCACCAAAACGCAGATCAACTCGAACTCCGTCCCGCTGCCCGATTCGCTTTTCTCGCACTTCGATCAAACCGCCGCATGGCAGGCCATCGCCTCCAA
>CAYYKV010000209.1:0-5433 GCA_964468605.1 uncultured Occallatibacter sp. | reverse complement strand
CTGTGAGTAACGACGAGTTGCATTCCGACGTGCTCAAGCACGTCATCCAGGCAGTACTGCCCGCAAAGTGGCTCGACGAGCATACCAAGTATCACATCAATCCAACCGGCCGCTTTGTCATCGGCGGCCCCATGGGCGACACCGGACTTACCGGCCGCAAGATCATCGTCGACACTTACGGCGGCATGGGCCGCCATGGTGGAGGCGCTTTCAGCGGCAAGGATCCGACGAAGGTTGACCGGTCTGCTGCCTACATGGCGCGCTACATTGCCAAGAACATTGTGGCTGCCGGTTTGGCCAGCCGCGCTGAGGTGCAACTGGCTTATGCCATTGGCGTGGCCGAGCCGGTCAGTGTCCTTGTGGAGACTTTTGGCACGGGCAAGCTGAGCGAATCGATGCTCACCGAACTGATCCGCAAGAACTTTTCGCTCACGCCCAAAGCCATCATCGAGCACCTGAATCTACGGCGCCCCATTTACCAGAAAACCGCGGCCTACGGCCACTTTGGCCGTTCCGAGCCCGAGTTCACATGGGAAGCCACGGGCAAGTCCGCTCAATTGGCTGAACAGGCTGGACAGGCTACGACGACCAAGGCAAGGTGAGGAAGCCCTGAAAGTTTTCAAATTCGACCCGCTAAAGAATGGGACCTGCTGCTCGCGGGTCCCGTTTCTTTTTCGCTTGCCTCATCGATGCCTTAGAATTCTCCGGGGCACTTACGGTTCTGTTCCAGTGGAGATATCCATGCGTCATTCTATAATTGCCGCTCTCGTGCTTGGAATTGCTGCGGCCTCCGCGGCGCAATCCGGAGCCAATTGGACCTATGAAGGAAAAACCGGTCCGCTGGTGTGGGGAAGACTCGACCCGGCTTACGAGGTCTGCTCCAAGGGCCACGAGCAGTCGCCGATCGACATTCGCGGCGCGCATCTGAACAGAGCGCTCGAGCCGCTCGAGTTCCACTTCATCGCCGGACCCATGACCCTCGAAAACACTGGGCGCGGCATCGTGGCTCACTTGGATCCCGGCAGCGAAATGACAGCCGGCGGAGTGCATTACCAGCTTATCGAGCTCGACTTCCATCATCCCAGCGAGCACCCGGTGAAGGGCAAGCTCAGCGACATGGAAGTGGACATGGTTTACCGCGGCGAGGGCGACAAGACAGCGGTCGTTGCGGTGCGGCTGAATCAAGATCGAGGCTTTCCCAGTGCACTGCTAGCGGCGCTGTGGACGCACTTGCCGACGAAGTCAGGCACGACCGAGAAGATCACCGACATGGTCAGCGCCGGAGGCCTGTTGCCCGCTGACCGTGGCTATTGGACCTATCTCGGTTCCGAGGTCACGCCGCCTTGCACCGAGGGAGTTCGCTGGTTCGTGTTCGAGGAAGACCTGAGCATGAGCCGCGAGCAGATGCGTGCCTTCGCGAATCTATTCAGGTTGAACACGCGCCCAATTCAGGATTCGCACGGGCGGAAGATTGAGGCGAACGAGTAAAGCAGCTTCTCGCTTTCAGCTCATCGATGCCGGTTCAGCCAGCGGTGTGAGGTTTAACACGATCTGATCGCCGGCGATCTCAACGTGAATTCCGGTGAGGTCGTGCACCAGGTAGTGCGCAGCATCGAGCGTCTCCGCTGAATGGGAAAACATGGTTGCCACAACGGTGCACCCCGCAGCGCGACCGGCTTTCGCCCCCGAGGACGAATCCTCAAAGACCACACAATCTTTCGGCGCAACGCCGAGCAAAGCAGCCCCGGCCAGAAATGGCTCTGGATGCGGCTTGCCGCGCGTAACTTGATCGGCGGTCACGAGGCGCTTTGGAACCGGAATGCCTCCGGCGGCCATGCGAATCCGCGCCAGCCGTTCCGTGGCGCTGGTGACCACGGTCCATCGATCCCGAGGCAGCGCCGCGAGCAGATCCAACACGCCCGGCAGGACAGTCAGCCCCTCGTTGTCCGCGATCTCGATATCTTCGATGACCTTGAGTTCCTTCTCACTGTCGAGGTCAGGCCGAAGTTTTGCGATCGTTTCGACAGCGCGACGACCGTGGGCGGTCTTACGCGCAAGCGCGGGATCAACACCGCGGAGATGAGCCCATTTGGTCCAACTGCGCTCGACCGAGCCAATTGACGAAATCAGAATCCCATCCATGTCGAAGAGGATGCCTTTGCAGGTGATCCGGACGGGGGAAGAACGGATGGATGACGGCATGAGTCGATTTTAGATTGGCTTAGATTGGTGCGGATTTAATTCCGCTTTTCCATTCGCGTGTCCTTTGGTGGCTGAAAACTCACTTTCGGCGGGTGGCCGAAGGTGATGCTGGCCTGGATGGAACGCTTGCTGGCACCCGAAACAACCTGATTCGCGCCGAGGTCGATGGCGCCATCGGCGATGGAAGCGTCTGCGGTCCAGCGGTCGAAGTGGGCCAGCGCCGCAGGAATTGGCGAAGGCGCGCTCGCGCCAGCGGCAGTCGGATTTCTTGCATTCGCGATACTTCCTTGCCGGCACTCGAAATGCAGAGTCCCCTTGGCCGACGCGGCCAAATCGCTTTCGGTGTAGCCGGTGAGATCCACGTTGCCGTTGCCGCCGAGTGCTCCGCACGACCAGCGCAGGCCAAGCAACTTGCCCAAATCGACGGCGTTGAGCTTTTGGAAATCGCCCCCGAGCGAGTAATCCGGCTTGTCGAGCCCGTTGACCGGCTTGCGGAGAGTTCCGGCGAGATGCACACTGCCGCCAAACAAGCCTGCATCAAGGCTGGTGATCTCAGCGCCAGTGGGCACAAATCGCAGAGACGCCGACACCCCTTCGAGCGTGACAGGACCGAGAACGAGCGAATCGGCGGTCACAGTGCCCTCAAGCTGCGGCCACGGAGGCGCGGGGGAGGGGCGGAGACGATTGATGAGGTTGGACAGCAGCGTACCTTTTTCGCGCGCACCAAGGAGCGCGCTCTCAAATGCAGCCGCGTCAAGATCGGCAAACTGCATTTGGAACTGAGCCTGGCAGGGCTGTTGAGGAGTTTGTTCCGAAGCGCAGCCGGCCGGAAGGGTCAGGTTCATTGTTCCCTTCAGAGGACCATAGGTGAAGTCCACAGGCTCCCAACGGAGATTCCCGTTCTCGATATGGAGAGTGGCGTTATTGACGACAATGTGGCTGGCAAGGTAATCGGCCTGCCAATTGGCGTTGCGGATCAGCACGGTTCCTGTCAGGCTATCCCGATCGGGAGATTCGGGCGCGACGCCAGGGGACGGCGCCGAAGCTGAAGCCTCCGAGCTGCTCGACGGCGCAACCTCGGAGTGAGGAAGGTCGTTGAGTGGGATGACCTCAGTGGGAATCCATGGCCCTTCAGCGGTCAAGTCCACCGTGATTGGTTCGCCCGCAAGGGCCTCGAGGGCCTCCGCCACCGGGATGCCGGAGACGTGGGCAAGTTCTCTGGCGCGCACAAAACTTGCCTGACCATGCGCCACGATCTGATAGCCGGAGCGCGAGAAGATCAGATTGAGGGTGAGTGGAGCAGCACCGCCAGCTGGGATCGCTAAGGAGCCAACCAGCGCTTGTACTGTGCTCCCTGCCCCCGACAGCCCCCCCCCATCCGGCGCTTGAGACGCCGCCAAAACGACTGGCGCCGGCTCCAGTGTGAAATTTGGCGCCTGAATCGGGCGGGCGAGGCCTGCGCCAGTGAGGATGAGGTTTTCGACAGTCAAACTGCCGGTGAGTGGGCCAATCTCTTGTTCGTCTGCCTTTGCCAAATGCTTCCGGTTGATTTGCACCGCCAGTGCAGTCTTGGCGGGTGCCGCATTTCCCTGTGGGTGAATGTGATAGGCAATCTTTCCACTTACCGACCCGTTGGCCTCGAGATCCGGCACGAGACCGCTGCGGAGAGTGCGCAGCGCATCGAGGCCCGCTGCCACCGGAATGCGATCGAGTTCAACAGAAAAGCTCGGTGGAGTGTCTTCGCCCGGCTTTTCTCCGGTGACGCTTATGTGGCCGTTGCCCAATGGCGAATCGCAGGCGAGGTTTTCGACGCTGCGGTCTGCGTAGTGATAGACGAATCCGCAGTGAGCGTCGAAATCGAGAGGTGACGCTGGAGTGAATTCGGCGCGGTGCACGCCGGTAGCACGGAGTCGCGTGAAGATCCGCGCCGCGTCGGCGGTACCGTCGAGATGCAGCTCGCCGGTCAGGTCACCGCGCCAGCCGGGATCGGAACCGGTGATGAGGCGCGCGAGCTGGCCCAGCTGCGCTTCACGCCAGTCGATGTCAAGATGCAGGGGCATCTGGCGTAGCGCAGGCGCACGGCGCATGCTGGCTTCGATGCGCACGACGCCAGTCTCCTCCAAGTGCAGACTTACGTCGGTCCGGGCGGGCTGCCCGCGCAAGCGAATGCGCCACTCGCCGGGATTCTCCTGCCACAAAGAAAGATCGGCGTTGACCAGAGAGAATGGAAGCTTTTCCACTCCGGTCTTGAAGTTGATGCGGGAATCAGTGGCTTCGAGATAAGGCAGCGGCGCTACTCGGTGCGCGCCAGCTGCTGTAGCTGTCTGTGCGGCAGTACGAAATATTGAGTCCAGATTCCAGCGGCCCGGCCCAGCCCGCACAAGGTTCAGACTGGCTTCGTCTACGCTGATCTTGCCAATCTCGACGCGGCCGCGGAATAAGGCGAGCAACCGAATAGATGCGGTGACCTTATTGGCGTGGAGCACTGGTTCGGCGCCGTATGCCGGATCTTCTGCAACACTCAGATCGGAGATCTCAAATCCCGGCCAGGGCAGAATGTGCGCCTGGACCGAGGAGAGGCGAACCGGCCTGCCCAGCGATTGAGAGATGAGCTGCGTGATTTGGCTCTTGAAGCGACTCACGCTGATGAGCGGGGGAACTACGAGCAGAAGCACCAGGATCGCAACGGTTGCGAGGGTTATTCGCAGACCCTGACGCAATCGTTCCTTGCCTCCGGCACCGTCAGTCATTGTCTATAGATTCTAGCTGCTGGTTAGCGAGTCAGGTGGAAGGTGCGGCTCCAGCGCGTTTCAGTGAAGAAGTTCAGGGCGACGTGGACCATCCAGGCCAAGCGCGCGCCAAGGCCGGTTTGATCGTATACCGCTTCAGGCGTATTGAAGGACCAGTAATTGAAGAGCGTGCGGCCCACGATGTTTTGCCGGGGCACAAATCCCCAGTAGCGCGAGTCGAGGCTATCGTGCCTGTTATCACCCATCATGAAGTACATGCCGGGAGGAACCACAAGATCGCCGTCGACGACGTGATTCGGGAAATCGACAGCCCAACTCTCGGTTGCGCCTCCTGGCTGCGGGTAAGGCGGCACGGCGGGGAATTCGTCGAGAAACTCCTGGAAATTATCCGCCGTGATCGGCTTAGGGTAGGGTTGTGGCTGTGCCACTCCGTTCAGAATCACAATGCCGTTGTGCAGATGAATGTGGTCGCCGGGCACGC
>CAYYKV010000208.1:0-5441 GCA_964468605.1 uncultured Occallatibacter sp. | reverse complement strand
TCCCGTTTAAATTTCCAACACTCTATCATCGAAGCCCAATTGGGCTTCAATTTGTCATCACCTCCGCGCTGCTTAGCAAATCCTCGATTCTCCTCCATCCAACGAATAAGCCCCTCCACCGCGGCAGCCTTATGTAATCGCTCGTCTTCGACAATTGGAAAGAGAGTTGCGATACCTGCGAAGGATACCAACCCGCTTGAAAGCATCATCAACACATACGTCGTAGTGCGCTAAGGGGTGCTCCATCCAGATTAGAAACGACAAACGCCGCAGTGTCCGATATTGTTGCCACTACTAGGTCAGGAGATTCCGGTACACTGGCCGACTTCTAAGACTTCCCGTTACAAATCTTGCCTCGAAGTGCGCATTGGCGATTTGGCACCAAGTGAGGCGGCTAAGGTCATGCTCAGCATCGAGTAGGCGATCGCCGATTGCACGATGAAAGAGGACGCCTTCCTTGTGCGTTGGTGGACGACTATACCCCGTCCGGCGCCAACAGCCGCCGATATCCCCGGAAGCCGCGCGCCGCTAGAAGATCGATCATTGCTGTTGCCTCCGCTTTTGCGTTGTCACCATCCTTCAACGCAGTCTCCAAGATGCTGTCCAAATGCTGACTCCAGCCGTGGATCGACCAACCATCCCGGTCTTCTTCAAGAAGTACATGGGCGACGCGAACAGCCTGGTAGGGATATTTCTTCGCCAGTTCCGAGAAAGTCTTGACGACTGCGAAGTCAGGCCGGAGCGTGCGCTGCACCTCCAAGATCTGCATTGCTTGGCCAACTGCCCACTCTTCTGGAAATTTCCCGCTGTCCAACCACCACCCGAAGCTCTCAAGTTCCTTTGCCTCATCGCGGGAATCGTTCTTTAGCAGGAACATTCGGCTGTCCAAAAGAGCCATCAACCGTTCCTTAATCGGTTCGCTAAGGGGAGTCTCTTCTTTGCCAATACTCCACCCGATATCGCCGAGGGCCTGCGCGCGCAATGCAGGACTCGCGAGAGCGAGGAATTGCGTCAACAGTGGGTCATCCAACTCGATTTTGCTGTGAGCGTAATACTGCATCAAATGGTTCGCGAGTGTGCGCTCCACCTCTTCAATCTCTGTCGAGTTCTTCGGCAATGACTTGATTGCAGCCGCATAACGATTCCGCATGGCAGGCAACATAGAAAGTGCAAGGCCACCGTAACGGAGGTACGCACTCCAGGCAAACCGATCCTGCGTCTTCTCCACTGGCAACTTTCCAGTCTTGCCAGGAAACAGCTTGGGAACAACCGAGGTGAACCACTCGTGATCGAGCCATGCAAGAGTCCGGAATTGCATGCCGAACATCTCACGCACCGCCGCCGAGGGCTCTTCAACGGAATTGAGCTTCTCTTCCAATACGGCAAGTGTTGGGCCGAGTTGCTCTCGCTTGAACTCTGCTTCTGGCGTGGCTAGTTTCAGCCATCGCCCATACCGAATCATCGCCTCCACGCCAACCGGCCGTGGCGTGTTTAGAGCAAACGAGGCATACCGGCTCGATTCTTTTTTGTACGGGGCCTCTTCTTCCTCCGTTGGGTGCGGCAAATAGCACATCGCACGAACTACCAAGAACAGTTCGTCTGCGCGCTTGAGATCGAGTCGCTCAGTCTTGAGCATTAGCTCTGCCATGTATCGGGCGGCAGACATATGAGCCCAGTTCCATGTGGGGCGATGCCAACCATCATCCTCTCCAACTGTCGTGATGGCGTCGGTAGATTCTGCAACCCAATGCGCAGCTCGCGCCACCGCATACACATCGAAATCGGCCTTGTCTCGAAGGAGAGACTGGAATGCATCGAGCATCGAGGTCAGATAAATGGGGTCAAGTTCCATCGTCAGGAATTGATCGATCACCTCCGACGCTCGTTGTGGATTGTCCGTAACCCATTGGGCAAGAGTCCCGCCCAGCCCGGAGCGCGACGGACGATCAAAAGGTATGCCGGTACTGGGTGGCGTCCAGGTCCGTAGATACTCGACGAGATCACCGACCTCCATCGCCTTGAATCCATCAAGATCCAAAGGGCTGTGCTCCTGCACGGCAAAAGCTCCAGAGGTGTGGAAGGGACGCTCTGCGGGGGGATTGAATTTTGCCAGCAGCTTATCAAGTTGAGCCTTATGCTCCTCGTCCAGCACTGCTGCGAGTGGGTGAAGCCAGTCCAGCCTCCATTGATCCACGATAGTAGCCGCAACAGATTCTCGATCTTCCGGAGCAACACGATGCGTCAAGTGGTATTCATACGAAGCTGGATCGGGGCCTTCATCGATTCGGCCCAAGATTGCTTGCAGCACTTCGGGCGCCAATTCGTTGGCCTTGGCGGTAAGCAATTCCACGAACTCCGGATTGCTCGAACGACGCTTGAACTTGCTCGGATCGTCAACGTATGCCCCGAGGAGTTTCTGATCGACGTTCCGAGCAATCTTCAACGTGAATGCACCCAAACGGTCGAAGATTGGCCAGTTGTATCGACCCAGCTCCGCGATAATCAGCCCCTCCGTCCCTGGGGCTTCAGCAATCAACACCTTGATAGCGTCGGTCATGGCGCTCACAGCTTCATCTAAAGTGCCGTAATGCGAGCCATGCTCAATGAACTGCCTCCATATCGTGGAGTAGTCGTCCGACTTGTCCTCATGATTGCTGTTGTGAATCGACACCGCTTCATTGAGGTTGGAAGAGAGGTCTTTCAGCAGAGATGGGGCCGCCGCTAACGCAAGCGTGGGAATGACCTTATGGCGGAATACCTCGGACCATACTGGTTCCATTCGCCCCGCGGGCTCGGGAGAAGGACGGTATGTGTATGTGGTCCCATCCTCAAGTTCGATAGGTTTCCCTCCATCCTTGAGTTTCGGAGCCCACACTTGAAACAGCACTCGACTTAGGCGCAAGGCACTGTCCGTCTCTCCTTGCTCAACGAGGTGGAGGACAAGAGCCGCAGCCTTCTGCGGATACAACGTGAAAGTTGACCGCTGCTTTGCAAGCCATTCGACTTCACGCGCTGCAATTGCTTTCGCGGCTTGACCAGGTAGAACCGTGGCTATCTCTAGCAGCACGGTATGAACGATCGGATTGTCCGAGTTGTAGCAGTCCGCTCCAATCGCCTTTGCGACTTCTTCGGGTGCAATGCCAGCCATACGCAAGAGGTACTGTCCCTCCGGCCAAGGAGGAATACGGTAAGCCTCTTCCGAAACACGCTCAAGCGCTGGCGGATGATTGAACCGTCCCCGCTCCGCAAGCGGAGCAATCCAACTAGGGCTGCTGAGTTGTCCGAAGAAATATTCGTAATTGCCGCCACCCCTTTGAATCAGTTCGATGGCCTTATCCACTTGCGCTTTAGTTGGCATGGTCAGCCTCGAGAAGCAGAGCGTCGATTTCGTCCAGATCGCTCACCGGCGGAGGCTGCACACGCCTCAGCAAGATGTCCTCTATGAGAAACAGCTTGCCGATGAACTCGTCCTGCTTCGCTTTGTGCTTGTTGTGGGCGACGGCTTTGAAATACTCATCGGCCTTCATCCACCCTGAAATCTCGTTCGCTACAACGTCAGACGGAAGCGCCGGGCCCGCCCCGGAAAGTTGCGTCAGCATCATTGCGGTCTTTTTCCTGGCTTCCGGACGGTTGCTTTCCTGCCAATCGAAGAATGACTCCAACGCCACCATGAGGTCTTCGGACAACCCGACGACGTTTGTCGTTGGATCGGCTCCCAATGAACTTGTCCGCTTCCACTCTTGGTACGCTTCTTTGACGGGCTTGAGGCGTGATTTCATACCGTCTCCATATACGACAGTTTCGCCCGTTAACTGAGCGCAGTGGGCAATCAACTCCCGAAACGCATGGGCTGCCAGATGGAAACGATAGGGATTCTCTTCATCCGCAAAAGAGCGTAGGCCGCCGTAGTACATGTCCGCGATTGGTGTGCTCTTTCGCTTCAGTTGTTCGATCAATACCCTTTGTTCTTCGCGCAGAAACATGCAGTCCTCACGTGCTACGCCAACCCTGCGAAATGATGACTCCATGATACGTGGCTGACGTATCTGTGGGCGTTAAACCTGTTGGGGATCCAACGTTCATAGAGTGGCGAATCGTGCTCCAACGCGCTAAAACAAAGTCTCAGGCCACACGTTGTTTTCCCAATCGAAGGTGAACAACTTGTCAGACCGCGCAAGATCAGCATTTACAGTTTGATTCCGCTCTGTATAGAGGTAATCGAGTACGAAGCTAGACCAAAAGGTCCCAAGCTCCATTCCATTCGACTTCAAGGACTCGATGGCGAGAGCCTGCACCCAAGCCAGAAGCAGCTTCGCCAGCTGGTAGATACACTGAATTTTCTGCGGGGAGATGTCCAGGCTGTTCAGGTCAGTCGCGCCATCGTGGAGGATCGCACAGCGAAATCTGTACATCTCGCCAATTGCCTTCCGCCATTCGCGATTGTGAGAATTTGGGTGTCATCCGAAAACGCCTTGTGAGCAGGACTGTTCCGAATGACCTGGGAGGCGCCAACACGATTGGAAGATCGTCAGCCTCAGCCAGTTCAATGAATTCGCTCCGTATGACTCGGTCGAAGGCAGAATGAAGTGCGCGCGTTGCGGCAAGGAACAGGACTGGGTTGGCGGCCGGCATCTATTCGAAGGCTACGGTCGATACGCAGGATCTGCTATCGTGCACGAAGATCCCGAGTGCATTCATGACGACGTGGACTGGAAGCCAATCGAATTTGATTACCAGACTGATGGCACCGCTATTGTCTGGCAAGAAGGCCACTGCAATGGCTTTCGCGCACTGGTTCAAACACACTACACCAGCGAAGATCCGCTTGTCGTTTACGAGGGCGATATGGCTCTCTTACGAAAGACAAGCTGATGGCAGAAGCGATCTGTACACAAGAATAGACATGTAAGAACCCATCCCCAATGGATTTCGACGAGCTGAAAAGACGGATTGATCACCTCCCTCGGATGATGCTGCCGGAGAATGCGGCATCGGGCTGCTTCACTCATGTGGAGATACTCACCCGCGAGATGAACGCTATGACAGCCCGCCGGCGAGGAGAACGCTGATGGTTCAAACACTGGAAAACCAGAAAGTCAACGCTGAGACCTTGAAAGTAGTCTGGGCCACACTCTTCCGGTTGTATCCACCCACCAATCCCCACTCCCTTGGCCACATGGGGCGATAGTGGCGGCGCTGCGGTAGGAAATGAGGCCGCTCAACCAGTTACTTTACGATGGCGTTGAAGCCGTCGGCCAGCACACGCTGTTGCATGGCTACGGCTTCCTGGCGGGTGGCAAAGGGGCCGATCTGGACGTACAGGAGATTGTCCTGAGGCCCGTGGCGGACACTAACGCTATAACCTTTTTTCTGCAACGAGGCGAGAAGGATGTCGGCGACATCCTGACTGGAGACGGCGGCGATCTGCACCATGATGGTCC
>CAYYKV010000207.1:0-5452 GCA_964468605.1 uncultured Occallatibacter sp. | reverse complement strand
CGCCACCTGAGCCGGAAAGCGCCACCACGCTGACACGCCAGCCGCGCCGCCGCAGCCCCTTGGCCAGCAGCATGGCCTGGCGCTCTGCGCCGCCGATGCGATCGATGCCGGGAATCGCAATCGCCGCGTGGCTCATGGATGCCTCCACGCATACGCGTCGATCAGCTCTTCATACGATTCGATCGCGCGCTCGAATGCGAATTCATCCGACCGCCAGGCTTTTCGAATTTCGGAGTTGCGCGCCCGTTTGCGCCTGCGAAACGGAACCCAGATTCCCATGGGCGCGGCGCAGCCGGCGGCGATGATGATGGACAGAGCGAAGAGCGGCAGCGATAAGGCACACAGAATGCCAGTAAGAGCAAGGCCCAACCAAGGACGAAACACAACTTCCCCCAAGCGACACGGTTGTCGCGTCCCGGGCCGAAACCGGCGCCGGAGACACTTCGAGCAGCATCATGATGAATGCGCCCTGAACCTGCTGAGCTCTCGCCGCGGAGTTCTCAACCATGCGGCATCAACGCGCGCAGGAATTGAAACAGAAGCTCTTGAATTATTTAGCGGGAATCTTCCTCGATGGAGTTGGGCAGTGCTCTAAGAGATAAAAGCCTTAAAATACTTTGGCCCGGCACGCCCGATTTTTTCTCCGTCTGGGCAAGTCTCCCTGGACAACGCGAGAGTGACCTTAGTCACAGGTCCCATCTTTGGGTGTGGAAAAACTGGTTTGAATCTGTACCGAAAGGAAACATCCGATCAGAAAAAATGTCAAGCAGTAAATTTCCACAAGGAAAACTTGTGACCGAATTACCTTTGTGCCGGAGCAGGTGACCGCCGTTCGATTTCGTCACACTCGCAATCCATCTTCGCCTGCTGCGGAACCGGTGCAATCGATGGGAGAAAACCGTGAGAGAACCTTTCGCCGGGCTGGATGGTGTCGAGCGCCAAAAGAATCGTCGCAGCGAGCGCCTCGGCGGAGATTTCCGGCGTCAGCCACGCACCGGGCCGGTCGCGCAGCAGATCCACAACGCCGCCACACGCCGGAGTGGCGACAAGAGGCAGGCCCGCCGCGGCAGCTTCCAGCAGGGCATTGGGCATTCCTTCATGGCGCGACGAAAGCACGAACAGAGTCGCCTCGGGAAACAAGGCGTAGGGACGATCGACGTAGCCGGCAAAGCAGACGGCCGTGTTCAGTCCCAGCTCGGACGAAAGCGACTTCAAAGCTGTTTCTTGCTGACCTGCGCCGGCGAGAATCAGCTTGACCTCGGGGAGCTTTTCGCGCACCGCGACCATCGCCTTCAGCAGCAGGTCGAAGCCTTTCTCTGGCGACAGTCGTCCGATGGCCAGCAGTTGCGGACCTGCATTGTTTCGCGTTGCGGGAGCCTGCATCGCCGCTCGAATTCCTTCGAGATCCACCGGGTTCGGCAAGACCGCGATCTGCTCTTCGCCGATCCCGGCAGCTACGGCCAGATCCCTGGCCATCGCCTGCGACTGGCAGATTACGTGATCTGAGCGCCGATAGAGCAGGCGATAGACCAGGCGCGTGAATCGCGGCAGCGCGCCGCACGCGAGAACGGACGACGCGGTCGCATTCTGTCGCACCAGCACGGAAACCTTCGGCGGGAAGAGCGGACGAAGCAGCAGCACGAGGAAGCTGATCTCTGCCGCTCCGGAAAGCAACACCGCGGGCCGAATGCGCCAGATCAATCGCAGCAGCGGAAAGGCCGCGGCACGCGCCCGCCCAGCGCCGAGTGCGTGGACGGTTACCCAAGGCGGAAGCGATTCTCCGCTTGTGTCTGCCTGGCCCACGATTCCGAGATGGACTTCGTATTTTTCCTGAGACAGGCCGCGCGCGAGCAGTGCCATTACGTGTTCGGCCCCGCCGCCACCCAAATGGGAGACGAGCAGGAGGATTCTCGTGCGCTGCGCCATGAGTTTCCTGAGAGGGAGACCATTCTCGCCCAAAGCCGCGTAATTCATGTGTGCTCACAATCACTGACTGTGTTTCAGATTGCTCTAATCTTGTGTTTCAAATTGATCCACTCTTTGTTTCGTTCCTTGCCTTCGGTTCTCGCCAGAATCTGCCGATTCACCCTTACATTTTGGGGAATTCAAAGAGCGCAGGCGCTTCATGGCAGATTCCGGGACCCTTTCGATCCATCTCTCTTCAAATCTCAAAGAGCCGCCCACCATCGTCATCGGCGTGACGACTCAGGAGCTGTGCCTGATTCTGGGGGCACGCTTGCGCGTCCTTGGCCGGGCTGGATTCCACGTCGTCCTAGTCTCCGGCCCCGGCGCACTGCTGGAGCGCACAGCATCGCGTCTCGGCGTGGAGTGCGTTGCGCTTCCCATGCGCCGCACCATCGCTCCTCTCGCCGATTTCGTTGCGCTGATTCGTCTCTGGTGGATCCTCGGCATCCATAAACCCGATCTCGTGGAGTTCAGCACGCCCAAGGCGGGACTGCTCGGCATGATCGCCGCCAGACTGCGCGGCGTGCCCAGGCGGGTTTACTTGCTGCGTGGACTCCGGCTGGAAAGGTCTCGCGGCTTGAAGCGATGGATTCTGCATATTGCCGAGCGCGTGGCTTGCTCCTGCGCACATGTCGTGCTCTGCAACAGCAAGAGCCTGCATGCCGAGGCGTTGGCGCTTGGCCTCGCGCCCGCAGGCAAATTGTTGGTGCTGGGGGAGGGAAGCAGCAACGGAGTAGACGTGGAGCGCTTCTCACCCGGCCCCAGCGACGTGCGCGGCAAACTGGGAATTCCGCTTGATGCGTCCGTTGTCGGCTTCGTCGGCCGCTTAACGCGCGACAAGGGGCTGCCGGAGCTGATCCAGGCCTTCGATCGGATTCTCGTCGCCGATCCCTCGGCGCATCTGCTGCTGGTAGGCTGGTTCGACGCCGCTGAAGACGCGCTCGATGCCGAATGCCGCCATCGCATCCTCAATCATCCGCGCATTCACACGACCGGATTCATCAGCGACACAGCGCCTTACTACCGCGCGATGGACGTGATGGTTCTTCCCACGTGGCGCGAGGGATTTCCCAATGCCGTGCTCGAGGCCGCGGCCTCGGGCATTCCCGTGGTCACGACGGAATCCACCGGCGCTCGCGATGCAGTGGTCCCCGAGGTGACCGGCCTGCTGATTCCGCCCGGCTATCCCGAAGCGATTTGTGAATCGGTCGTTAAACTGCTGCGCGATCCGGAGCGGCGTTTATCCATGGGCCGCGCGGCGCGTGCATGGGTGGTGGAACACTACTCCGAGGAGCGTGTGCTTGGCTTGACCGCGGAGTACTACCTACGCTTGCTTGACGCCGAGCCGGGCCCGCAGCTTCAGCACGCGTAACTCTGGGCTCTTCTTCCAAGCCGGCATTCGCAAAAGAAAAGGGAAGCGCGTTAGGACGAGCGCGGTCCGGGTCGTTCGATTTTTCCCAGCAGGAAGATATATGCCGCGATGCCGATGACCAGGTAAACAGCGGCGACGCGGAAGACCCAAACGTAAGAATGCGTGACCGAAACCAGATACCCGGTAACGATGGGCGCGGCGATTCCCGAGATTTGGTTGGAGAAGTTGATGATCCCTCCCACTTTTCCAACGTCGTTGCGGGCGGCAATGAGAGAGGGCAACGACCATCCAACGGGAGAGGCAGCGGACAGGCCACCGATTGAGATGCTGATCCAAATGAGAGCCTGCGTTGTGCTGTGCGTGTGCGCTGCGCCAAAGATGCCGAGGCCGAACGCGGTTCCACCGATGAGAACAGTTCGACGCACCGCGCTTCCGCTCCATCCGCGCTTCAGCAGCAGGTCCACAAGCCAGCCGCCGATGACCAGATCGGTGAATGTCGCGAAGAGCCAGGGCACGCTCGTGTAGACAAACGAATGCATCTGGTCGAGGTGAAGGCCGAACGAAAGATAGCTGGGCAGCCAGGTAAGCAGCAGATAGAAGACGTAATTGTAGGAGCCAAAACCGATTGCGAGCCCAAGCACCTTGCGGTTGGTCAGAAGATGAAACAGCGATGAAGCGGGTTCATTGGCGGCTTCGACCTTCGCGGATTCCTGATTCGCGCCCTCGATGTAGCGGCGTTCGACCTCGCTGAGGCGAGGCTCATCGTCGGGGTCGCGGTACATCCGCCAGAAAAGGAGGAAGTAAAGCGCACTCATGAAGCCGGTGAGGGCAAAGCTCCAACGCCAGCCAAACTCAAGCAGAACGAAGCCCATGAGGGGAATGCCGACTACTGAAGCAAATTTGGCGGCCGCATCGAACAACGAGGTCGCGAAGCTGCGCTCCTTCTCGGGGAACCAGGCGCCGATGGCCTTGGCATTCGCAGGGAAAGTCGGAGCTTCACCAACACCGAGCAGGAAACGAGCAGCGAACAGACCGCCGATCGAAGGCGTGAGGGCTGCGCCGAATGTCGCCAGGCTCCAGAGCAGCGTGCCAATTCGGCCGACTCGTTTCACGCCGAATTTGTCGAGGATGACGCCGATCGGCAACTGGAGTGCGGCGTAGGTGAGGTTGTAAGCGCCGGAAAGATAGCCAAAGGCGATGTCGGAGACGCCGAACGAGGCAATGAGTGCGCCGTGAGCGACAGAGAGGTTTACCCGATCGAAGTAGTTCACGAGCACGCCAATGCCGAGGAGCCCGGCGATCCGCCAGCGGTACATGGGAATCCGTTGTTGCAACTGTTTTGGTTCTGCGGCCAAGACGACCTCTTTGGGGTTGAACAGGGATGCAGGACGATTTCATCCGAAACAATGTCCACGAGCTTAGTCACGATTTTCTGACGGCGGATTCTTGAAGCGGCCGGAATCCAACAAGCCGGAACGCGACCATTCCCGGCATTGGATCGAATAACGAGTTCCCGGCCTCAAAAAAAACTCGCGCCTTACACCGTCGCGCGGGTCGCGCCCGTCGATATTCCTCCGTCCACCAGGAGAATCTGGCCCGTAATGTAAGCGCTTGCGTCCGACGCGAGGAAGACCACCGCGCCATCCAAGTCGTTCGGCTGCCCCGGACGTTTCAGCGGGATGCGGTCGGTGATGTACTCGACCCACTTCGCATTCTCATAGAGAACCGCATTCTGTTTTGTTTTGAACCAACCCGGCGCAAGGCAGTTCACCGTGACTCCCGACGGTCCCCACTCGTCTGCCAGGCTCATGGTCAGCTGCTTGATTCCTCCCCGGCTGGCGCAATACGGGGCGATTCCCGCTGATCCGAACACGCTCGTGACCGAACCGATGTTGATGATGCGCCCGTAGCCTCGCTTGACCATGTGCCGCGCAAATGCCTGTGCAACAAAAAACGCTCCCCCTAAATTCGTCTCAAGCACGAGGCGCCATTCGTCAGGCGTAATTTCCAGCGCGGGCTTTCTCACATTGCAGCCGGCGTTGTTCACCAGAATGTCGATCTTGCCAAAGTGGCTCCAGGCGCTCTCGGCCGCACGGCCGATGCCGTCAACATCCC
>CAYYKV010000206.1:0-5458 GCA_964468605.1 uncultured Occallatibacter sp. | reverse complement strand
ACTTCACGCCCATCAGGCCCAGCGGAATCAGCAGCGTCAGCGCCGCTTCCGGCCCGTACGCCGCCGAGCTCAGCGCGTCCAGCCCGAAGACCGGAATTCCGGCTATGGGTCCAATGCACTCGGCGCGCGCGGCGGTGGTAGGCAGCGGCCGCCCAAATAGCAAATTCAAAAAACGTGTGTAGGTACCCATAAGGAATGAACCGGCGATCGTGGACTCACTGCGGGGAAGGCCGCCGATGCCAGTGTCTCATGGCGCAGCAAGCGAAGGTGGCAAGCGTCCGTCGCAGATGCCACGAGGCAGGTTTTTGCGCCTTTGCGTCGTCTTGTCTTATCGTGTCTCAGCCGCTGTCGCCGCGGGCAGCGTAAACAGGAACCGGCTTCCCTTGCCCACTTCGCTCTCCGCCCAGATGCGGCCGCCGTGCTGCTCCACAATGCTGCGGCACAGCGCCAGTCCCAGCCCTGTTCCGCCCAGCGCGCGGGAATCCGAGGCATCACCCTGCTCGAATCGATCGAAGATACGCTCCAACTTCTCCGGATCGATGCCACGCCCCTGGTCTTCGACCATAAAACAGACCGCTCCGGCTTCTGAGGTGCTGGCGCCCGGTGCGACTCCATCCACATCCCACGCCGCCAGCCGGATGGCCGTGCCCGGCGGCGAGAACTTGATGGCGTTGCCCACCAGTTCATTCAGGACCTGCAAGACCCGCCCCTCGTCTGCGAAGACCGGCGCGGCATTCACTTCGAATTGGAACTCAATGCGTGCCTGCGTAGCCGCGTTGTGAGCGACATCGGCCGCCCGCCGCAGCAGCGTCATCGGATCCACCGGCTCAGGATTCAGCGGCAGCCTGCCTCTTTCTCCGCGGTCGAAGTCCAGAATGTCGTTCACCAGCCGGACCAGCCGGTCGCAGTTCCCGATCGCCAAATCGATCATCTGGCGCTGCTTCTCCGGCCGCTTGTCCAGCGTGCCCGACTGAATCAATCCCAACGATGCACGCAGCGATGTGAGTGGTGTCTTCAATTCATGGCTCACCGTTGAGATAAACTCGTCTTTCATCTTCTCCAGCCGCCGCCGCTCGCTCACATCCTGGAAGGCCACCACCATTCCACACACCTGACCTTCCTCAAGCAGGGGCGTGGCGCTGTACTCGACTGGAACTGCCGTTCCGTCCTGCCGCCAGAACACTTCGTCCCGCATGCGGATCGGTTCACTCCGCCGCAGCGCCTGCAAAATCGGGCTCGTCGAACGCGAATACGGAGTCCCGTCCGCGTGGCTGTGGTGGATGAGCTCGTGCAGATCGCGGCCGACAAGCCGCTCAGCCGTGTATCCCAATATCCTGGCCCCGGCTTCGTTGATGAAGCTCACCTTTCCGTTGAGATCCATACCGAAGATGCCGTCGTCCACCGCCTCCAGGATCAACTCGCGCTGCCGCGTAGCCATGTGCAGCGCCTCTTCGGCCTCAAATTGTTCGGTCACATCCATGCCGTGGTTCAACACGAACGGTCGCTCGCCTGGCATTTGCATGCGCCGGCTGCGCACCGCGATGCGCCGGTATACGCCATCGCTGCGCCTCAGCGGCAATGCACCCTGCCACTCTTCCGCGCTCTCCAGAGTGTTCAGGCAATCCTGGAACGCCGCTGCGCCCTCGGCGTCGGACAGCTCCGTCACAAACCGCCCAATCAGCGCCTCGGCGCGGTATCCCAGTGTCTCGGCCGTGAACGCGTTCAGCGAAGTCAGCCGCCCCTCCATTGAGCAGGTAAAAACAAAGCCCAGGCTGTTCTCGACCACCTCGCGATAGCGGGCTTCGCTCTTGAGCAGCGTCTTCTCCATCTCGCGCTGGTCCGTCACGTCCTGCCCGCTCACAATCAAATACTGGATCTCTCCGTTCGGGCCCAGCAGCGGGCGCAGGGTCCAGCTCACGCGCCGGACTTCGCCCCCGGCCGCCCTCCAAAACGTCTCATGGGTTCCTGAAGCCTGCCCGGTCGCCGCCTCGCGCAGTTTGCCCGCCGCCCATCCACGATCGTCCGGCTCCAGAAATTCATCCACAAACGGCCGGCCCACGGAATGCGCCAGGCTCAATCCCGTCAGTTGCGCGCAGGGATAGTTGATTCGCACAACTCGGCCCGCTGTATCCAGAACCGCCACCAGCGCGGGAATCGAGTCCAACGTGGCGGCTACAAAGCAACGTTCGATCGCCAGCGCGCGCTCGGTTCGCTGCCGCTGCCGCTGCGCTTGCTCCTGCAGCCGGATTCGGTTGTACAGCTCCAGTCGCGTCACCGCCTGGCGGCCAAGAATCTCCAGCAGCGTCAGATGTTCCAGTTTGAATTGATCCGGCCTTCGCGACAGTACGGCCATCGTGCCGATCATGTGCTCGTCGCTGCTGAAGAGCGGAACAGCCGCGTAAGAAAGGCAGGAACCGGCGCCGGCGAGTGGAATGCCTTCGGGAGGAAAACGCGGATCATGGCTGGCGTCCGCGATCAGCAGCGGCTCACTCTTCTCCATCATCCACTGGCATGCGGTGCTGGCGCGCGGCTGGTCTGTCGCCCTGAACCCGAACCGCGCCTTGAACCACAGCCGATTGAAGTCCATCCAGCCGATGTAACCGTATTCGGCGTCGCACAACACTGCGGCGAGCTCAACGAGCTCGTCGAGTGCGGGATCGGGGTTGCGATCGAAGATGCCTATCTCCGGACGCGCCACCGCCTCCTGGTTCTCTGCACCATGCGAACCGACCATCGCGTTCATATAAATAGATATTCCTAAAGCTCAGTATCAAAGAGATTGACAAACTTGACTCTTCCACTATCCGGCCAGATGAAGGAAAAAGCTGTACCACTGAAGTACCCGAAATCTCTTGCTCCACTCGATTCGATTGGCGATTACTATAGACACTCTTCGATCGTTACTTGGCGTAATTCGCCAGGAACTTCATCGAAAACGTCACTGCCCGCTTTCCACTGATCACTGATTCGGCAGCTTGCAACAATCGCCTGCTGCCGGGGGCTCGTTGGCGCCCGCATCTAGAACCACTTTCCAGCTTCCGTCAGGCTCTTTACGCCACATTGTGATATACCGTCCGCTCGTCACCACAGGATTTCCGTTCGCGTCCTTGCTGTGACCCTCATAATGGCCCCACGTGTAGCCCATGTCCCCGGAAGGCCCCATCATCGCGTCTGTTGGCGTCCAGATCAGTTGATAGTCTTTGGGTGACCAATTGGCAGATTTGACAATCGCAACTTTTCCGATCAGTGGCGCCGCTCCGTTGCCCAGCGCCACGCCGTCATCGGCAAACCACGATGCGAATGCCGCGCCGCCCCGCTCCGCCACATCCTTGGCAAAACGCGCCTCGAGGTCGTAGAGAACCATTTTGCCCGGCTTTACCGTCGAGTCAGCCAAAGGATTGGGCGTTTGCGACTGTATCCCAGGCTCCAGCATCTGCGCCCATGCCGCGTTCGAGCCTGTCCCCGCCAACCCCGCAATCAATAGGAAGGATGAAAGAAGATTTCGCATTGCAGCCACGTTCCTGCCCTCCAGTGGACTTGAAGTCTATGCGCCAATCCTACAACGCTGAACTTCGCTGCCACATTGATTTGCGTCACGTCCTTCCACTCACTCGGGCCCGTCCGCCAAAACGCGACTACGGGTGACTTACCGGTTGGCTTTCCGAGGGCTCGGCAGCAGTGTCCGGGGCGGGTGGAGTGGCGCCGCTCGGCCCACTCCCGTTTGAAACGATGTGCGCCTCCACGCTGAACAGGTGGTATTGCGTGAACGCTACATCGTTCAACTGCGTCTGCACGGTCACTGCCGGGACGTCCGAAATACCTCCCCGCGCCGTGGCGCTGGTCATAGGAAGCTCCGAGAAAGCCACGCCCCGCACCGGACAGACATAGCTGCGCCCCCCGATCGTCACCGGCGCATACTCCACCATAAGCGCAGTTTGCATGCCATTGTACGGCGGCTCCAGATCTGCCACCGCGGTCAGCCGCAGGATCTCGCCAGTTGCCGGGTCAATTTCGATCTCCCCGTGGTAGGCGGGATAGAGATCCTCGACCCTACCCCCGTTGACGATTCCCACCCTGTAATTGGCCTGGCTCTTCGCGACGGTATAACGAAACTCTGCCACCGGCTCGCTCGCGCGCTGTTCCCATCGCAGCCAGGTCACCTGGCTTTGCATCGCGTCGCCTATCACCATACCCAGAATCGGCCCAAACTCTCCCCTCGTGGTGAGCCACAACTGCTCTTCCCCCTCTTTTTTCTGTTTCCCGGTATCCTCGTCAACCACCTCATGCCCATCGCGGAAGGTCACAGTCCTGCTGGTTTCGCCGGCGATGTGCAGCGCCTTGAATTCGGCTGGGGCAGACACACCCTCGGTCCCCATTGGCATTCTGCCCAATCGGGTTCCCATTGCTACCGGCGCCATGGAATTAACTGCATGCTGCGGAAGCGTGTCCTCAAAGTGCGTGGTCTCGCGTGTCGCGTAAAAGTCCGGCAAACGCGAGATCGTCGTTTTTACGTATTGCACTGCCATCCATAGCATCCGCTGTTGGGTTTCGCTGTCCGGCGGCGGATCGCGAAGCACGTCGCTCTCGGGTGGACTCAGAAAGGCCGTCTCGTCGACCAGTTTCATCAGCGTCTCGCGCGTGCGGCTCCCAGGGAGGTCCGTTTCCCAGCGTGTCAGCCGCGCCAGGCTTACCCGCTCCGTAAGTTGGATTTCGTCAAGCTCCCCCGCCACTTTTCCATCCGGCTTGCCGCGAAGCTTGAACAGCAATTGCTCCATCTGGTCGATGGAAATGGTTTTAGCTGCCATTGCCGGCCAGGCAATTCCCCAAAGAAGCAGCAATAGGCCGCATTTCCGCATCCGCGTCTTGTCCCTCCCACTGCGGCACAAGTATAGACGCTTTCCAATTACCGCCGCCGCACTCTCACTCCAAACCTCAAAGAAATCCCGGCGTCTAATCCAACAAAGCCTCGCTCTGTCGCGAAGGTATACTGAACGCAGGCGATCCCCGGGTTCTCTTCCCGGAACTACAGACCCCGTTTCAGGGGCGCTTTCGAGCCGGTTACTTTTCCCTGGATTCCCGGTCGTGTTGCTTTTCCCCGGGGGAAGGAAGTGCATGGGAACACTGCTGGAGTCCATCCATTCTCCCGCCGACCTCAAACGCCTCGATAACGCGCAAATGGCTTCGCTTGCCGAGGAGATCCGCACCTTCCTCATCCAGACACTTTCAAAAACAGGTGGCCATCTCGGCCCCAATCTAGGAGTCGTCGAGCTTACCCTCGCCCTGCACGCCGTCTTCTCTACGCCTGAAGACAAGATTCTCTTTGACGTCAGCCATCAGGCCTACATTCACAAAATCCTCACCGGTCGCCTCGACCGCTTTGGGACCATACGCCAACCGGGCGGTCTCAACGGCTTCATGCTGCGCACCGAAAGCGAGCACGACTGCTATGGCGCAGGCC
>CAYYKV010000205.1:0-5459 GCA_964468605.1 uncultured Occallatibacter sp. | reverse complement strand
GATAGCGCATTGCGCATGTCATATGCAGAACGGATTGGCAGTTCAGGATGTGCCGTGCTGGCTGCACTGTTATGCAGCCACCCGCTGCAAAGTTATGCAGCCACTAGCGAGGAAGTGCTGCAAAGTTATGCCGCCACCCGTTTCGGGCGAAACTCGCCACCCTTTGCAATCCAATCCCGCCATCTGGGCGAAGGGGGCTTGAGGCTGCACCCTATCCAAATCCCGCCAGCCATTTCGGATGAAAGTCGGCACTCAGGGCAATCCAAGGAGACCCTGCGGGTGGTTGATTGGACCTCGGCGGCGACCTGAAATTGAAATGAAACCCGGGTCGGTCCGCCCAATCCGTGGGAGCCCTTTAGCACCGATGGCGGCCTGGCCGTCCTCTACGGCAACATCGCCGAAGAAGGATGCATCGTCAAGACCGCCGGCGTCGACGCCGCCCATCTCACCTTCACCGGCCCCGCGAGCATCTTCGAGAGCCAGGACTCCGCCGTCGAGGCCATCCGGCCCGCTTCAAGGCCGCGAGCTACAAGGCTGTACTCTGGTCGTCAGTCGATACGCGGGCATAGCCGTATTTCATGGGTTAATTATGTCCTTGACATTTGACCCATGCAAGCCCTTGTAAACAAGGGGCGGCGGTCGTGGGTCAAAACTTACCCTTTGTGTCTCAATCTCCGCGCTATGCCTCTCGTCTCCAGGGGATTGGAATGATTCAGCCGTGCGATCAATATGTTGCAGAAGACTATAACGCCGCAAGCAGCGGGGAATCAGTCCCGAGGAAATTGAATTTTTCTCTGATTTTGGCTAACAGCCCATAAATAAAGCGATTGAGTGATTATTATACTGCGCATCTTATTCAAAAGGCGCAGGATAGCTCATAGATAGACTTGACACTCCCTCAAGAAACTCATATTTTACTCACAAGGCTCGACGAGAGGCGGCGGGGTCTGCTAGATAGCTTATCGTCGCCGCCTTGGGGCTGTTTCATTGGTACAGGCTATTTCTGCCCAACGCATCGAAAAGGTCAAATTGGGCATCGTCAGACTGAAGCCGGGCTTGTTCCAATAACGCCAGTAATAAGGACTGGCTGAAAATGAGCGATGATCCAATCAATATTTTGCCAGAGCAGTTATC
Organism: uncultured Occallatibacter sp.; assembly: GCA_964468605.1. Classification (GTDB taxonomy): domain Bacteria; phylum Acidobacteriota; class Terriglobia; order Terriglobales; family Acidobacteriaceae; genus Telmatobacter. Next base: position 4,325 of record CAYYKV010000205.1, on the reverse strand, counting down.
TGAAACAAGGCTAGCCTTAAAGGAATACAAAGACGAATTTCGCAGAAGTGTTGAAACCAGCACAAGCTTCTTCGAAAAGCTCTTTGCTCTTGACGCGGCCTTAATGAGCGTTGCTGCCACTGTCGTCATGGCGATCATGGCCAGGAGCGAATATCCCACCTGTCCGCTTCGAGAAGCTGTTCGGGGACTCGTTGTAATCTTCAATTTGCTAGGGATCTCGCTTCTTTTTGCGGTGACACACCACCTTCTGGCTGTATATATTGCGGCAGATGACGCGGCGTATGCAGACGTGGACCTAACCGGAGCGGGTATGAGAGAGACTTTCAATGTTGCTCTTGCGAGCACTCCTGAAGTTGGGGAGATTGCGATGGCTCAAGCAGAGGTTGTGAAGGGGATGATGCATCAAAAGCTGGTTACTGAGCCGCAGAAAAAGATCGTGACAGCCAAGCAGCGCAAGCATCGTCGCATGAAGATAAGTGGCTATATCTCCATATGCGCATTCCTACTCGCCTGCTTTTTCCTTGCGCTTTGCAGTTGGCGAATCTGGTAGCAGTCCCAATGATCCCTGAGCTTAACCGGACTTTTCGTCCAGTTGTTCCAAAGACCCCACTCTCGCGCAGAAGAATTTTTCTCCAAGGCGTGCAAACTAGGTGCTGCTGGCGGTTGCGTAGGGCTTAAAAACATGAACAACCGGCGGTAGGCACTGCCGCATATCTGGGGTGAAGGAGAAGCAACGATGGCTAAGACGCTGAAGGAAAAACAAGAGCACCAGCACAGGACGACGCTGATTAACAACAGTCTGGGCGAGGAATACCGGGATTGGTACGGGTGGCCTAAACACACGACCTATGGCCCATATCTCGCCTTGGGCGAGTACATCGTAGAGCTATGCGAAGAACCCGGTCATAACGAATGGTTCGACGCTGCGAAAGAGTCTTACCTGAAGTGGAAAAATGCGCGTGGTTATGACAACACGCCGCCGCCTAGCAACAAGGCGTAAATAGCCTTATTGCACTCCGACAAAATCTCCAAAGACGCCGAACCGTTCCTTCGCTATCTCTCTGCAATCCTGATCCGGATCGTTCAAGGCCATCTTGAGAACAGGCTCATCGATAAGGGGATCGCAGGACATGATTACGTCCACTCGTAGATTCCTGAAGTATCGGTCGTCCTCTTTTTCTAGAAGGCGCTGGTATGTGGCCTTTTTGATCTCCGGTGTCGTCTGAATGTGCTTGAAAAAGTGTTCGGGTACATCAGTATCGATCCATTTGCCTAGGCAAAGCGTCCACATTGTTCCGTATTCTTCGGGCGGCGGATAACCCTCTCCGCACGCTACGCAACCGTCCCTCCCGGTCGAGCGGCTTCCCCAGACTAAATCGGGGTTAACCGCAGCTGCGCAGAGAACCTTCTCGTGTTCGAACTCGCTCATCCCCAGCAGCTCCGACGACGTCTCCATAAGCGCCACGACAAAGCGCATTTCAAGTTTCGGGTTGCGCATGAGCCCAAGCCGCTCGATCTGGCTCATGGTTCGTAGCTGCTCTTTCCATCCCTCGGAAAGTCCGGTCGGTCGACCTTTCCACGGCAAGTTCTGGCACTTTGGATTGCTCCAAAGCGCCGCGCGCACGATAGGCTCTGGGTCTTGAAATAAGTCTGGCTCGTAGTTTCTTTCGTCGATGAATTTGGTATTGAGGTGCCCTGCCGCCCACGCCCGGACGTAGGTATTTTCATCAGCGTAGACGAGGTCCAGGAACTCTGGCGCCATCCAAACTTCCGCCTTATGGAGTTCACGCAGGAAGTCCTTCCGCTCATGGGGGGACAAGATTGACTTGTACTCTGCAATAAACATTTGGGTAGCGTAGTCGTCGGGGTTCTTCCACGGCTTTGGATCTCTCACACCCTGACCCCTATGAATTTCACGCCTCTCCCATGCCTCTATGTCGATCGTGCTCGGCCTCGCGTTCGGCCAGCCATCGTCGTACCAGCCGCACGCCATTTGCTTATCTGCTTGCTCTTGCGCAGTTTTCAACTCCGCCCGAATGGACTCGATGAGAGTCACATGAGCAACCTGATTCGCAGTTACCGTATATACGCCGTGATTAACCCATGCCAGCGCAGCCAGGACGACGATCAATAGGACAATGATCAACACGAACACATCATGCCTCCATTCCAGCCCACAGCTTTGGGCGTACACCCCCACTATAGAGCAGGCTGCGAAGCGGAAGTTGACATTCCCGAAGCTATACAGGCGGGGGGGCCCACCCTGAGTTTTTGGAATCTTGACTCTCCCTCTAAAGTGGGTGTCCCATCCTTCGCTTTTTTCTTTTTCTAGTGTAGTGTCTCACGCAGATCGTCGTTTATTGAGTGCGGTCTGAGCGCGGGTGACCTTTTCGAGGATGTCGTTAGCTTTTGCTGTCCAGATGAAGGGTTTGGGGTTCTTGTTGTGTACGTCGATGTAGTTGCCGATGGCGGTGATGAGCTGTTCGAGATCCTGGAAGACTCCGCGTCTGATTCGGTTATTGGTCAGGTCGCGGAAGAATCGCTCGATCATGTTGAGCCATGAGGCCGATGTCGGCGTGAAGTGGACGTGGAAGCGTTTGTGCGACTCCAGCCAGCGTTGCACTCGTGCGTGTTTGTGCGTCGAATAGTTATCGCAAATCAGATAGATTTCCTTGTTGGCTGGTATGGTCTGATCGATCATGCGCAGGAACTTCAGCCATTCCTGATGGCGGTGTTTCTCCTGGCACAGGCCATATACCTCGCCATTGGCGGTGTTCAGCGCGGCGAACACGCTCGGCGCGCTGCTGGGCGAGGTCCTGCGCGAGCAGGCAGGCCTGCCGCTCTACGAGACCGTCGAAGACCTGCGCCGCACCGCCATCGCGCGACGCGAAGCCGACGCGATCACGAGATCATCGATTCGCTGTGTTGTTGAAGTATGAGCATTTCATGGCGATACAGGAACGCCTAAAATGACGGAAGAGGGGTAATTCCTATGTCAAGAATCTTTGCCTTGCTCGTGTTATTTCTGCTCTGCGTGTCCAGCGCCGTGAGCCAAACTCAATCCACTGATCCAAGGCTGATGAGCGATGCCGATTACAAAACCTTCCTGTCTCAAGTCGAGACTGCGCTGCCAAAGTGGGAGACGGAACTCAAGGGTATCGACCTTGAAAAAGTTCCGCAACTTCCATATCCAGTGGGGAAGTCAATAGCAGATTCCCAAACCATTGGATTGATGGAGATTGGCAATATACGCACCTTCATCCACTCCCAGCGACAGAAGCGTACTGTGTATGGGGAATTGGCTCTTAAGGGATTCTTCGATTCACTCTTTGACATGGGGGAAGAAATCGTATGGCGCGAGGCGATAGAAGGTGTAACTCTTACCAGTCTTGAAAAATACGGACCAGAGTTGAGCACACTTAACATGCGTCTCGCTACCGATGCGATGGCGAGAGTCCAACTGCTTGAGAAGGGCACCTGCCCCTATTAATCGATCCGCGAAAGGAAAGGAAAAGCCAATGCCTTATTTCGTTGGTGCGACTAGACTGGAGCAGCAGATGATCGCGAGGCCCAAAACACTTTTTCTCGATTTTGATGGGGTGTTGCACTCTAATTTCTCACCTTCCCATCAGGCTTTCAGCCTTGCTCCGAAGCTTGCCGAAACGCTGGCTGGGTCAAGCGTTCAGATCATCATCTCTTCGAGCTGGCGTTTTGACCGCGCACTTTCTGAACTTCGGCGGCTGCTCCCGAAAGTTCTGGCCGAGCGAGTTGTTGGTACTACCGGGGAGCCCTACGAAGGAGAATTCGCCCGTTGGAATGAAATCTGCGAGACTGTCAGGCACCACAGCATCCTCGACTGGCGCGCACTCGATGACAGTAAACTTGAATTTCCCTCCGCCCTTTGCCCTGAACTGATTCTCTGCGATGGCCGGATGGGACTCACAGAGCCCCAATGCGCAGAGATCGCCCGATGGCTCGCGCTTCCTGACTGACCCCGTCAACTTCTCGTCAGATGGCTTCGGTAGCATGACACAGGCAAATCGGAGGCGGGGTTGGGCGGCACTGATGCCGGCGCAATCGAAGATTGCTTTACACGCCTCCGCCGTGGACGAAATCAAAACCGACACGCCTCCGGCGTGGATGATATTTTGAATACCTCATCTGCAAGCACTTCAGTGGCTGCATAACGTGTACCGGGTGGCTGCATATCAGTGAATTGGGTGGCGGGATTGATTGCAGCCAGCAGCCGCGACGAACTCGGGGAAGTTCAGGGCAATGTTGCGGCTGGCCTCTCCAATGATCTCAAAGTTTCTGATCACGGCATC
>CAYYKV010000204.1:0-5462 GCA_964468605.1 uncultured Occallatibacter sp. | reverse complement strand
TGGTTCCAATGATCAGATTCGGAGCCTCTTGTTTAGGCTTGATGTCCAGCACAAAACAGTCGCGCCCATTCAGCCTCTGGACGTTGCCGGCCTTTAGGGTCATCTCGTAGTTTGCTGAATTGAACCAGGATTTCTCAACATTTCCGGACTGATTGATGGTCTGCTCGCTATCCAGAAGCGGCTTCAGCCCGAAGTGCAGAAGAATCGTCGATCCGGTCTGCGAGAGAACGGTGTAGGTTTTGCCGACACCCTTTATGTAGGTGTCGCGCACCGTCATCTCTGCAGCAGGATGCACTTGATCGTCGCCCCTGTAAACGGCGTAGTGCTCCATGTCGGTGAATCCGAGAACATTGTCGAAGCGGGCGGCCACCGCGGCATCGACACTGCGAATCACTGCCGCAGGATCGCGTTCCTGCGCCGACCCTGGTGCGAGAAGCAACGCCAGGATGCAGACACTCGCGATCATGCGCGCCGTTCTCAACCGCCGAAGACCCATTAAACCCATCCGCTTTTCTCATTATCTGTCCTCTGCCGCGATCCGGGCCGGCATGGCCGAATGGCTGAGGACCCGTGAGGCGCACCCATTGGGGAGTGATTGCAACCTGCTGCGCTATGCTGATGCCTGAGCGAGGCTGCGAGTTGACGCAGGAACCCGATCCAAAACCAGGACGGCCCGAAGGGCTGGTGCGGCGCGAGGCGATCACCGTGCGCGGTGTTGTGCAGGGTGTAGGGTTTCGGCCCTTCATCTACAGGCTGGCGACGGAGGAGGGCCTCGCCGGCTTCATCGGCAACGACACTGGCGGCGTGACGATCGAGATTGAGGGACCGGCGGACCGGGTGGAGGCTTTTCGACGGCGCCTTGAAGCGGAGGCGCCTCCGCTGTCGCGGATTGACTCGGTGTTTGTGAGCGCAGCGCGGCCCGCGGGCGAGACTGGCTTCCGAATTGTCGCCAGCGAGGCGGGCGGCGCGGTTTCGACGGGGATTCCCGCCGATGCGGCGACGTGCAACGACTGCCTTCGCGAACTGCTCGATCCGAACGATCGCCGCTATCGCTATCCGTTTCTGAATTGCACCAACTGCGGCCCGCGCTTCACCATCACGCGCCGCATTCCCTACGACCGCCCGCAGACCTCGATGGCGAAGTTCAAAATGTGCCCCGCTTGCCAGGCGGAATACGACGATCCAACGAATCGGCGCTTTCACGCGCAGCCCAACGCCTGCCGCGTCTGCGGCCCGCGCGTCTGGCTGGTTGCTCCCGACGGCGCGGAGATTCATTCAGACGATCCCGTGAGCGAGACGATTGACCGCCTCGTGGCCGGCGATGTGATGGCCATCAAGGGCATCGGCGGATTCCATCTCGCCGTCGACGCCACCAACGAAACCGCCGTCATGCGCCTGCGCGAACGCAAGCATCGCTACGGCAAACCGCTTGCCGTTATGGTTCGCGATAGGGAGGCGGCACGGAGCATCTGCGCGCTGACGCCCCAGGAAGAAACTCTGCTCCTGACCGTCGCGCGCCCCATCGTCATCGCTCGCAAGCGGGCGGACTGCGGCATTGCGCCATCGGTCGCGCCGGGAATTCCGTGGCTGGGCGTGTTTCTGCCGTACGCACCGTTGCAACATCTGCTGTTTGCCGATTCGCGCGTGCGCGCGCTGGTGATGACCAGCGCGAACCTCAGCGAAGAGCCCATTGCGATCGACAACGATGAGGCTCTTGCGCGGCTTGGCAAGATTGCGGACGCCTTCCTCATGCACGACCGGGAGATTCTGCAGCGGTGCGACGATTCGGTGATGTCACTCGTCGACGGCGCGCCGCAGTTGATTCGCCGCGCACGCGGCTTCGTTCCGCTGGCTGTGCCGCTGCCGGGCAGTTTTGGGAAAGACGGGTCTCCTCCGCTGCTTGCCGTGGGCGGCCATCTCAAAAACGTCTTTGCTCTCGCACGCGGCCGCTTCGTCTATCAAAGCCAGCACCTCGGCGACCTGGAAAACCTCACCGGCCTCGATTTCTTCCGCGAATCGCTCGCCCACCTGATGCACACATTCGAGATTGAGCCGGAGACCGTTGTCCACGACCTGCACCCGGGCTATTTGTCGACGTCATGGGCAAAGGAATGGGCCGGGAAACATGGACAGCGCCTCATCGCCGTGCAGCATCACCACGCGCATGTCGCTGCATGCATGGCCGAGCACGGGCTCGAAGGTCCAGTGATTGGTCTATCACTCGACGGCACGGGTTACGGAACCGATGGCCGCATCTGGGGCGGGGAAGCGCTGATTGCGCGAATGGACGGGTTCGACCGGTTCGCGCATCTCGACTATGTGCCCATGCCGGGAGGCGAAGCGGCGATTCGTGAGCCGTGGCGCATGGCGCTCGGGCATCTCCATGCTGCGGGCCTTGATGTTGAATCTCCGGAACTGATCGAGATTTTTGGCGCCGAGGAAAAGGACGCGCGCGTGATGCGGCGGATGATTGAGCGCGGATTGAACACACCGCTGACTTCCAGCTGTGGCCGCCTCTTCGACGCAGTGGCTGCCGTCGTCTTAAGTCGGGGCGTCGTCGATTACGAGGCACAAGCGGCGATCGAGTTGGAAGGCCTTGCCGAGGGCGAGCCGGATGGATTCGATTCCGGCTACGGGCTTGAGCTGCTCGGTAGCGATTGGAACGCTCACGAAGCCGTGCGCATCTCCGCTATTCCGTTGTGGCGCGAGTTGTTGCAGGATCTGCGCTCGGGCGTCGCCAAGCCGCGCATTGCCGCGCGCTTTCACGCCGGCGTCGCTCGAGCCTTCGTAAGCGCAGCAGTGTTGGCCAAAGACGCCACGGGGATTCGCCAGGTGGCGCTCTCCGGCGGCTGCATGCACAACCGGCGGCTGGCGCGATTGCTGCGCACTGGGCTTGAGGCGAAGGGATTCGAGGTTTTTCAGCACATGCGGGTAAGCCCGGGCGATGGAGGGTTGAGCTACGGGCAAGCCGTGGTAGCGGCGGCGATTCTCAGACGCGAATCAGCCGGATAGCCGCACCAGCTCCTGCGCCTCGTCGCGGGGCCCAAGGATCGACATGCGCGGGATGCGCCCGCGCACCATGGCGACTTCGTCGCAGCGGTGGAGGCGTGGGCACATCTGGCAATCCTTGAAGATCTTGTCGGGCAACTCCGATTTGTCTTCGACGGTGCGGAAGCCGTACTTGAAGAAGAAATCGGGAATGCGCGTGAACAGACACACTGACTGGACGCCGTGCGACTCGGCCTCTTCGATCAGCGCTTTCAGAATGTTGCCGCCGGCGCCCTGGCCCTTGCCTTCAGGCTTGACCACGATGGAGCGCACTTCGCAAAGATGCGGGCCGTAAAGGTGCAATGCTCCGCATCCGAGAAACACGCCGCCATCGGACTCGGCGACTGTGAAGTCACGGATATTCTCGCAGATTTCGGCGAAGGGGCGTTTGAGCAGCGTTCCGTCTCCGGAAAGCGAGTTCACAAGATCGTAGATGTTGGAGGCATCGTGCAGAAGCGCTTTACGGACCTGCATGAATTGCCTCCGCGACATTATGATTGGCGAACGCTGCGATCCACTCTTCCGCGCGATTGAGTGCCTTGCGCACGCGCTCGTGCGCGGTCCCCCCGATCACGTCATGGCAATCCAGCGTGGCGTCAAGCTTGATCGCGGCGAAGAAATCGTCACTGAATTCTTCGCCAAAATCACGCAGCTCGCCGATTGTAAGGCCGTCGAGTTCGACGCCCTTCGCGATGGCAAAGCGAACGGCCCGGCCGACCTTCTCGTGGGCTGTGCGGAATGGAACGCCCTTGTGAACCAGGTAAGTGGCCGCGGCCATCGCATTCATGTAACCCAACCGCGCCACCTGGTTCATGCGCTCGCGATTGAATTCCAGTGCGGCCGTGAACCGCGCAACGAGATTCAGCATTTGCGGTACGAAGCCAACGGAAAAGGCCGGCTCCTGGGTCTCCTGCATGTCTTTATTGTAGGCCAATGGCAGCCCTTTGAGCTGCATCGCCACCGCGTGCGCCGCGCCGTGAATGCGCCCAACTTTGGCGCGGATCAGCTCGGTCAGATCCGGATTTTTCTTCTGCGGCATTGCGCTCGATCCCGTGGAAAAAGCCTCGGGCAGCGTGACGAAGCCAAACTCGGCTGTGGCAAAGAGCGTGATTTCCTCCGCAAACCGGCTCAGGTGCAGGCCAACAAACGTAAGCGCGTTGAGGTACTCGAGAATAAAGTCGCGATCGCTCGTTGCATCGATTGAGTTGGCGGTCGGCGCTTTGAATCCGAGCTCACGTGCCGCAATCGACCGATCGAGTGGAAGCGTCGCGCCGGCCACCGCTCCCGACCCAAGCGGACAGAAGTTGAGCCGCGCCGCGCAGTCGAGAAGTCGATCGGCATCGCGCAGCGCCATCTCAACATAGGCCAGCAGCCAATGCGCGACGAGAACAGGCTCCGCCCGCTGCAGATGCGTATAGCTGGGCATGACTGCGTCGCAGGCTGCATGCCCCTGCTCGACCAGCGCGCTGGCCCATGCGGCCAGGCCGTCGACCACGAGTTCGATTTGAGCGCGCACATACAGGCGCAGGTCCGTGGCGATCTGCTCGTTGCGGCTGCGGCCTGTGTGCAGCTTAAGTCCGAGATCTCCGATCCGTCCCACGAGCTTGAGCTCGACAAAGTGATGAATATCTTCGGCGGTCGCATGATGGCGCACCCGCTTCTTGCCTTCGTCCGAACTGAATTCCGCGGCAATCGCATCGAGCGCCGCGCGCAACTCCGTTGTTTCAGCCTGGGACAAGATTCCGGCCGCGCAGAGGGCGGACGCGTGTGCCTTGCTGGCGGCGACTTCCTGGTCGAGAAGCCGCCAGTCAAAGACGATGGAGCGTTGCCAGGCTTCAAATTCCGCGTCCAGCGGCTCGCGAAACCGGCCCGACCACATCTTTCCGGACTGTTGTTCATTCGGCATTTCTTTAAGCGTACCTCATCCTATTCCTTCTCCGTGACGCTCGAGAGCTGCGGCATTTCGCTGCCTTTGCTGAGCGTGAGGAGGCCGGCTTTGGCGTATGTGACGAGCTTCTCCCGGGTGTCGGTAATGTCGAGGTTGCGCATGGTCAGCTGCCCGATGCGATCGCGCGGGGAGAAAGTGGATTCAGTCTTCTCCATGCTGAGACGCTCGGGGTGAAAGGTGAGGTTGGGCGACTCGGTGTTGAGGATGGAGTAGTCGTTACCACGGCGCAACTCGAGCGTGACCTCGCCGGTGATGGGTTTGGCGACCCAGCGCTGGGCGGATTCGCGGAGCATGATCGCCTGAGAGTCGAACCAACGGCCCTGATAAAGCAGCCGGCCGAGCTTGCGGCCGCCGTCGCGGTACTGCTCAATGGTGTCCTCATTGTGGATGCCGGTGATGAGGCGCTCGTACGCGATAAAGAGCAGGGCGAGGCCGGGAGCCTCGTAGATGCCGCGGGATTTCGCTT
>CAYYKV010000203.1:0-5507 GCA_964468605.1 uncultured Occallatibacter sp. | reverse complement strand
CGTGCGAGTCATAGCCAAATCCGATGCGTGTGTCCATCATTCGCCTAGCTCTCCGCGCCTGTTCTCCTTGCTGCCGATACCTGCGATCTTAATTCCTTTTTCAGAAAATTTAGCGCCCAGGATTATTCCGATCGGGATTTTATTTCCTCGATCCGGGCGCCGCCGAGGCGAATAAATAGCCTATTTCATGCCGGGTTTTCGTGAGTACCCGGCATATCGATCTACCTTCCCATCGAATACGTGCCAATGCACTCCATATCGCCAGTGCCATCAGTATGGACCATGCCAAAGCAAGTTCCGCCGCCCGCGATGGATTTGTATCTTCCCGTTCCACTTTCAAGCTTCCATTTTTGCGAAAAAGGCTTTGTGGTGTCTGTCGGGAAGGATCCCTCAAAGGAGTAGTACACCTTGTCTCCATTTTTCATCGCCACGTTCATGCGGCCATGTACGCTTACCGACCCATCCTGCATTTCCTGGAACTCTGTATAGTCACTTCTGTCTTCCTGGAAGTTTGCGTCGGTCGCCGTCGATTTGCAGCTGACTTTGAAGATCGTATAGGTGTGATTCGGCGCATCGCCCACGGCCACGTTATAGAAGGGCGAGGGTTTCTCGCAAACCCACTTTGTATCGACCCGGTCTTGAGCCCATATGGAAGAGGCAAAGCAAAGGAAAGAACACGTAACCCAAACGGTCTTTCTCATTTGGATCCAATCCTTTCAACCTGGAACGAACCCAGCGCCGCGGCGATCTTCCTTCACCGATCCCGCTGCCGCAGATAGAACTCGGCCAGTTCCAGGTCGCCCGGCTGCGTAATCTTCAGATTAACCTGAGAACCGTGCACCACGGCTACGGGAATTCCCGCGCGCTCGGCCAGCGAAGCCTCGTCGGTGCCCACAAATCCGTCGGCATTGGCCTCGGCAAAGGCGCGCTGCAGCAGTCCAAAGCGAAATCCCTGCGGAGTTTGCGCCTGCACCACAAATTCGCGCGGAATGGTCGCCGTCACCAGCGCTCCGTGCGCGGTTCGCTCCACCTGCTTGATGGTGTCTGTAGCCGGCATCCCAACGATGGCCGCGCCGAACTCCGCCACCGCGTCGATGGTTCGCTCGATCGTAGCTGCGTCGATCAGCGGCCGCACCGCGTCGTGGACCAGCACAATGTCGTCAGGCTCTGCGGGCAGGGCGTCAAGCGCATTGGCCACCGATTCCTGGCGCTTTTCGCCGCCTTCCACCACATGGACGCGTCCGGTAAATCCGTACTCGGCCACCTGCGCCTCCGCGCGCTCCATCTCCGGCTTGCGCACGGCCACATAGATCGCTGTTACCCGAGGCGCCGCGGCAAACGCGCGCAGCGAGTGGATGAGGATGGGAACGCCGTCCAGCGCCAGAAATTGCTTGGGTTGAGGGCCGGCCATCCGCGTGCCCAATCCCGCAGCGGGAACAATGGCAAAGACTTGCATAACTCCGGGAGTATAGCACCGGGTAAGCTTTCAGCGTTCAGCCGGCTCCGTGTGCATCATCTCATTCGTCGCATGAAAACCGAAGCGCTCATAGACCGGCCGTCCAGCTTGCGAGCTGTGCAGCGTGACCACACGGATTCCGCGCCGGCGCGCTTCCGCCATCGACCGCTCAACGAGTTCATGCGCCAGCCCTCGCTTTCGGTATTCTGGTTCCACGTACACGTTGAGCAGATAGCCGCGCAGCTCGCCTTCTGGATCGAAAGGATGTGGCGGCCAGTCAAGAATCAAAAGGCCTGCCGACGCCACGGACCGGCCAGCGTCGGTCGTGATCCATCCGTAATATTTTCCTTCGCGGATTAAGCGCTCCGTCCACGCGACAGAACGGCGCTCCAGCGTATTGAGCAGAGATTCGTCGAGCGTTTGGATCTCTGCAAACATTGCCCGTCGATGTGCAGCGATGAGAGCGGCATCGGTTGTTTCAGCCGTGCGGATTTCCATATCGAGCCAGTATAAAGGCGCGCGGCACTGCGTTCGTGAGCGTTGCTGATTTTGCCGTCGATCGCGATTCGGGCTCTCAGGCTGGCGGCGCGGCAAGCGTGATGTTTCCTTCAGCGGAAATTGAAAAGCCCGGATTGTATGTAACCTCCCAAACAAAGCCGTCGGGATCGGAAAAGTAACCGGAATAGCCTCCCCAAAAGGCCTTTTGGGCTGGCTTGAGGATCCTGGCCCCTGCTGTTGGGGCCGCGGCAAGAACCGCATCCACCTCTTCCTGGTTCCTCGCGTTATACGCAATGGTGATTCCCCCAAATCCCTGCCCCTCTGCCGACACGTTCGCGTCCTTGGCGAGCTCCTCCCGTGGATACAACGCCAGCGCCGCGCCGCCCGCCTGAAAGAAAACAATGTCTTCGCTGCTGGCAGCCGACGGTGTCCATCCGAGCCTCTGATAGAAATCGTTGCTTCGCTTTAAGTCAGAAACCCCCAGCGTAACGATACTGAATCGCTGTTCCATCGTTCTCCCTCCGTTCGTCGGGTGGGTCAATCCATTATGGGGTTTTGGCCACGAGGACAAATGTTTCAGGCATCGAAGCGGCCTCACGGCCTTTAATGGCGCTATGATTCCACTCGTGCGCAGTCGTAACCTAAATCTAGCTCTCGATGCCGCGCTGCTCAAGCCCGGAATGCGCCTCGCCGTTGCGCTCTCCGGCGGCGCGGACTCGGTAGCGCTTCTCCGGATTCTGGCCGCGCGCAGCAGGGAGCTGGGACTCGCGCTCCACGCCGCACATCTGCACCACGGTTTGCGCGGAGCGGAAGCTGACGCCGATCTGGAATTCTGCCGCGCGCTGGCAGCAAAGCTCGGCCTTCCTTTTCACGAGGCGCGCGTCGACACCCGCCAGAAAGCGCAGGCCGACCCCAAGTCGGGCAAAACGGCCGAGACCGGCAAACCTGCAGAGACGCTTGAGGAAGCCGCGCGCCGCCTGCGCTACGCGTGGTTCCGGCAACTTATGGCTTCGGGCGAAGTTGACACAATCGCGACAGCGCACACCCTCGACGACCAGGCAGAGACGGTATTAGCCAAGTTTTTGCGTGGGGCGTGGACCGAAGGCTTATCGGGTATTCATCCAAAACTTGAAACCCCGGAGGGGCGAATCATTCGTCCATTGCTGGCCGCGACCCACGCTGAAATCGAGACCTACCTGCGCGAGTTGGGCCAAAATTGGCGCGAGGACTCGTCGAATCGGAACCTTACCTTCACCCGCAATCGTATCCGGCACGAGTTGCTGCCGCTGCTGGAGGGCTGGAATCCCCGGCTGCGCGAGCACATGGCGCAGATGGCCGCGCTGGCCCGCGGCGAAGAAGAGTGGTGGCAGGCAGAGCTGACCCGCCTCGTGCCGCAGGTCCTGCTTCCGGGCCGTCCTGTGCGCGGGGGTGGCCGCGCTGCGGGCGCCGGCCTCGATTCCGGCCTGGCGATTGAAGTGAATCGTCTGGCCGCGCTCGCCCCGGCGCTGCAGAGGCGGCTTATCCGTCACGTGGCAGAAAAATTCGGCGCAGCGCTCGACTTCGCCGCAACTGAAGCCGTCCGATCGCTCGCGCTTGGTGGCCGCGCCGGCCAAAAGCTGGCGCTGCCGCAAGGCCTGCGCGCGGAGAGAACCGCCCGCGAGCTGCGGCTTTCAATTCAGCTCGAACCAACTCCAAAAAGCAAAGGCTCGGGAGTGCAGCCGCCGACCTACCAGATCGCAATTCCCGGCGAGATTGACGCGCCCGCTTTCGGACTCCGTCTTCGCATCGAGCTCCGGGACGAGGCACGCGGCGCCGCGGCGACCAAAGGAGTCCCGAATGGCCGCAGCGGCGCAACCGGAAAGACGGCGATCCTACGCAACTGGAGGCCCGGGGATCGCGTGAGGCTTCGCCACTCATCCAGCCCTCGCAAGGTGAAAGAAGTGCTGGAACGTCTGCGTGTTACGGGTACCGACAGGGCAGTCTGGCCCGTTCTGGAAATCGGCGGGCAAATCCTCTGGATGCGGGGCGTGGAGCTGGAGCCGGATCCGGAGCTCTCGATTTCGGCGGATCTCTCCAGCGCAGTCGACGCTGAACCGCCCGCTCCGAGAACCGCCGGAAACCGTTGACGCAGTTGGTCCTGCCCCTTTCGTAGCATAGGCATGCCTCAAACTTCCACTGCCCTGGGAGTACAATCGGGTTACTGCTTCTCAGGCGGCGCGCCTTGCGTGTCTGCAACGGTAGTTGTGTAGTTTTTGCCACTTTACGGGGCGCGGGGGCGTCTAAGAAGGTGGTGTTAGCCAGGGATTGATTGTTGGGGGTCGCGGTAGCTGTTTGGGCTTCACCGCGAAAAGGAGACGTTGGTGAACTCGAGCGTTAAAACCATAATGTTTTGGCTCTTTATCCTCATCTGCCTCGTGCTGTTGTGGGGCGTGGTGGAGAGAAGCACCAGCATAGGCAAAGAGCCGGAGTACGCTTACTCCGACCTCTATGACAAGGTGGTCAACAACCAGGTGCAGGACGCCTCCATTCAGGGCGACGAGCTGCACGGCCATCTGAAGGTCTCGCCCAAAGACGAGTTCCACACCGTTCTTCCGACCAACTACGACGACCTTTTGAAGGCGATGATCGCCTCCAAGGTCAACTTCTCCATCAAGGAGCCGCAGAACAACCTTCTGATTCCCCTCCTTATCAATGCAGGCCCATTCGTGTTGCTGATTGCCGTTTGGTTCTTCATGCTGCGGCAGATGCAATCGGGCGGCAACAAGGCGTTGTCGTTCGGCAAGAGCCGCGCGCGCCTGCTCTCCATGCAGCAGAAGAAGGTCACGTTCAAAGACGTGGCCGGCGTGGACGAGGCCAAGGAAGAGCTGAAGGAGATCATCGAGTACCTGCGCGAGCCGCAGAAGTTTCAAAAGCTGGGCGGCCGCATTCCCAAGGGCGTGCTGCTCGTCGGGCCTCCGGGAACCGGCAAAACGCTTCTGGCGCGTGCCGTGGCCGGCGAGGCCAACGTTCCCTTCTTCTCCATCTCCGGCTCAGACTTCGTTGAGATGTTCGTCGGCGTGGGCGCAAGCCGCGTGCGCGACCTGTTTGAGCAGGGCAAGAAGAACGCGCCCTGCATCATCTTCATCGACGAGATTGACGCTGTCGGCCGCCATCGCGGCGCAGGCCTGGGCGGCGGTCACGATGAACGCGAGCAGACTCTGAATCAGTTGCTCGTCGAAATGGACGGCTTCGAGTCGAACGACGGTGTGATCCTGGTGGCTGCAACGAACCGCCCCGACGTGCTCGATCCCGCGCTTCTGCGGCCCGGCCGCTTCGATCGGCGTGTGGTCGTGGGCCTGCCCGACATCCGCGGGCGCGAGGAAGTTCTCAAGGTGCACGTCAAGAAAGTTCCCGTCTCCGACGATACGAATTTGAACGTGCTCGCACGTGGCACACCTGGCTTCTCGGGAGCCGATCTGGCCAACATGGTGAATGAGGCTGCGCTAAACGCAGCCCGCCTGAACCGCAAGCAAGTCACCATGTACGACTTTGAGCTGGCCAAGGACAAAGTCCT
>CAYYKV010000202.1:0-5528 GCA_964468605.1 uncultured Occallatibacter sp. | reverse complement strand
TTCGCGTGATGACGAGCATGGTGATGACCTGCGCGAGCGAGAAAAAGCAGAAGAGCGCGCCGACGAGGCCGAGAGCAACGAGCGAGCGATGGGGAATGCCGTGTTTTGGATGGACGGCGCCAAGAAAGCTGAAGTAGTTGCCATCGCGAGCGGCAGCGTAGGGGACGCGCGAGTATCCGAGGAGCAGAGAAAAAACGCTGGCGAAGGCGGTCCAGACGATGAGGGCGGCGATCAAGTAGCCGGCCCAGCGGCCGAAGGCTGAAGCTGCGATGTCGGCCACGAGTTGCACGCGAAGGGCAGCGGATTCGGCGGCTTGCGAGGCGGCCGCATGCAGAGAGGGCAGAGCGGCGAGGTTCATGAGGACATAGAAGGCGGCGACAAAGAGGATGGAGAGCAAGATGGCGCGGGGGATGGTGCGCTCGGGACGGCGGACTTCGCCACCGAGGAAACAGATGTTGTAGTAGCCCCAGTAGCAATAGGTGGCGAGGAGCGTGGCCTGGGCGAGGCCGCCGACGGCAAGCGCAGTGGAGAGCGCAGGGGCCTGAGGCATGTGCCAGCCGCCGGTGGCTGCGGCGTGCGCGAATCCAGAAACGATGACACCGGTGAGAGCGGCGATGACTCCCGCGAAGAGCACCCAGGCGAGACGCGTGATGGAGCTGAGATTGCGATAGAGGAGCGCAGTGACGAGGAGACACGCGGCGGCGGCGGCGAAGTTGGAATAGTGAAGCGCGGGAAGAGCGGCGATGAGAGCGGTGTCGAGGTTGGGCCAGAAGACAGCGAGAAAACCGGAGAGGCCGATGCAGCCGGAGGCGATGGAGAGCGGCGCGGTAAAGCCGACCTGCCATACATAAAGAAAACTGAGCCATTTGCCCGGCCCCTTCGGGCCGTAGATCTCCTCAATAAACGCATAGCTGCCGCCGGCACGCGGAAAGGCCGCGCCGAGTTCGGCCCAGACGAGGCCGTCGGCGATGGCGATGACTCCGCCAAGCACCCACGCCCACATAGAGAGGCGATAGCCCGCAGCGGCGATAACGAGCGGGAGGGTGATGAAGGGGCCGACCCCGATCATCTCGAGCATGTTGAAGAGCACGGCGGAGCGAAGGCCGATGCGGCGTTGAAGGGTTGCGGTGGGCATGACGGAGGTTGGGGCGGGCGGGATCATCGGTCGGCTGGTAATCAGCTTATTACGGCGAGGCGCAAGGCCGCGGGTTGCTTGAGAACGCGGGCGAGGACGCCCACACGACAGCCAGCGAGGACACCGGCGCTACTCCCGGCAGATCGGCGCAACATGAGTGCTTGACCGACCCAACAGCCTCGCGGGCATTGACGACTGAGAGGGCGTTCGAGGAGACTGATTGCTATCGCAAACGTGTGCAATAAGGGGTTTTGGGGATGTTGGAGAAGGAAAACGGCAATTCGGCGCGGATCGCGCAGGGCGGCGCGGGCCGTCGAGCGCAGCGGCAAGCCTCAATCAAGGACATTGCGCGGCTGGCGCGCGTGTCGCACCCGACGGTATCGCGGGCACTACAGAACAGCCCACTGGTGAATCCTGCGACGGCGGCGAAGATCCGCAAGATTGCAGAGGCCGCCGGGTACAGGCCTAGCGCGGTGGCGCGTGGGTTGGTGACGCGGCGGACGCGAACGGTCGGGCTGGTTGTGACTACGGTGGCCGATCCGTTTGCCGGCGAGGTGACGTGCGGGATCGAACAAGCGGCAAACGACCACGGATATTCCGTGCTTCTGGCTAACTCGAATGCCGATGCTGAGTGCGAGCGCAAGATGGTGCAGGCGCTGGCGGAGCGGCGCGTGGACGGGATCATCGTAACGTCGTCGCGCGTGGGTTCGGATTATCTGCCGATGCTGGCGGAGCTGAACGTACCGATCGTGCTCGTGAACGACCAGTATCCGGGGGAGTTTGTGCACTCGGTGATGATTGCGAACGAGGATGGAAGCCGGGCGGCGACGGAACATCTGATCAAGCTGGGTCACCGTCGCATTGCGTATGTAGGCGACCGCAGCGGCTATCAGACCGAAACGGAGCGGCTGGAAGGTTACAAACAGGCGCTGGCCGGCGCCGGAATCGAATTCGCAGGAGAGCTTGCGGTACACGGAGACGGCGGGCCAGAGGCGGCTTTCGAGGCCGTGAATGGGCTGCTGAAGCTGGCTGAGCCGCCGACAGCCGTTTGCTGTTACAACGACATGACTGCGCTGGGAGCGATGCGAGCGATTCGCGCGCGAGGGTTGCGCGTGCCGGAAGATATTTCGGTAACGGGATTCGACGATTTGTTTTTCGCCGAGTATCTTGAGCCGCAGCTGACCACTGTGCGGCAGCCCATGCGGCGTATGGGCGAAATGGCGATGGAGAACCTGTTGAAGCTGATGTCGGGAGAGGATTCGGTGGCTCAGGTGAAGGTCGCGACAGAGTTAGTGGTGAGGAAGTCAACGGGAAGGGTGAGGACGAGCCCCGATGGTCAAATGCGAGGGATCACCACCCCAGCGATCAGAGAGGGCTCGAGTGGGGGCACTCACGATTCGGGTGCGCGGCGGCGAAATGGTTAACAGTGGAGCGAGGAACGGCGGACCGGCGCCCCTTACGCCCCTGTGCGTGTTTTGCAAGGACACGCCCATTCTTCCGGCGATTCGCAAACCGGAGTTTGTGGAACAGGCGATCGCATCGCGCGGCAAGCTGGTTTACCTGCTGACGGGCGATCCCGACAATGTGGAGACGATGATCCGAAAAATTGTTGCAGCGGGAAAGATTCCGCTGGTGAATCTGGATCTGCTGAATGGCTTTTCGCGCGATAAATATGCGGTGAACTATTTGAAACGTGTGGGAGCGCAGGGAATTATTTCAACGCACCTCGATCCGCTTCGGCATGCGCTGGCGATTGGGCTGTACGGCATTCAACGGACATTTTTACTTGATTCGGGTGCGATGGACACAATTAGCAATCAGCTGAAGAACACGCCGGTGCATGCGTTGGAGATTTTGCCGGCGCTGGTGGCTCCGAAGATGCTGGCGCGGGTGCGGGCGATCTCGCCGAATCTGCCGGTGGTGGGTGGCGGGCTGATCGAGACGATGAAGGAAGTGGAAGAACTGCTGGCGCAGGGATTGAGCGCGGTGTCGACGAGCAACCCGGTGATGTGGCTGAGGTAGGGCGGAGCTGGCGAACAAGATCGCTGATCCTCGGGCGGTCGGCAGCCTTTTCTTTCTCGTGTGCCCGTTAAACAGACTGGCTGCAAAATCGGGAAGAGAATTATTCTTGACACATTCCGTATCGCACGGAAGAATGTCGTCGTCTCTCCATTGGTGAATTTTCGAAACAACTTTAGGAAGGTCAAGCGATGTTTGAATCGGTCGAGGAAATCACTACAAGCAAACGGGAACACCCCGCAGTTTCCAAGGGCGCAGCGGCACTTGGGGCAACAAGTGCTGCGGCGGTCCTTTTGATAGCGCTTGTCCAGGGAAATTGGGATTTTGGGCATTTTGGCCTGGTTGGAGCGATCTTCTTGCTTCTAGCACTTTTTGCTGGGCTCTTAGGGATCGTCGGCCTTTTCCTGCGCGGCAAGAAGGTCCTGGCTTTGGTTGCCATTCTCACAGGGTTTGGCCCCTGGGCTCTTCCGGCGACACTGTTTTTTGGGGGCAGGTCCGTGAAAGTGCACGCCAACGAGGTCTCGGCGATCACTTCGTTGCGCACGATCTTTTCGGCTGAGACTCAGTACGAGGCCTCATATCCTGAGAAAGGCTTCGCTTGCTCTCTGTCTGTGCTGGGTGGCGACCCTCACTCCGGGCCGCCATCTCCATCCTCCGCTGAGTTGCTCGAGGCAGATTTGGCCGCCGGCAACAAGTCCGGCTACGCTTTCAAAATCACCGCTTGCTCCAAGGGCAATAATTCAGACACAGACCAGATCACCAACTTCGAGATCGTTGCGGTTCCCGCAGTGGTAGGAAAGAGCGGAATTCGCGGGTTCTGCGTTGACTCGACTGGTGTTCTCAAATCGGATCCCGCGGGGGGCATCAACTGCATCGATCCAGTGCCGTAAGGACCGACAATAAGGAAACCTGCTGAGGGGTCGGCCAAGCTCGCGGGGCTCAGGCGCCACAATTGGGAGAGTTCGCAGCTGCGAATTCGGCCGTAGCGTCATATTCAGGAAATTCCCTTGCGGGCAGATGACGGGCCGAGGATCCGTCAATCCCTTTGTCCTCTCACTCCGTGTCGGGGTTGGGGAGGATGACGTCGCGGACGATGGAGTTCATCTCGACGACGGCGGAGATGAACTGGCGGAGGGTGCGGCGCGTTGAGCCGAAGGTGTCAAATTCCGCAGGCGTAAGGCCGTTTTCCGTGTAGGCGCGCTCGAAATCGCGAAACTTGCCGAGCAAGGTGTCGACGATGCGGGGATCGACGGGATTGTCGATGCGCGGAATGACTTCGATATCGCTCTCGTTGTAGCGGCGCTGCCAGGCGCAAGGCGGAGAGATGACGACGTCGCCGCCGATGAACTCGCTCCAGTGCATGTGATTGCGGAAGGCTGCGGAGAGAAGCCGCAAGCGGTAGCCGCGTTCTCTGTAAATTTGATACGCCTTCTTGAACACAGCGACGCCAGCCCACTCAAGGTAGCCGGGATCGACGGAGAGATTGTGTTTGTCGTGGAGGACTTTGAGCCAGTCGTCGAGGCGCCCGACCATAAGCGTGCAGACAGGGCCCATGGAGGAGATGTCGAGGCCCTCGGCTTGGCGGCGACGGAGGCCGCGTTCTACAGATTGAGCAACTGCGATGGCCTGAGGAAGAGTAAAGCTGACAGTGGCGTTGATGCTGATGCCTCGGTAAGTGGCTTCTTCAATAGCAGGGATGCCGGCGCGCGTGGCTGCGATTTTGACGATCATGTTGGGCGCGAGCTGACTGAAATGGACGGCCTGCGCGAGCATGGCCTCGGTGTTGCGGTAGTTGCGCGGATCGGTTTGGATGGAGAGGCGGCCGTTGCGGCCTTTCTCGCGCTCGAAGATGGGAAGCAGCAAGCGCGCGGCGTTTGCGGAGATTTCTTCGACGATGCGCCAGGAGAGATCATCTTCAGTGAGATTCGGTTCGGCGGCGGCGAGCTCGAGGATGCGGGGTTTCCATTTGGTGAGCTCCTGCTTGAGCACAGCGACGGCGATGGATGGGTTGCAGGTAGCGCCGACTGCGCCATGGGCGATGGAGTAAGTGAGGTCTTCAACGGAGGCAGAGTCGTTCCACAGACAGGTGGGGGTGGTCACGGTCATTTTGTGGAGCGGGCTCTTATAGAGGGTCATGTGGGCGACGGAAGGCCTTCATCCTGCGGGAGATGCAAACGTGTGCAGAAAAGCCCTAGCACCGAGGAAATATTACGGTCAAGGAGGGGGAGATTGGAAACATTTTCACGATTGACAGGAGATGCCGGATCACGGAAAATCGTAAGAGTGCACACGTGTGCACCACGCACCTTGGTTTTAGCTGGTAAATCGATTTCTAACCGGCGAAAGCACGAACCGGAAGTTCGGTATTGCCTTG
>CAYYKV010000201.1:0-5544 GCA_964468605.1 uncultured Occallatibacter sp. | reverse complement strand
CAGTTCCCGGCGCTTTCGCTGCTCTTCGCGCTCCTCGCGTCCGTCAGCCATCATCTACCCCTCCACTTCAGTCTAGTGACATCGTGCGAAGTGCCGCCCGCCTCGCGCGCTGATCCAGGCAATTCACTCGCCCGAAGCCCGCCGCACGAAGTGCCTTCCGGTAAACTTGAATCTGACCCATGTTCGAAAACCTTACCGACAAACTGCAGCGCGTCTTTAAGAACCTTCGCGGCCAGGGCACGCTCACTGAAGAGAACATCGCCGAAGCCCTGCGCGAAATTCGCATCGCTCTGCTTGAAGCCGACGTCAACCTCAAGGTCGTCACCGACCTCATCGAGCACATCCGCGCAAAAGCCGTCGGTTCCGAAGTCCTCACCGCGCTCTCGCCTTCGGAACAGGTCGTCAAAATCGTTCGCGACGAGCTCGTCGCGCTGCTCGGCAAAGACACCGCGCGCTTCAACTTCGCTTCCAAGCCGCCCACGGTCATTCTCATGGCCGGATTGCAGGGCTCCGGCAAGACCACCACTTCCGGCAAGCTCGCCGCCTGGCTCAAAAAAGGCGGTCACCGCCCTATGCTGGTCTCGGTCGACGTCTACCGCCCAGCCGCGCGCGAGCAACTGAAAATCGTCGCCCAGCAGGTCGATACCCGCCTCTACGAAGGCGACCAGAAGGGCGAGCCCGCCGGCTCCGCTCTTGTCGAGCGCCTGGCAAAAGAGGCCCGCCGCGAAGCCGTCATCATGGGCTGCGACACGCTCATCGTCGACACCGCCGGCCGCCTCCACATCGACGAGGACTTGATGGCCGAAATGGAGAGCCTCAAAAAGCTTCTCAGCCCGCAGGAGATCCTCTTCGTCGCCGACGCCATGACCGGCCAGGACGCCGTCAACTCCGCGCAGGATTTTCACTCCCGCCTCTCGCTCACCGGCGTCGTGCTCACCAAAATGGACGGCGACGCTCGCGGTGGCGCGGCGCTCTCCATCCGTCACGTCACCGGCCAGCCCATCAAGTTCATCGGCGTGGGCGAAAAACCCGACGCCTTCGAGCCATTTCATCCCGATCGCATCGTCGGCCGCATCCTCGGTATGGGCGATATGCTCTCGCTCATCGAGAAAGCCGAATCCACGCTTGACCGCAAGAAGTCCGAGGAATTCGCCAAAAAAGCCCTCCTCGGCGATGGCTTTTCGCTCGAGGACTTCCGCGACCAGTTGCGCCAGATCAAGAAGCTCGGCTCCATGGAATCGATTCTGAAGATGCTCCCCTCGGTCGGCCCTTTTGCCGGCATGCAGCAGGCCGCCGGCCAGGTCGACGAAAAACAGTTTGTCCGCCTCGAGGCCATCATCAACTCCATGACGCCCCGCGAGCGCCGCAACCACGAGATCATCTCGGGTACGCGCCGTAAGCGCATCGCCGCCGGCAGCGGCACCAGCGTGCAGGAGGTGAACCAGCTCCTCCGCCAGTATGCCCAGATGGCCAAAATGTTCAAGCAGGTAGGTCGCGGCGGCCTGGCCAAATCGATGATGCGCGGCGGCCTCAGTGGCATAGGCGCCAAGCAGCGCTTCGGACGATAAACCGCAAGCCGCGAAGCAGGAAAGAATCGTGCCGTCAGTCACTCTCGCTGCATCGAATCTGCGTTAACCTGAGAATTCCATGACCGCCCTTCAGGACCAACTCGACGAGATCACCGCCAACACGCGCAACCTCGTCCAGCCCGAGCGTATGGCCGTCAGCGAGCGCGCCGTCGCCGAGCTGTTCGCCTCCGGGATCGAGGAAAAAATCCTCCCCGTCGGAGAGATCGCCCCCGAGTTCACCCTCCCTGACGCTTCCGGCCGCCCCGTCCGCTCAGCGGACCTTCTCGGCCTTGGGCCCCTCGTCCTCAACTTCTTTCGCGGACGCTGGTGCGCCTACTGCGTCACCGAGCTCGAAGCCTGGCGCGACCTCTACCCGCGACTCCGAGAATCCGGCGCGCTCCTCGCCGCCATCGGCCCGCAAACCAGCCGCCAGAGCGACTTCATGGTGGGCCAACACAGCCTGCCTTTTCCCGTCCTCACCGACCCTGGCTGCGCCCTGGCCGAGCAATTCGGCCTCGCCTACACCATCCCCCAATACCACCGCGACTACTACCGCTCCATCCTCGTCAATATTCCCTTTGTGAACGGGGATCAAAGCTGGCGCCTCATTTTGCCCGCCACATATGTCCTGGCCCCCGACCGCCGCGTTCTCTACGCCCAAGCCTTTGCCGACTTCCGCGTCCGCCCTGAGCCTGAAGAGGCACTCGCAGCCGCCCTGGCTGCCGTCGACCGCTAAACCCTTTCGAATAAAATTTCCTCCCAGCCCCAGGCCCCAAAATGCATCCCGACTGACGGAAATTGCATCATATTAATTGACAATAGATCACTCAATCTGGCATCCTATCCCGTCAGATTGTCCCCAAAAGGCAGGAACACAAACATGGCTAAAATGATTGGAATCGATCTCGGTACCACCAACTCGTGCGTCGCTGTCATGGAAGGCGGCGAACCAAAAGTCATTCCGAATGAGGAGGGTGCGCGCACAACACCCTCGATCGTCGCCTTCACCAAGAGCGGCGAGCGGCTGGTCGGCCAGGTTGCCAAGCGCCAGGCCATCACCAACCCTGAGAACACTATTTTCTCCATCAAGCGTTTTATGGGTCGCCGCTACAACGAGGTGACCGACGAAATGAAGATGGTCCCCTTCAGGGTGGTCCAGCAGGGCGACCACGTGGGCGTCATTGCCCAGGGCAAGGAGTACACCCCGCCCGAAATCTCAGCCATGATCCTGCAAAAGCTCAAGAAGAGCGCAGAATCCTACCTCGGCGAGACGGTCACTGAGGCTGTCATCACCGTGCCGGCCTACTTCAACGACGCACAGCGCCAGGCCACCAAGGACGCGGGCAAAATCGCCGGCCTCGATGTTAAGCGCATCGTTAACGAGCCCACGGCGGCCGCGTTGGCCTATGGCCTCGACAAGAAGAAGGACGAGACCATCGCTGTCTACGATTTTGGCGGCGGCACGTTCGATATCTCGATCCTCGAAGTCGGCGAAGGCGTCATTGAGGTCAAGTCGACCAATGGCGACACCCACCTCGGCGGCGACAACCTCGACCAGCGCATCGTTGAATGGCTCATCTCTGAATTCAAGGCCGAGCACGGTCTCGACCTCACTTCCAAGGGCAACGAGATGGCCCTGCAGCGCCTGAAGGACGCCGCGGAAAAAGCCAAAATCGAGCTTTCGACCACCGTCGAAACCGAGATCAATTTGCCGTTTATTACCGCTGACGCTTCCGGCCCCAAGCACCTTGTCCGCAAGCTTACGCGCGCCAAGCTGGAGCAGTTGGTCGAGGACCTTATCGAGCGCTCTGTCGAGCCCTGCAAGAAGGCCTTATCCGACGCCGGCATCACCGTCAGCCAGATCCACGAGGTCGTTCTCGTCGGCGGCCAGACGCGCATGCCGCGCATCCAGGAGCTGGTCAAGAAGCTCTTCGGCAAGGAACCGCATCGTGGCGTCAATCCCGATGAGGTTGTTGCGATTGGCGCAGCCGTTCAGGCAGGCGTGCTCACCGGCGACGTTAAGGATCTTCTGCTTCTCGATGTCACTCCGCTCACCCTCTCCATTGAGACGCTGGGCGGCGTGGCTACGCCGATGATTCCGCGCAACACCACCATCCCGACCAAGAAGACCGAAACCTTCTCGACGGCTGCCGACAACCAGACCGAAGTTGAGGTTCACGTGCTCCAGGGCGAGCGGCCCTTAGCGGGGCAGAACCGCACGCTGGGTAAGTTCAAGCTGGGCGGCATTATGCCGGCTCCTCGCGGCGTTCCGCAGATCGAGGTCACGTTCGACATCGATGCCAACGGAATCCTCAACGTGACCGCCAAGGACAACGCCACCGGCAAGGACACCCGCATCACCATTACCTCGAGCTCCGGCCTTTCGAAAGAAGAAGTCGAAAAAATGGCCAGGGAAGCCGACGCCCACGCCGCGGAGGACAAGGAGCAGCGCGAGTCGATTGAGGCTCGCAACGCGCTCGACGGCCTCGTCTACAACATCGAGAAGATGCTGAAGGAATCGGGTGAAAAGGTGGCTGCGGCCGACAAGACCGAAGTCGAAGCGGCTCTCGCCGATGCCAAGAAAACACTCGAAGGCTCGCCCTCGACGTCGGAGATGCGCTCTGCGCACGAGAAGCTGACCCTCGCCAGCCACAAACTGGCCGAGGCGATGTATAAAGCCAGCTCCTCGCAGGCGGGTCCGCCGCCCGACGCATCCGCGGGAGCACCTCCTGCCGGCGAAGCCAAGAAGGAAGGCGAAGTCATCGACGCCGAGTACGTCGACGTGGACGATAAGAAGTAAGCCGGCATTCGAGCGGACGAACTTGAACGGGGTGGGCGGAGACGATGCCGTTCACCCCGGTTTCTTATGATGGAAGACAGAAGCACGGTTCGGAGATCAGGCGAATGAGGCCTCACAGACGAATGGTATCGGGCTGTTGGCAAAACGCATGCAACGTAACGCGTAGCGCGGAGTTGAAGCGCATCTGACATAAGAAAGCACTCATGGCCACAACAGCACAAAAAGACTATTACGCAACGCTCGGCGTCAAGAAGACGGCCACGCCCGAGGAGATTCGCAAGGCGTTCCGCAAAGCCGCGCGAAAGTACCACCCCGACGTCAATCCCGGCGATAAACGCGCCGAGGAAAAATTCAAGGAGATCTCCGAGGCCAACGACGTCCTGAGCGATGCGAAGAAGCGCAAGGTTTACGACCAGGTCGGCTTCTACTCTGATCAGATCGACCCCGCGCAGGCCGAGGCTTACGCTCGTCAGCAGCGCACCGGCGGTCAGCCCCCCATCGACTTCGGCGGCTTCGACTTTTCCGGCTTTCAGGGCGACCCAGGCGTGCAAGCGGGCGCGGGTCCCTTCGGCTCGGGCAGCTTCAAAGACATCTTTTCCGGCATCTTCTCCGGCGCTCAGCATCAGCGGCAACCGCGCGGGCCGCAGCCCGGCACCGATCTCGAATACCAGGCCACGGTCGATTTCTGGACCGCGATCCGCGGAGGCCAGGCGCGCATCCAGATTCACCGCCAGGAGAGCTGCCCTGCCTGCCACGGCCAGGCGAGCACCGGCGGCGCCGAGTGCTCCGAGTGCCACGGCACCGGCCAGGTCACGCAGATGGGCGGCCGTATGAAGTTCAACATCACCTGTCCAGGCTGCAATGGCACCGGCCACGTCTCGAGCGACTGCCCCACCTGCCACGGCGAGGGCACTGTCATTCGAACTGAAACCGTTGACTTCCGTATCAAGCCCGGCACGCGCGACGGCCAGCGCATCCGCCTGCAAGGCAAAGGCAACGCCGGCATGAACGGTGGTCCCGCCGGCGATCTCTTCCTCATCGTGCGCACCGGCACGAACCCGGTCTTCACGCGTGTCGGCGACGATATTCAGATCACTGTCCCCATTACCATTGCTGAAGCCGCGCTCGGCGCCAAGGTCGAAGTGCCCACCATCGACGGCCGCGCGCATTTGAAGA
>CAYYKV010000200.1:0-5599 GCA_964468605.1 uncultured Occallatibacter sp. | reverse complement strand
TTTTGGCCCAGGAGATGCGGCTCTGCACGGTGCGCGGGGTGAGCTGCTTGGTGTCAAGGCCCATGCGCTTCATGATTTGCTTGACCAGCGCCGATTGATCGTTCTCGTCAAAAATGGTGAATGCGCGGGTGAGGCCCTGGCCGTTGATCTTCAGGGCTTCGACGTCGCGCCGAAGGATGCGCACGCAGAAGGAATGGAAGGTTGCGATCAGCGGTTTCGTCAGCGAGGAGTGACCGAAGAGCTCGTTGACGCGCTCGGCCATTTCGCCGGCAGCTTTGTTGGTGAAGGTGACGGCGAGGATGGAGTCGGGCGCAACGTTTTTCTCCTGGATGAGCCAGGCGATGCGATGGGTGATGACGCGGGTTTTGCCCGATCCGGCGCCTGCGAGGATGAGCAGTGGGCCCTCGGCGGCCTCGACAGCGGCGCGTTGTTCGGGATTGAGATCGGCGAGAAGCGGGTGCAAAGCGTGAATTCCTGGGGGGACAGGGTCCTGAGTCTAGTGTACCGTTTGCGCGATGTGGGTGGAGGACAGCTTACGCGCTACGCTTTTCGGCTTCGACCTAAGCGCGAAGGACGGCGCTCATGCGGGTGAGGTGGCCTTTGCCCCGCGCCTCGAGCCAATCCACCACGTCATGATCAAGGCGCAAGTGAACGGAGGTCTTGCCGCTGGGGCCCATCGAACTGAATCAAAGCGGTGTTTGCGGTTGCGAATCAGAATCCCGAATTGACAGTGGGGACCGTGGCCTGGGCTGGAAACTGATCGAGCAATCTTGAGAATCCGGCGATTTTGACCCAATAAACGACCCAGAGCACGAGCGCAATGAGAGAGGCTATAACTCCCAGGAGCGGGATGATTCCACAAGCCATGCAGACACACATGGGGAGGCCTATCGATTTCCCGGGTTCGGGATCGAGTTGCGTAACACCTCGGGCCGGGAACTCCCTGCCGAGAGAATTGGAAAGAGCCAGCACAATGAAGAAGTTCCAAATCAATCCGAAGAAGGGGATCAGCATGAGCCACACCATTCCTGGCTGCATGGTTCGCGAAGCGGGCGAGCACTTCTCGAGCGCGCGCGAGAGGGTTAGCAGGTAGAAGATTGCGGGTATAAACAACACGCCTATGGCGAGGAGTCCCGCAACGATGCGGATGGATGTTTCGGTGTCCATTCGGTCTCCTGAGGGTTCCGCGAGTTGAAGAAGAGAATTGCGGGGAATCGTAGCATGGAAGTTCAGGCGGCAACAATAGAAAAGCGGAAGGTTCGCTGAGCGGGGGCGCGCCCTGGTTGCATTTCGTGGGCCAATTCGCTACCATAAATGGGTACGCGTCGGGGAATCTCTGCGCTGTCAATAGCACCACGGCTTTTGATCCTAGCCGGATGGGCAACGTTTTGGACGAATGCTCAGCCTGGTTAACGGATTCCGCGAAGCGGGCTGGCAAAAGCGGTGGGAGACGAGGGAAGCATGGCAACTGGCAAGAATATTGCGAAGGCGCGCGCCGCTGTGAACAAGCCGGCGTATCCGCTGCCTGAAGCAGTGAATCTCCTGAAGCAAGTGAAATACGCGAAGTTCGACGAGACCGTCGATCTGACGATGCGTCTGGGCGTGGATACACGCCATGCAGACCAGATGGTTCGCGGCACTGTTGTGCTGCCGCACGGATTGGGCAAGACCAAGACCGTAGCCGTGATCGCGACCGGCGACCGGCAGAAGGAAGCGACCGAGGCGGGCGCGGACTTTGTGGGCGGCGAGGAGATGGTGGAGAAGATCCAGAAAGAAAACTGGACCGCCTTCGACGCGCTGATCGCGACGCCGGACATGATGAAAGTTGTGGGCCGGCTGGGCAAGGTGCTGGGACCGAAGGGTCTGATGCCGAATCCCAAGACCGGAACCGTGACCATGGATGTGGGCGCGGCGGTGAAAGAGATCAAGGCCGGCAAGGTGGAGTTTCGCGCCGACAAGACCAGCCTGGTGCACGTGCCCGTGGGCAAGCTGAGTTTTGAGCCGCAAAAGCTGATCGACAACGCGACTACGGTGATTACATCGATCGTGCGCGCGAAGCCTTCGGCGGCGAAGGGCAAGTACATCAAGAGCGTGACGCTGAGCTCGACCATGGGACCGGGCGTTCCGCTGGATTCGGCTGTGGCGGATGCGGCGGTGAAGAAGTAAAGGCAGGGAGCGGGAAGATGGCGATTTCGAAAGCGAAAAAGGCGGAGAAGGTGAAGGTGCTGGCAACTGAGCTGGCTTCATCGACCACCGCGATTGTGGGCACGTTCAGCAAGCTGACTGTGGCCAAGGATTACGAGCTGCGAAAGGTGATTCGCGAAGCGGGCGGAAAGTATCGCGTGGTGAAAAACAAATTGGCCGCGATTTCCGGTTCAGGCACGCAGGTTGAAGAGGCGTTGAAGGGCCTGAAGGGCGTGAACTCGGTGGCGTTTACGGCGGGCGATCCCGTGGCGCTGGCCAAGGTGTTTGCCAAGTGGGCAGGCGAGAACGCAGCGGAGTTCCATTTCAAGCTGGGCATCGTGGACGGCAAGCTGCTGAGCGTGGATGATGTGAAAGCGCTGGCGACCATGCCGGGCAAGGAAGAGATCTTCTCGAAACTACTCTACCTGATCAATGCGCCGGCGCAGCGGTTGGCGACGGTCATCAATG
Source organism: uncultured Occallatibacter sp. (assembly GCA_964468605.1). Taxonomy (GTDB): domain Bacteria; phylum Acidobacteriota; class Terriglobia; order Terriglobales; family Acidobacteriaceae; genus Telmatobacter. The sequence goes on along the minus strand of CAYYKV010000200.1, from coordinate 2,947 downwards.
CGACGGGCCGCGATTTGGCGGTGGTGATTGGCCAGGGCGTGGAGAAAGAGAAGTTTGCTGGCGCCGCATAGCGGTCGTGGTTCAGGGTTCGCGGTTCAAAGTCGAGTGCCGTACGAGAACAACTAAGCACTACTAACTTTGAATTGAGAAGCAGGTTTTGGCTGGAGAGCAGACAGGAAAGTGCGCGGTCTGGCGCATCGGAAACTTTCCCACTGCGAGGGGCAGCCTTCAGGACGAGAGTTTTTGGCTCGGCCGCAAATTCAACGATTGAATGGAGAGAGACATGGCGGATATCGCGCAGTTGGAAGAACAAATCGTAAGCCTGAGCCTGCTGGAAGCGGCGGCTTTGGTGAAGAAGCTGGAAGAGAGGCTTGGCGTTTCGGCGGCGGCAGCGGCACCGGTGATGGTCGCCGGCGGCGCGGCGGCGGGCGGAGCAGCTCCGGCGGTCGAGGAGAAGACCGAATTTCAGGTCATCCTGAAGGATGCGGGCGCCAATAAGATCAACACCATCAAGGCGGTACGCGAGGTCACGTCACTGGGTCTGAAGGAAGCCAAGGACCTGGTGGACGGCGCTCCGAAGGCGATCAAAGAAAACGCGACCAAGGACGAGGCGGAGGCCATCAAGAAGAAGTTTGAGGGCGTCGCCACGGTCGAGGTCAAGTAAACGGGGCGAGTAAAACGGAAGGGGACTTGCATGCGCCGCCGGGACGCGCTAAGATAGAGGGTGCGCGTCTTGGCGGTTTCGTCCCGCGTATCTACAGGGCGAAGCGGCAGGGTGGCGCGAACTGCGGAGCGTGGCGTTCACGCAAGCGTCTTCGACTCAGGGACATCGATCTTTGAGGGCGGACGTTGGAGTTAAGTTCTTTTGGGTCAATGGTCAACCCGAGTTCAGGCGGGGTGGCCGCTGACGATGGTCGGGCAGCTGGCAATTCGCGGCGGAAGCGGATTTTGCGATCGGCGAGGGCAATGGAAGAAAATTCGGAAGGGAGCACAGGCGTTGAGCTGCGCTCGTGAGGAATTGCGTCCTTACGGGCTTTTCGTGTCTTCCTGGGGTGCTGTCGAGGGAATTCCTTAAACTCCGGCAGCCTTACGCGCACAACTTCTCTTTACGGTTTTTCCCGTAATTTCGGGTCTAGCCGTTGTGCTCGCATCTTCCAATTGTGCGCAGTCTAGCGCACCTGCCCGAAGCACGGCAAGATTCACCAAGCGTTTTTGACCGAGCTCTCACAGAACCTGCCTGATCCGGGTTCTTTCCGGCAACGGGAATCAGTCTCCCGTTTGCCGCCAGCGGGCGAGCGGGGAATTATTACCCGCTCCTACGTATTTTCGACTTCTTGCGGCAACAAACCGGCGCCAATGAGACTCGGGCGCCGGGCCGGTGCGAGTATGGCGCCGGAGCGACGAGGCTCAGGAGTGAACATGCCCAACGAGATGCGCGCGATTCGCAGCCGGCTCGATTTTTCAAAGATTCCAACTGCCACCCAGATTCCCAACCTGATTGAAGTGCAGCGCCGCAGCTACGAGCGGTTCCTGCAGATGGACAAGCTGCCCAACGAGCGCGACGACTCGGGACTGCAGTCGGTGTTTGTGTCGGTATTCCCGATCATGGACTTTCGCGGCATCTCGCAACTGGACTTCGTCGATTTTTCCATCGGCAACTGGGAGTGCAAGTGCGGGCACCTGAAGGGGCTGCACCACCTGCGCACGGCCTGCGTGCATTGCGGCGCCATGGTGATCACGGATCCGTTTATGTCGAGCGATGTGCTTTGCCAGAAGTGCGGCACCTACAACAAGAACACGCCCGACTTCTGCAACAAGTGCGGCGACCCGGTGAGCCTGCAGTTGAAGTACGACCAGCAGGAGTGCGAAGAGCGGGGAATGACGTTCTCGGCGCCGCTGAAGGTGACGGTGCGCCTGACCATCTACGACAAGGACCCGGAGACCGGCAACAAGACCATCCGCGACATTAAAGAACAAGAAGTGTTCTTCGGCGACATTCCGCTGATGACGCCGAACGGCACGTTCATCGTGAACGGCACGGAGAGAGTGATTGTTTCGCAGTTGCACCGGTCACCCGGTGTGTTTTTCGAGACGGCCAACAATCGCACCTACTTCCTGGGCAAAATCATTCCCTATCGCGGATCGTGGGTGGAGTTCGAGTACGACCAGAAGAACACGCTCTATGTTCGCATCGACCGCAAGCGCAAGTTCCTGGGAACGATCTTCCTTCGCGCGCTGGGCCTGCGCTCGAATGAGGAGATTCTGAAGACCTTCTACACGGTGGACCGGCTGCATATTGCCGACGGCAAGCTGATGTGGGAAGTGCAGCAGGATGCAACCAAGGGCACGCACCTGGTGGGCGCCAAGCCGGCACATGCCATCAAGCACGGCAGCGAGGAGATCGCGCACTCGGGACGCAAGATCACGCCGCACGCACTCAAGGCTCTGCGCGCCGGAAATATCCAGAAGGTGGAAGTGGAAGCCGCCGAGCTGGATGGCGCGCTGACGGCGTCCGACGTGGTGGACACGAATACCGGCGAAGTAGTGGTTGAAGCCAACGTGGAACTAACGGCTGATCGTCTGCACAAGGTGATGGCTTCGTGCGCCACGACCTTCGAGGTGTTCTTCCCCGACCGCGATGACGTGGGCAACATCATCTCCAACACGCTTAAGCGCGACTCGGTGCACAAGCCGGAAGAGGCGCTGATTGAGATCTACCGCAAGCTGCGGCCGGGCGACCCACCGACGCTGGACACGGCGACGGCGCTCTTCGAAGGCATGTTCTTCGATCCGCGCAAGTACGATTTCTCGCGCGTGGGCAGGCTGAAGTTCAACATTAAGCTCTACGAGAACCAGGACGCGACGCATCTCGATCACCGGACACTGACCGCGGAGGATTTCTACGCGACCATCCGCTACCTGCTCAAGCTGCGCAAGAACATCGGCG
>CAYYKV010000199.1:0-5618 GCA_964468605.1 uncultured Occallatibacter sp. | reverse complement strand
CACTTTCGGCCAGCGCCGGGGAGGCGCTTGTGCTGGGACTCGCAACGGGGCCGGTTTGCCTGGCCACGTGTGGGCCGGTGGTGGTGCCGTGGATGATGGTTCAGCCGCGGGGAGTGCGGAGTCACAGCCGGCAGCTGGGGTTGTTTCTGGCGGCGCGGCTGGCGGGTTACATGGTTTTCGCGGCAGCGGTGTGGCTGGTGGGGTCGTCGATACAGCGTGCGTGGACCGGGCGCACGTGGTTGATGGGTGGAATTGAGTTGTTGCTGGCTGCGGCGCTGGTGGTATACGCGGTTGGCTGGCCGCACCGGCGATGCGCCGCGGCGAACTCCGCCCACGCTCCAGCTTCTGAGCGGCATGGAGCAGCCGACGGGCTGGTGCGGATCGGCGAACCGCCGCGTTCGCTGCGATCGGGTGCACTGGCGCTGGGATTTCTGACGGGAATCAATCTTTGCCCGCCGTTTCTTGTGGCGGGCGTACGCGCGGCGCAGCTTGAACATCTGTCGGCGGCGCTGCTTTTCTTTGTCGCCTTTTTCGCCGGCACCGCGGTGTGGTTCCTGCCGTTTCTTTCCATGGGATTTGTGCAGCGAACGCCGGCGGTTGTCACGGTTGCCCGTATGGTGGCTGTTCTGCTGGCCTGCTGGTATGGGTTCTCCGGTGTCTCGATCCTGATCGGGAGGACAATGTATGGCTAGCCAATCTTCGTCTCTTCGGCGGCCAGTGGCGTTTCGCGGCGTGGGCCGATCGATATTGCTTACGCTGCCGATCGCGCTTTGGTCGTTGCTGATGTTCACGCCATCGTTCCAGAGGTCGGGACTTGATCTGCGGATCGCCTCGGCAGTGACGATCGTCTTCATGACCACGCTCTTCTTCCTGATGATGCGCACGGGCGAGACTTATCGCTGGCGGAGAATCTTTTTTGTCGCGGTCGGATTCCTGTTCCCGTTCGGGTTCATTGCGTCATTGATCGCCGAGCGCGGCTCGATGAGCATTCCCGTCAGCCGCATGGTTTCGGGCGACACGCCGTTCTGTTTTATGGTGACGCCTTCGCTCATTCTGCCCGCGGCATTCGCACGGACCATCATCTTTCCGGGGTCGATTTTGCCTACCGCCAGCAATCCTCGGTCGATCGCCGCCATGATCGGCATCTGGTTCGCCATGACCCTGGTGCTGGGCAAAGCGTGGTGCAGCTACGCCTGTTTCTTCGGCGGAATCGAGGAGGGTTTTGCCTCGTTCGCCAAGCGGCCCAGGCTGCACAAACTTGTGGTTCGGTATAGCCACATTTTGCGGCTGGTGCCGTGGGCCATTCTGGTTTTCGTGGTGCTGGTTTCGGCGGCGATTTTTGAGCCGGTCTATTGCATGTGGCTGTGCCCGTTCAAGGCGGTCACCGAGTTTCCCGCGGTGCGCAACGTGGAGACGGCGATCCAAATGGGGATTTTCGTCGCGCTGTTCGTGGGGCTGGTGGTGGTGCTGCCGTACCTGACCAAGAAACGCACGCAGTGCGGCTTCTTTTGCCCGTTCGGCGCGTTTCAATCGATTTTCAACAAGATCAATCTGTTCGAGATTCGCTTCAACCGGGAAAAATGCGTGGATTGCACGCTTTGCCAGACAAGCTGCCCCACCGTGGCGCTTTCGAAAGAGTCTATCGCCGAGGGAAAGACGCTGCTGAACTGCATGAAGTGCGGCGCGTGCGTTGACGTTTGCAAGAAAGACGCGGCGGTGTGGCACCTGAAGGGGACCCCGGTTGCCGTGAAGCCGGAGCGCGCCCGGCTGCTGTTTCTTTACGGCGCCTGGGCGATGGCCACGATGTTTGGCGGCAGCATTCTGGCCAATTCCGTCGCCACCATGATGCACTGGCTGCCATGGAAGTGATGGAAGAGGCGACTGAGTTCGTGCTATCCCACCCATCCGCAGAAAAAAGCGGATGGATGGGGCACACCGATTTGTGGGAAGTGAAGGAGGAGCACATGCGAGCGCGCATTCTTTCGATTCTGGCCTACACGGGCGCGGGGCTCACGCTGCTGATCGCCGTCTGTGTTCCATTTGTTCTATTCCAGAGTTTCAGCAACGTGGTGGCGCACGCCGGGCTGCACATCGACCCCACGTACTCTGGCGGTACGATTGCGCGGACGATTCAACGCGACGGCTACCGAATTGTGGTTTACCAAACGGTGAAGCCGCGATTGCTCGAGCGCGCTGAGCCATTCGTGCAGATTGTGTTTGAGCCGGCGGATTCGCTTCCAGCGCGCGTGAGCGATGAGGTCGATCTGGATGGCGACGGGCGGCCCGATGTGCGCATCAGTTTCAGCGTGCCTGCCGATGCGACTGCGAAGATGCACGGCGACGTGACGGCCCTGAATGGAGGCTACGTTTCGCTCGCCAACGTGGCCGACGAGTCGTTTTCGCGAATGGTGGTGCGGGCCGGCAATCAAATTGTTGTGCGCGTGCCGGTGAAGTGAGGGGTCGGAGGTCAGGCGTCAGCGAGTCAGCGCGCCGGCAGGGATGCTTTCCCCGGTCCCCGAACGCGAGGGACCGGGGGCACCCAGCGTTTGGAGGTTTGCCGGCTGGGTTAGCAACCAGGAACGGACGATGGAAAATTCCGCCTGGATGCAACTGAGAGACACGTACAATCGGAGATCAGAACCAGAGGGACTTTGCATGACCTTCCTCTGTGGCTCATCGCTCGTCGCCCCGCCGTTCGCGAGTATGAGAATCGAGAACGATTCGGTCAATGGGCGGTTCGCTTGTTGTGCCATGAACGGTCACTCGTTCTTTAAGCAATCGATTTCTCATTAATGATTGTCCTGAGGTCGTGAATGCTCCCCCGTGTTCTGCTCGCCCTCGCCGCGATTTCGTGCGCTCCCACTCTTGCCGCCCAGGCCTCCCCTCCGCTCCAGATCTATGGCGGCTACACACGCTTGTCTAACTCCTTCAACGGAATACCCGAATCGCAGAACGGACTGAACGGCTGGGACGCCGGCGTAGCACTTCCAGCGTGGCACGGCCTGCGCGCCAAAATCGACGTCCTGCGCTACACCGGGACCAATCTTGGCGCACAGCAGCATGCCCTCTCGATCATGGGAGGCGGGCAATACGAGCGCACGTTCCATCGCGAAGGGTTGTTCGTTGAAGCTCTCTTCGGCTATTTGGGAATGAATCGCGACTGGGGACCGAACGCGGTGGCGGGCGGATCAGCCTCGTTCTCTACGCTGCTTGGCGGCGGTGTCGACACCCCGCTCAACAAGCACTTTGCCCTTCGCATCCAGGGAGACTATCGCTACGAGAATCTCGCTCTTGAGCAAACCGGAAGTCTGGATCCCTTCCGAGTGCCGGGTTTGCCGCACAATTTCGGCAGCATTTCGACCGGCCTGGTCTGGACTCCCCTCCTCGGCCGGTCTTCGTTCACACAGGCAAGCGCGCATGAGCGAACCCCGGTCGAGAGCGAGCTGCAATTTGAAGATCTCAATTCCTTCGGTCACTTCCACATCTTTGCGAACAGCTGGTGGAGCTATCTGTACGTCGCAGGAGTGGAGTATGACCGACATTCATGGGGAAAGTTCATCGGTGCTCGCATGGATTACGTGGCTGAGATTCTCCCGGTTGTCATTCTCAAGCAACCGAGCCAAACCGATGTGTGGGGAAATCGGCTGAGTTCGACGTTCACGACGCTCCACGGCGTCGGCATATCACCGGGCGGCCTGCGCATGATGTGGAGAGACGGCAAAGCATGGAAACCCTACTACACCATTAAGGGAGGGTTGATCGGCTTCAACCGGAAAGCGGTGTCGCAGTACGCCTCTTACATGAACTTCAGCCTTCAGCAAAGCATCGGCGTCCAACTCCGGCTGAATCATCGATGGGATTTACGCGCAGGCGCAGGCTGGCTTCATTTTTCGAATGCCTTCATCGTGCCCAGCAATCCGGGAATCGATGAGATGTTCTATAGCGGTTCTCTCTCTTTTCATCCTGGAAAACAGCCGGCGGGAGAATGATTCCCAGCAAAGCCCGGCGTATGAGCGGATGACTTATGCCATTGCTATTGCGGAAACGGAACGAACTTGTCGGCACAGGAGGCAGGGTTGCCTTCGGCCGGGGTTCCCTTGACGGTTGAGTCGTTCTTGGTCAAATCGGCGGCGGCGGGGAGCTCGAGATTGGTTGCGCCGGGGCCGAGCGTCAGGTCCGCATGATTCACTTCGTAGGTATACGTCGCCTGATCGACGATCTGAACGCCATCCAGCGTGGCGGCGATGCGATGGGTTTGGTCGTAGCCATTGAAGGTGATCTTGCCGCCGCCTGAGACGCGAACATTGTGCAGCGTGATGCCGCGCATGGTGGGCGGCGAATCGCCTTGCAGCGGGCCATTGGCCGAGTAGGCCGTGTCCAGCGTGATGGGATTGGGCGAGTTGCGAATGCAAACGTCGTCGTAAGTCGCGTCTTCAGTAAGGCCGCCGCGCGAACCGTTGGACTTGATGCGGATGCCGTTGTCGGGGCCGTCGAGCGAGAGATCGAAGACGCGAATCCTGCTGACGCCGCCGTTGGTCTCGCTGCCGATGGACATTCCGTGGCCCCAGTAGAAGTGGTCGTGGCTGATGGTGATGTTGGTTGCGCCGCCCGGCCCGCCCTTGATGGCGACATTGTCGTCGCCAGCGCGAATGTAACTGTGGGTGATGGTGATGTTCTTAGCGCCGTCGCCGGGGTCGATGCCATCGGTGTTGCGGGCCAGGCGCTGCGGCGTATCGATCTTGAGCCCCCACGCCGTGAAGCCATCGGCGTGATTGAAGACGACGTGGAAGTTGGGCGAGTTTTTCAGCGTGATCCGATAGAGCGTGAAGTTGCCGGAGTCATTGGCGACAATGAGGCGGGGAACCTGTTGCACGCCGCCTGCACGCGCCTGTTCGGCCAGATCCCACCAGGAGTACTCGGACCCGATCATCTTTTCGCCGCCGCGGCCATCGATGACGCCGTCACCCATCACGCCGGAGTTCGGCGCGTGGTCGACGGAGATGAGGGGCTTGCAGCCGCGCGGGCCGGCATCGTGACTGACGATGCCGCAACTGCCGGGCGAAACAGCGAAGAGAGCGGGATCGCGCGAGGCAAAGAGCGTGACGCCGGGGCCGAGAATCAGCGTGATATCGGGTTTGAGTTCCAGCGGACCGCTGAGATATGCATTGTCGGTCTCGTCGACGCGGAGCATCACAGCCCGCCCCCTGCCGCACTTGTCGATCGCTTTTTGAATGCGGGCGGTGTCGAGCTTTTGCTCGTCTGCCGGCGCCAGGGAGCGGCCGCTGGTTTGCAGTTGAGCGTCGAGCGTGGTGCAAAGCTGCGGGAAGGACGGCTCAATGACGCTACGCGTATCCTGCGCGGGCAGGCAGGACACGGCGCAGAGGATGATGCCAAGGACGATGACGAATCGGGGAATCATGGCTGTGTTTTCTTTAGGCCGTTGCGACACAACAACACTCTCCGCGCTGCGGAAACAAGAGTGCAGGTGCGCGTGAATCAGGCTACAGAGCGTTTTCGCCGCGCTCGTCGTTGCGAATGCGGATGGCTTCGTCGAGGCGGCTGATAAAGATTTTGCCGTCGCCGATGCGGCCCGTTCGGGCGGCGCTGACAATGGCCTG
>CAYYKV010000198.1:0-5626 GCA_964468605.1 uncultured Occallatibacter sp. | reverse complement strand
TCAGCATGATCTCCCTCGGCACCGACTTCTGGCTCGGCGGCAAGGGCATGGTCGCCCTCGTATCGATGCTGGTTTATACCGCAGGCTTCGCCGTCTCCTGGGGGCCAGTCACGTGGGTGCTCTTGAGCGAAATCTTCCCCAACCAGATTCGCGGCAAAGCGATGGCCGTCGCCGTCGCGGCGCAGTGGATCGCCAACTATCTCGTCAGTTGGACTTTCCCCATTCTCGACAAGAATCCCTGGCTCGTTGACCACTTCAACCACGGCTTTGCTTATTGGATCTACGGCGTAATGGGCATTCTCGCCGCCGTATTCATGGGGACCGTCGTTCCTGAAACCAAGGGCCGCTCCCTTGAGCAGATGCAGCACCTATGGCACGTCCCCGGCAAAACATCGTAGGCAAAACGATCCGGGGATTCGATTCACTAATCACTAATCATTAACCACTGCCTTTACCCATCCACCGGATACTGCAGGTCAAACGGGAACACGATCTCCGCCTCGGTCGCCACGGGCTTGCCATTCACCGTCGCCGGCTGAAAGCGCCACGTCTTCACTGTGTCCAAAACAATCTGGTCCAGCCGATTCCCCAATCCCTTCACCAGGGTCTCGCTCACCACGGCGCCCTCTTCGTCCACCTTCACGTCCACCACAATCTTCTTTTCAGCCGCCGGCAAAAGCGCACCGTCGGTCACTGCCGGCTTTGGCGCGAACACCGGAAAAGCCGGCCGCGCATCTTCGTTGTCGCTCCCGTTCCCATTTGCAGCATTGCCTCGCCCTTCGCCCTCATGCGGTGTCGGCGGCGTACCGCCTCCCGTATCATTTCGCGGCCGCAACTGTCTCATCGTCAACGCCGGCGGCACTGCTGCGTCCTGATACCGCTCCGGATTGTTTGTGTCCGCTGCGGTCAGCCTCGACGGCAGCCGCATCTCCACGGCATGCGCACCGCCCGCCACTTCAACCCCTGCCACGGTCATGCCGTTGGCCCGCTCCACTACCCTGGCTCCCGTCAGCACTCCCATCCAGAGCACCACCGCCAATCCGGCTCCGTGCAACACAAGCGACAGCACCACCCGCGACACGCCGCGCGCGGCAGCGTTTTTCCTGATTCGCATGGGAACCTCCTCGCAAGGGGAACGCGCGATCGATGCAACTATCTTCGCACAGATTCAACCCATCGCAGCTTCCCGGTGACGACTCCGCGCCATCCACCATCCGGATGCTCTAATCATTGAAGCTGACGCAATGAATTCCCAAAGTTTCGATGTCCTCATTCTCGGTGGCGGTGCTGCGGGCCTTATGGCCGCGATCGAAGCGGGCCGTCGCGGACGCCGTGTCGCAGTCCTCGAACGCGCCGAGCGGCCGGGTAAGAAGATCCTCATCTCCGGCGGAGGCCGTTGCAATTTCACCAACCTGCACACGCAGCCCGGCAATTTCCTCTCCGCCAATCCCCACTTCGCCAAATCGGCTCTCGCGCGCTTCACGCCTGCCGATTTCATCCGCCTTGTCGAGCAGCACCGCATCGCGTATCACGAAAAAACGCTGGGCCAGCTTTTCTGCGATGGATCGGCGCAGCAAATTGTCGATCTGCTCATGCGAGAATGTGCCGATGCGGGCGTCCGTGTGCTCCTCTCCACGGCAGTCTCCGAGGTGCGCCGCGACGATTCATCCGGAGCGTTCACCATCGTCGCCGGCAACAGCGTATTCACGGCCCCCGCGCTCATCATCGCCACCGGCGGCCTGTCCGTTCCAAAAATGGGCGCGACAGGATTAGGCTATGACGTTGCCCGCCAGTTTTCGATTCCTATCGAGCCTTGCCGCCCGGCGCTCGTCCCGCTCACGCTCTCCGGTGCAGATCATGAGCATTTCGCTCGTCTCGCCGGCGTCTCCGCGCCGGTAATTGTGGCCTGTGGCAAGCGTAGCTTTCAGGAGAAAATGCTCTTCACGCATCGCGGCCTCAGCGGTCCCGCCATCCTGCAAATCTCGTCCTACTGGAAAAAGCCGGAAGCGATCCTCATCGACTGGGCGCCCGAGCAGCACCTGCTTGCACCGTTGCGAGCTGTGAACGCACCACGCGATCCGGCGGCTGCGAAGGCGGCGCTACGCGCCCATCTCCCGTCCCGGCTGGCCGATCTGCTGAGCGAAGTGTCTGCTCCCGCGAGATGGACGAATCACGCGCTTGATCAGTTGGAGCGCCGACTGCATTCCTTTGCGTTCACGCCCAGCGGCACGGAAAGTTACGACAAGGCGGAAGTGACTGCGGGTGGTGTCAGCACGGGCGCACTGTCGGCGCAGACCATGGAATGCCGTAACCTTTCCGGGCTCTACTTCGTCGGAGAGGTGGTGGGCGTCACGGGTCACCTGGGCGGATTCAACTTTCAGTGGGCTTGGGCGTCCGGCGCAGCAGCAGGCCGAGCAGTCTAGGTTCTGAGAGTAAGCTCAGTCGACATGGGTCTATAATCGACCTCTCCCACGGGCGTGGCGAAAGCGGAGTAAATAGAGTGGCTATCGAAATCCCTCCGTCAACTGAGCGATCAAATCTCGCAGACTCCTTGCGCGGGTTTCATACCGAGACAGGCCGGTCGCTGCTCGATTTGGTGGATGAATCGCCGGTTTTGCTCATCTTTCTGCGCCACTTTGCATGCGCTTTTTGCGCGCAAGCGCTGGACCGCGTTTCCCAGGTGCGGCCGCAGATCGAGGCCAAAGGTGTGCGCCCCGTCTTTGTGCATCTCGGCTCTCCGGAGCGGGCGAAACCCTACTTCGACTACTATTATCTCTCCGACATTGAGAGGATCAGCAATCCCCAGGCGACACTGTATCAGCTTCCCGCCTTTCGCTTATCGCGCAACAACCCCTTTTTGCATTTCTTCAATCCAACAGTCTGGAAGGGCTGGCTCAAGGGCGCGATGTTCAAGTATGGAATTGGCATGATTAGGGAAGATGCGGACCAGATGCCGGGCGTGTTCTTTATCAAGGAGCGGAAGATCGTGCGCTCCTTTCGGCATCGAACGATTGCTGATGAGCCGGATTACTTGAAGCTGGCAGGCGCAGGATAGGGGGACAACTTAATCCAAGCGGAGGACCAGAGAACTCTAACCTCCAGCCACCTACCACGAATCACAGCTCTCCTGCGCTCACTGCCTCTTGCCCTTGTAGAATCTTCACATGTGCGGGATCGTCGGGTACGTCGGACCGAAGAAGGTCGTTCCAGTCATCATCGAGGGGCTAAGGCGTCTCGAATATCGGGGTTACGACTCGGCCGGAATTGCCGTTGGCCATCCCGGGAGCGAAAAGCTCGATCTGCGCCGCGCCGCCGGCAAGCTGTCGCACCTTGAAGACGTGCTGCGTGAGCACCCGCTCGACGGAACCTTCGGCATTGGCCACACACGCTGGGCCACGCATGGCCGCCCAACCGAAGAAAACGCGCATCCGCACCGCGACTGCACCGGCCGCATCGTCGTCGTGCACAACGGCATTGTCGAAAACTATCTCGAACTGAAGCGCGAGCTCACCGCGCAGGGCCACAAGTTCGTCACCGAGACTGACACCGAAATCATTGCGCACCTAATCGAACAGATCCAGAAGGACGCTGAAGCCGCGGGCAAGCCCATTCCGCTCGAAGTCGCAATGCGCACTGCAGTCAAGCGGCTCACGGGCGCGTTTGCTCTCGGCGTTTTGTCGTCCGCCGAACCTGACAAGATCGTCGCCGCTCGCTTCGGTCCCCCTGTAATCATCGGCGTGGGCGAAGGAGAATCGTTCGTCGCCAGCGACGTCCCTGGGATTCTTCACCACACGCGCAATGTCTACTTCCTTGCCGACGGCGATCTGGCGATTCTCACGCTCGCGGGCGTAAAGCTCACTGACTTTGACGGCAACGCCATCGAGCGCGAGCTTACGCACATCCAGTGGGATCCAATCCAAGCGGAAAAGGGCGGCTACAAGCACTTCATGCTCAAGGAAATCTTTGAACAGCCGCGCGCCGTCACTGACACCACTCTGGGCCGCGTCTCGCTCGACTCCGGCAAAGTCTTCCTCGGCGAGATGGAAATCCCTGACGAAGAGCTCGCACGCGCCGCGAGCATCAGCATCGCCGCGTGCGGAACGAGCTGGCACGCCGGACTCACAGGCAAGTACATGATCGAACGCCTGGCGCGACTGCCCGTTGACGTGGACTACGCAAGCGAATACCGCTATCGCGATCCCATCGCCGGGCCGCACATGCTCGGGCTGCTCATTACGCAGTCCGGCGAGACCGCCGACACCCTGGCCGCCCAGCGCGAGATGAAGGCTCTCGGATCAAAGACCGTGGCCATCTGCAACGTGGTCGGCGCGATGGTGGCGCGCGAGGCGCACGGCGCTATCTATACCCACGCCGGCCCCGAGATTGGCGTCGCCTCCACGAAGGCATTCACCTCGCAGTTGGTCGCACTGTTCCTGCTGGCGATGAAGCTGGGGCAGTTGCGGGGTCATCTCGACAAAGCGCAGTCCATCGCTTTGATTGAGGAGCTCAGCCGCCTCCCGGTAAAAATCGAGGAAGCGCTGCGCGGCTGTTCGGCGCAGTGCGAGAATTTGGCGAAAGAGTTTTCCACGGCGCGCGATTTCCTCTACCTGGGCCGCGGCATTCACTTTCCGATTGCTCTCGAAGGCGCCCTGAAGCTGAAGGAGATCTCGTACATCCATGCCGAGGGATACCCGGCCGGCGAGATGAAGCACGGCCCCAACGCCCTCATTGACGAGACGCTGCCGGTTGTCGTGTTGGCCACGCGCGACAAGGGCGATCCCGCATCGAAGCTGCGCTATGAGAAAACGCTCTCGAACATTCAGGAAGTGACGGCGCGCAGCGGCCGCGTGATCGCGATCGCGACCGAGGGAGATACGACGATCGGCGGGCTGGTGGAGCACGTGATCGCGATTCCGCCCGCGCCGGAACTGCTGGCGCCGCTGATTGAGATTGTGCCGCTGCAGTTGCTGGCTTATTACATCGCAGTGCGCCGCGGGTGCGACGTGGATCAGCCGCGGAACCTGGCGAAGAGTGTCACAGTGGAATAGGACGGCAAAGAGCTTCGGCACAAACAAGAAAGCCATCCGCCGAAGCGGATGGCTTTTTGCGTTTGAAATAATTGCCGGCGATCACCTAATCTCCCACACGGTCGCCCGTGCAGTACCATCGGCCCAGCGAGGCTTAACTTCCGTGTTCGGGATGGGAACGGGTGATCCCTCGCAGTATGGTCACCGGCAAAGTGACAGAGGCTACGAGATCCTTCGTCCGCTGTGGCGGACTCAGGATTTCGGCTCAAGACTCACGCCTTGAAGACGCCTCAACTTGGGTGGCGCTTGGCGGGTGGTTCCCCGCAGTGGGCCGCGACATCTGATTTGTCCCGGATGGTTTCTCCCGGGCCGGTCAGGAACACGGACAACAAACTGGCGCCAACAAGATCAAAACAAAAATAGATTGGGGTACAAGGCTTTCCAGAAGAGCATCCGCGATATGTACTGCGCGGAGTTAATTCTATGGTAAAGCCAAACGGGCGATTAGTACTGGTAAGCTACGCGCATCACTGCGCTTCCACCTCCAGCCTATCAACCAGGTCGTCTTCCTGGGCCCTTCAGGGAGATCTCATCTTGGG
>CAYYKV010000197.1:0-5682 GCA_964468605.1 uncultured Occallatibacter sp. | reverse complement strand
TCTTCGACATCGAGTTGGGCGACCAGCAGAAGCAGTTCGCCTATCTACAGGCCAAGGACCTAGTAGATACAGTGAGCGGCGTGATGGTGGCGCACGACGTGGCTCTGTGGAACGGCAACGACACCAGCCTGAGCGCACCCACGACCACGCAGTACATGGGCTGCGCGGGGCAGATCGCGGCCGGCGGCAACTCGGTGACCGTGACCACTTCCATGAAGATTGTGGACACGATCAAGACGACGGTGGCGCAGATGGTGGCCAACAACGGCTACCAGGTGCGGCCCACGGCTGTCTATGCCAACCCGGTGCTGCTGGACCTGATCGACCAGGAGATGAAGTCGGAGTACAACGTGGTGCTGAACACCGACCAGATTACCGGCGGCTTCCGCGTGAAGATGCTTTCGACGCAGGCCGGCGATTTGCCGTTGATTCCGGATTGGAGCCTGAGCTATACAGGCACGCCGGGAACGGGTAATGCAGTGCTTCCCGCCTACATCGTGACCGAAGATCTGATCGAGTATCACTGGCTGGGCGATCCCACGCCGCGCGTGTTCCAGCTCGGGCTGCCGAACTCGCTGACCTACCAGTACGTGGCGGTCAAATTCGGCGCTCCGGTGGTGAAGGGCGCGAATTTCGCTCACTATCAGGTGCTGGTCGACCGGTAAACAAAAACAGTTGTCAGTGGTCAGTTGTCAGTTGTCAGCTTGCGAATCGAGCGGTCCATCAGAAAATGGCGGACGCTTTGTGGCGCGGCTCGTCGACTGATAACTGACAACTGATAACTGGAACCCTTGAAAGGAAGCGCGATGGCATATCTCGAGCCAGCGGATTACATGAACTATGGATTGCCAGCCGGAACCACAGCGGACTGGATTACGGCCGCGACGGCCTTGATCAACAGTTACTGCAGGCGGCCCGATCTGAACGTAATTCAGTATACGGAGCGGCTGCGCGTAACGGCCGGGGCGCAGACGGTGCGGCTGAGCTATCTGCCGCTGGCGCCACTGGCGCCGTCGACGACGCCGATGGTAAGTCTCGAAGGGCGATACGCAAGGCCAAGGCGCGGAGAAATTCCGCAGGAGCCGCTCATCGAGATCGCATGGGCGTTTGCGCTGCCCGGACAATGGACATCGATCGATGCCACGCTTGTGGACTTCGACCCCAACACCGGGGAGTTGACGCTGCCGTGGAATGTTCTGGGACTGCCGTTTAACGAAGTGCAGGCGACATATACGGCGGGTCTGGCGACGATCGGCGACGACGTGAAGTCGGCGTGCGCGCAGATTGTGCGCAATGCGCAGGCGACGCCGGCGCTGAACGCGAGCATGAGCAGAATCGACACGATGCAAATCAAGTATTTCTCAAGTTCGCTGATCGACGAGACGGTGCAGGCGTGGCTGAATCCGTACGTTGCGAACAGGCTGGGGTGAGCGATGAGCGATACGGCGCCGCGTAACCCGCGGGGCGCGCCACAGATGCTGGCCGACGCGCTGCTGCGCAGCGCATCTGGGACGACGGCCCTTCTGCGCGTGACAGGCACGAATACGGACACGAGCATGTCGGAGGTGGGCCTGGTGGCGACCACGTTTGCCGATGTTCCGGTGAGCCCGGTGCTGATGCGCAAGCTGCGGCCGCAATGGCAGGAAGGCGGCGAATCGAAGTGGGAGCTGCTGGTGTCGGCGACGAGCGTGGAGCAACAGATCAACACACTCGATTTGCCGTCGGCACAGTCTTTGTTCGCCATGACTTTGGCGGTTACCGTTGCTGGGCAAGACTATCTGATTGAGTCGATCGCTTCGAACGAAGCCTTCGGCCAGGTGTATCTCTACCGGCTGCTATTGCGCGAGGCGCGGCAACAGGCGGTGTAAAAGCACAGTTCACAGTTCTTAGTTCGCAGTTTGCAGTGGGATGAAGCGCTAGCCGCGAACTAAGAACCAGGCACTAAGTGTCGGGAGCAAAGAACCCAGGACTGAGAAGCGAGAACTCCATGCAGAATGCGAAAGATTCTTTTTATATGACTTTGCGCACGCGGCTCACCGAGATCAATCCGCAGCGAACGATCCTGGTGCGTGGCACTGTAAGGCCGGGAATTTTGGTGGAGGAGGCAGAAGCTCCCTTCAGCCAGTTCCCGAGCGATGTGTTTGTGCTGCGGTGGCTCGGCCTGGCGATCGATATGGATCTCGCGTCGACAATGACTGGGGAGCAATGCGAAGTGGTCTACCAGACATGCGGAACGCAGAGTTTCGGTGGGTTGGACCGCGGCCGGGCTTTGAGCGCGATGGACGAGGAATTAATGACGATGATTAAGCCTTTCTACGCGCCAAAGTTGAATTACGCCGCCACACCGCCGGCCGCGATGCTGACGCAGGTTTTCTGGGATGAACCAGTGTTCTCGCCCATCGTTACCCAGCGCGACCGGCTGAGCCGCAGCGCGACGGTGTTGGTCTACAGCTACCAGGAGCAGGGGGAGTAAATGGCCGCAACTTGGTTTTCCGCTCCGGCGCCGGTGGCGCGAAGGGTGCGTGCTTTTTTTGCGCCAGTGAATCGCGCTGCGCAAACGCCCGTTCTCTTCGATCCTTCGGAACAGGGCCGGTTTAGTCTCGATGCCCCGCCGGCACCGTGGATCAACCTGGGATGGGTGCAGGATTTTGTGCGCAAGTCGGCGAGTAAATCAGCGCCGCTGATGACCGGAATTCCCGCCGCGCCCCTCGAACAGGTGCGCGAGACGCTTGAAGCGCAAGTAAGTCTTCAGTTCCTAAGTTGGACGAAGTTAACGATGGGTCTGGCGACCGGTTCGCAACATATGAACATCCTTGCGCCGGCGAATGGCGCGGCTCCTGCAGCCGATGGAGCGCAAGCATCGCCCGCAGTCATTCCGCAAAGCGGTTCAACGAGCACATCGATCGTGCTTGCGCTCGCTGACGCGGCTAAATTCACACCCGGCGCGATCATTGCCGTCGATGTGGATTACGCCGGGCAGACCGGCTATGTGGGCACGCCCGTAGCCGGCGCGTACTTACGCCAGGCGCTTACGGATGTGGACTACGTGCGACGCGTAACATTCAATGTCGCGCTGGTGTCGCAAGTGACCGCGAATGGGCTGACTCTGGCCGAGCCGTTGCCGGGAGGCGTTCCTGCAATGGGCGCCAAGGTGCAGACAGTGACCGGATTTGTTGATCGAGAAGGCGGAAGCTTTTACCAGGAGTGGTCAGGACTCTTTGTGATGGAAGGCAGCCAGGGAGAGAGGATTTTCTTCCACTATCCAAGACTGCAAGCTATGGCCGGAGCAGAGGAAGCTGTTTCGCCGCTCAATCAAAAGAATCAAGGTGGACATTCGCGCGTACTGCTCAAGGGGCAGTTTCTGGCGCTGCCGGTGACGGATCCATTGGATGGAGAACGTGTAGCGTGTTACCGGAGCTTTCTGCCAGCGGCAAACGCACTTGTGTGACACACGCTAAAGAATCTGAGTTACCAGACAGAGAGTTGCGATGAAGATAGAAATCCAAGGGCAAGATTACACGGCTGCGCTCGACACCGTGCGTCCATTGACCATCGAGCGAAAGCTGAACGCACCGTCTGTCTGCGAGTTATGGTTGAGCTTGCCGGTCAATGGCAGCCTTGCGATGCCAGCGCGCTTTCAATCTGTATCGATGACCGGGGATGACGGGACAGTGTATTTCACCGGCTACATTGCCGCAGCTCCCTTGCCGGAGTATGCGGGAGTGGCCCTTGAAGGGCCGCGCTACCGGCTGGCGATTCAGGCTGTGAGCGATGAGATATTGCTCGACCAAGTTCTGATGCCGCCCAGCGCAGGATTAGCCGAGGAGGATGCGGGGACGTTGCTCGCTGCCCTTGTGGCCCACACTGGATCGACATCCCTGCGGACGCCTTCACTGAATACCCTGGTGGGGAACTTCACGCCGGAACCAGGAGCAAATTGGAGCAAAAGCGCCGGGGAGGCGGCAGACATTGCCCGCGCGGCGTATCGCGCACTGGGCGGCGCAATCACGCTGTCTTCGGTACAGACAACGGTGCATCCCCTAAACGAAACCGACGGCAGTCTAAACCTCGGCAACCTGGCTTTTACGTCAAGTGTTAAGCGCGCGTTGGCCAACGACGTGACCGTTTGCGGAGAGAATGAGCCGGTAGCGTATGTTACGGAGTACTTTCTCGGCGACGGAGCAACAACGCAGTTCTATCTGACAGCTGACCCATACTTTCCCTCGACATCAAAATCCACAATTATCAGCGAGCTCTTTAACGAGCCACAAATCAACGAGACGGTGTGGGAGTTTTCTCAGGGAACGGGCTATCTAACGATTGGCGCGGGCGGCCTGGCGATGAACGGCGGCAACGGGATCGACGGGCAGACGCTGCTGATGTGGATCGATCCCATCGAAATGGGTGGAACCCTGCTGCTTGAAGCAGTGGGAGTGAAACTGTCTCCGGGCAGCACCGGCATCGTGGCAGGATTCTTTACCGACCTGCTGACAGCGGCGAGTTGCACGGCGGGTTTTCAGGTTACTGCGCAACAAGGCACCGGGGCCGTGACTTTGCAGCCAGTCGTGGGGGGTACTCCAGCGGGAATCACGTTTGCATTGAACCCGACCAACGAATATACGCTTCGTGCGCGCATCCATTGTCCGGAGTGTAATCGCGCGCAGGCGATTTATTACTCCTTTGGAGATCAAGGGCTCATTGCGGCCGGGGGTGAATGGGCCATCGCTTCTGGAAAGATCCAGATGGAGATACAGGAGTTTGTCAATGGAGTCGGCGCGACTCCAGTCACGCTGTATGACGGGGCTGTTGCTTATCTGCCGGGCTCGTGCCAAGTGGTGCCCGCGAGTAGTATCAATTTAATCGGTACGATTCGCGCAGTAAACCTGAAGAACTTAGGTTCAGGCTGGGTCATAAGTACGCCACCGGCTGGCGGACCCTACACGCGAAGGGTTGGCACAACCGCCGAAGCCGCGGAGTGCCATCTGGAACGCACCGGAAAAGTCACGTTCTACACAGGCTACACTCCGGTTGCAGGCGAGCAGATCGCAGTGAGTTATCGTACGGTTGGGCGGGCGGTAGGCCGCGCGGTGAACTCCGCCAGCCAACAGGCGCTGGCACTGGCCGGCTCGCCGACTGTGGCTGCCTGGATTGGGTCAGCCATTCGTCCCCCGGCACGCAGCTCCGCGGATTGCCGCAACGCCGCGCTGGTGATGGAACAGGCAGCGTCCAGCGTAAGCGCGCTTTGGAGTGGAACATACAGAGGGAACCGAACGAACTTTACGGCGGACGTTTGGCCCGGCGACGCGTTGCTTCTTAACGCGCCCTCGACCAATTTGAATGCGGAAGTTGTGGTACGCACGGTGAAAGTAACTTACAGCGCGAGTTACCCGGACTTAGTGGCGTACGAGATCGCGTTTGCCAACGACTGGGCAGACGACTTAGCCATCAAGACGAGCGCCACGGTGCCGGCTAACACCTGGTTGCCAGCGCCTATCGCGCCTTCAGTGCTGGCCAACCTTGCCGGTCTTACAGTGGCCGCGATGACCGGGAACACGGTGACGGTGAATACGGGAGTGACTCCGCCGACCGGCGGTGGGTTCGAGATCCGGCTGCGCGATTTTGCTTTTATGCCCGGCGAGGATCCGACGCTGGTGATGCGCGGCTCGCAGCCGAGCCTAACGT
>CAYYKV010000196.1:0-5705 GCA_964468605.1 uncultured Occallatibacter sp. | reverse complement strand
AACGTCGAGCGCAATCGCGGCTGCGTCCCCGTGGAATCCATCGAGCCCATGCTGGCCCGGTACGTCACCTCAATGTCCACCGATCAGCTCGATGCCGCCCTCAAGCCCGTCGATGCGGCCATCAGCGACTACGCCAAAGCCCACGCCGACTCCGAACCTGGCGACCACGACCAGGAATTCGTGCGCATGACCGAGCAGTTGTTGGTCAATGATCTGAACATGCGGCAGCACAACCCCGGCTTCCCGCAAAACCAGTTTCAGGGTGCCGATCTGCGCCTCGGTCTGGTCTTTCGCTCCGTAATCTCTTCACCCTGCCTTACAAAGTCCATCCCCGGTGATCCGCCTGACGCCCCCGTGAGCGTGGAGAAACTGCGCGCTGAAGAAAAAGCATGGATTGCCATGCGCGACGCGTGGACCACGTTTCTGGCATCTTTTTTCCCAGGCTCAAACCAGGCCTCGCTTGGCATCATGCTCAATCAGCAACGCACCAACCAACTGGAGCAGATTCAAAACATCGAGCGCAACCGCGGCTGCGTCCCCGAGGATTCCATTGAGCCGCTCCTTGCTCAATACATTACGGGCATGACTGCGGATCAGCTCGACGCCGCTGCCCAACCAGTCGACGCCGCGATTCGCGCCTATGCCGCCGCCCATGCCGAATCGTCGCCCAACGACCAGAATCAGGACTTCGTGCGCATCCTCGAGCAGCAACTCTCGTTTGATCTGAGTGCACAACAACACGCAACCGTGCCTACAGAGGACGATTTCGAAGAAGCCGACCTGCATCTCAATCAGGCTTTCCGCGCCGTCATCGCGTCGCCCTGCCTGGCGAAGCCCATCCCGGGCGATCCGCCCAACGCGCCGGTAAGCGAAGAAAAACTCCGTGCCGAGGAGCGCGCATGGATCGCCTTGCGCGATGCATGGACCGCATTGATGGCCGCTGTTTTCCCCAATAGCGATAATCGGGCCGCTTTTGGCGCCATGCTCACCCAGCAGCGCACTGGCGAGCTGCAGCAGATTCAGAACATCGAACGCAACCGCGGCTGTGCACCTGCGCAGTAAACCTCGCCCGCCGGCCCTCGCGGTCGGCCGCTAGCCACGCGCGCGCCAAACACGTAAAATGGGTACAGGCAGCTTCTCCTGCCGGAGGCGAACATGTACCCAGAATTGATGGTGATTCCCATGCGCGAGGAACTGGTGCGCGCCGGAATCAAGGAAACCCGGACCGCCGAAGAAGTGGACGCGGCACTGGCGGAGCCCGGAACCACGCTCCTCGTCGTCAACTCCATCTGCGGCTGCGCGGCAGGTAAGGCTCGTCCAGGCATCCGCCTCGCGCTCACCAGCACTACAAATTTGCCCGATCACAAAATCACCGTCTTTGCCGGCCAGGATCGCGAAGCGACGGATCGCGCCCGCACCTACTTCGAGGGCTATCCGCCCAGCTCGCCCGCCATTGCCATCCTGCGCGACGGCAAGCTCGTCTACTTGATGCAGCGTTCCGTCATCGAGCAGTCCACCGCGCAGCATATCGCCGCCGAACTCACGCGCGCCTTCGACGAGTTCTGCGCGAAGACAACCGCGTAAAGTCGCTTCAACCAGGTCACCGCAAACAAAACGGCCTCCCACTCGGGAGGCCGTCGCTTTTGCTCCAAAATTCCTTCGCTCAGTCCGCTACCTGCGCCTTGGCCAGCTTCTGCACCTTGCTGTGCTTCACGGAATAGCCAAAGTAAATGATCAACCCGAAGATCAGCCAGCCGATCATCACCTCCCACGTAAAAAGCATTAAGTGAGACATGAGATAAAGAGCGGAGAGAATGCCGAGAATGGGCACGAGTGGAACCAGTGGAGTCTTGAAGGGACGCTCCAATTCGGGATGACGAACTCGCAATACCCACACGCCTGCCGAAACGATGGTGAACGCTAGCAACGTACCGATGTTGACGAGTTCGGACAGGATAGCGATGTTGAAGAGTCCGGGCATGATGGCGGCAAAGGAACCAAAGACGATCGTAGTGATCCAGGGCGTGCGGAAACGTGGATGCACAGCGGAGGCCCACTTGGGCAATAGGCCATCTTTTGACATCGAGTAAAAGACGCGCGTCTGGCCTAGAAGCATGACAAGCATCACGGTCGCAAGGCCAAAGATCGCGCCGACTTTGACTAGGAGCGATCCCCACCCGACACCGGTGGCATCAATTGCCAGGGCCACGGGAGCGGACACATTGAGCGTCTTGTAGCTCACCAGACCGGTGAGCACAAGCGAGACCAGAATATAAAGGATGGTGCAAACAACAAGCGATCCGAGGATGCCGATGGGCATATCGCGCTTGGGATTCTTGGCTTCCTGCGCGGCGGTGGAAACAGCGTCAAATCCGATATAGGCGAAAAAGATCGATGCGGCCGCCGTGGGGATGCCGCCCCAGCCAAAGTTTCCGCTCGAATCCTTCGGCGGAACAAATGGATGCCAATTCATCCTCGCGATCGCGGGATGAGTGAAAAGAAAATAGCCGCCAACCGCAAGAAAAATGCAGACGATCGACACCTTGATAATCACCACAGCGGAATTGAAGTTTGCCGATTCTTTAATACCGATGACTAAGATGGCAGTGATAACCACGACAATGCACACTGCGATCAGATTGACCACGCCAGTCGCATGCGGAAGCCCTGAATCGCTGACACCCGGGGGCAGGGACATCAACTGCGTCCACTGGTCGCGGTAGAAAACAAGTGTGGTTCCAGGCGTTGCGGTAATCTGCGGCGGAAGATAGATGTGGAACTGCTGCAGCAGGCTGTTGAAGTAGCCAGCCCATCCGGATGCGACCGTGGAAGCGCCGAATGCGTACTCAAGACACAGATCCCAGCCGATGATCCAGGCGACGAGCTCGCCAAGGGTGGCATAGCCGTAGGTATATGCCGATCCGGCGATGGGAATGATGGAAGCGAACTCCGCATAGCACAGTCCGGCAAACGCGCAAGTGATGCCTGCCAGCACAAAGCTCAGCGCCACAGCCGGCCCGGCATGCAACGCCGCAGCCTGGCCTGTGAGCGTGAAAATTCCAGCGCCGATCACGGCGCCGATGCCCAGCGTCACCAGGTTCACGGCTCCCAGCGAGCGCTTCAGCGTGTGCTGACCCTGCTCGCCCGCTTCCTCGGTGAGCATCGACATGGGTTTAACGCGCAGCAGTTTGGAGATCAATGAGCGGCTTCCTCCATTGCGATTGACTGGAGCAGAGGCGAATCAAAAACCCGCCGGAACTCGTTACGCAATCATACGATACAGCACCGGAAACATCGCGCAACGGCGGTCCGTCGGCTCGAAGATGCCTTGAAAGGTCACAACCGGGGCACCGACCCAGTGGCTGGGTCGCGTTCCGCAGATTGCACCAAGTGACTCGCAGCTTCAGCCGCTGATGGAGAGCTTCTCCAAACTGGGCTACGGTCCCTCCCATCAAAAATGTGCAAGGATCCGTCGTCCCAGTGCCTCGCTCATGAGATTTGTCTCGTTTTCAGGCAGCCGATGTCTCAATTTCAGCCGAGATTGCCTCGCTCCCGGCCAGACCCGCCCGGAAACCGCACATCCGCCCTGTCCGAAATCAAGACAGCCCTGTCTCGTTTTCGGACACTCGCGGTTCGGCAGTGCCTTGCTTCAAAGGGTACGGGCTTTATCCCATGCGGAGGGAGCAGCGACCTTCAGGTCCCTGAACGAGCGCAACAAATTTTCCCGGCCTTCAGGCCCGGAGGTTTTGAAAGGGCACGGCTTCAGCCGTGCCGTAAGCAGGTCAATATCGATAAGGCCTTTAGGCCCGGAGAGATGTTTTCCGGGATCTTCCTCAAACTGAGCCGCCACTCGTGATGCGCACCGATCCAAGCGCGGCCACCCACCGCCGGAACTCCCCCGCGGGATCCGGCGCGCGAAAGATCGCCGCCGAAACACCCACCACGTTCGCTCCGGCCGCCAGAATTCCCGGCGCAGTCTCGAGCGTCACTCCGCCAACCGCAACGAGCACCACATTCGGCCCCGCCTGCTCGCGCAGCCGCCGCACGCCCTCCGCACCGATCGGCGCCTTCGCCGTCTGCTTCGTTGTCGTTGAAAACACCGGCCCGATCGACAAATAATCCGCCGGCTCCTTCAGAACTCCATCAACCAGCGCCTCGCTCCCGCCAAATGTGCCCACAATTCTGCCCGGCCCCAGCACCCGTCGAGCTTCGGCAGGCGTTGCGTCGCCCGCATCC
Organism: uncultured Occallatibacter sp.; assembly: GCA_964468605.1. Lineage (GTDB taxonomy): Bacteria > Acidobacteriota > Terriglobia > Terriglobales > Acidobacteriaceae > Telmatobacter. The sequence continues at coordinate 1,469 of CAYYKV010000196.1, read as the reverse complement.
ACGTGCACGCCGTCAAAGGCGGCTCGCTCAACCAGTTCAACGCGGTCATCGAGAATCAGCTTCACCGTTCCCGCAGGCAGCGCCTCGCGAAGAATCGCCGCATCGGCCAGCAACTCGGAGTCGCTCCCTGTTTTGTTCCGGTATTCGAGCAGAGTCACGCCAGCCTCGGCCAGCTCACAGCCCATTCTCCGCAAAAACTCCGCCCGCCCCGCCGGCGGAAACACTCCCGCATCAAGAATCGGGTACACCTTAGGAACCAGAAACGGCATGACTCCAGACTAGTTCAACGCGGAACGGGACCAGAACCCCGGACCCGCTCTGAGTCTCCCTCCCTGTTCCCTGTTTTTCTACTCCCTACTCCCTATTCCCTATTCCCTGCTTCTCTCACATCTCGTCCGCACTTGGTCCATACACTCCAGGCACCTTCGCGCCGATCAGCCGCAGATACACCGCCAGTTGCCCGCGATGGTGAATCATGTGGTTCAAAACGGTTTCGCGAAAAACGTTGTACTTGGTGTCATCGATCCAGGCCGTCCCGCCAAAAACAAACTTCCAGTTGCGATCCCACGCGTCACTCGTCGTCGCCACCAGCGCCGCGCGCGTTTTAGGCAGCTCGCGGTCAAACTTCTCCAGCAATGCCGCTTTGTTCGCCGGTGCCCACTGCTCCCACTTGTGATCCGCAGGAAACTCGAGCTTGTCCATGGTCAACGTGTGGTTGGCCCAGTCGCCTACAAAATCGGTGAGATGCCCGGCCAGCCGTCCCAGGGCCATCGACTTGGGATGGGGTTTGAAGTTGAAATCCGCGTCGGCCGGAATGGCGTCGAGCATCTTTCGCGTCTTCGCAGTCTCTCGGTCGAACTCGGCAATCAGTGCTTTCTGTGCGTCCATTCGTGCTCCCTCCTCATTGTCCACACAGCATAGCCCATTTCCGCATGAAAAGGCGAATAAAAAGCGATAATCTTTTCCACAGGCGCACCCGAAGCTTTGGCGGCTCTTTCGCCTCCAAATCCAATTTATCCAAACTGTTTACTTATTTTGAATCAGATATTTGCCAGGAACAATGAATGTGCCCGGCTACTACGCCGTCTGCTTCTCCGCCTCGGCCCGTGCAGCCAATAAGCGTTCCACATACCCCGTATCGAAATCCCCTGCCCTGAACCCCGCATCCTGAAAAATCGCCTCATGCAGCGAGATCGACGTATCGATCCCATGCACAATGAACTGGCTCAGCGCCCGCTCCATGCGCGCCATCGCCTCTGCGCGATTCACACCGTACGAAATCAGCTTCGCAATCAGCGAATCGTAATACGGCGGAATCACTCCCTCGGCATACAGCGCCGTGTCCACGCGAATTCCATTTCCGCCCGGCACATTGAACACCGTAATCTTTCCCGCCGACGGCGTGAACTTGTGCGGATGCTCGGCGTTGATCCGGCACTCGATCGCGTGACCACGTATCTCCAGCTTGG
>CAYYKV010000195.1:0-5725 GCA_964468605.1 uncultured Occallatibacter sp. | reverse complement strand
AGGTGCTCACGTATTTTCCGCACGACTACGGCAATGAGGACCTGCGCCCGTTGCGGCTTGCGGACGATCTAGCGGCTGCGCGGCAACGAGCGACTGGCATGACGGAGATGATGGACCTTTACGGCGTGGGCGACCACGGCGGCGGGCCCACGCGCGCCATGCTCGACGAGGGCTTCCACTGGGCTGCGCCCTCGCCTGAGTCGGTGGCGGCCAATGGCGGCGCGCCGGTGACGCCTCATTACGAGTTCGGCACCGCGCAAAGCTGGTTCTCGTCGGTTGAGAAGAACATCGCTCCCGACAGCCCGGTTTGGAATTACCAGTCGATTGCGAAGGGGTACACGGCACCGGCGGCGGTGGCGGGCAAAGTGGCGATTCCGACGTGGGATTCGGAGCTGTATTTCGAATATCACCGCGGGGTGATGACCACGCAGGCCAACCACAAGCACAACATGCGGACGGCGGAAGAGGAGATGCTGAACGCCGAGAAGTTCTCTTCACTCGCTTGGCTCTATGGCTCGAAGTATCCCTCTGACGAACTGACGGAAGACTGGAAAAAGGTTTTGTTCAACCAGTTCCACGATCTGGCGGCGGGGTCGGGGATTGCCGTGATCTATAAGGATGCGCAGAAGGACTACGACTGGGTGCGGATGTCGACGGATGAGATTTCCAGCGGTGCTCTGGAGACGGTGGCGGACCATGTCAATACGGCGCACGGGTCTAGCGGCGCGGAAACTCAATCCATCGTTGTTTTCAATCCGCTCGGATGGAACAGGGATGGAGAAGTCAGGGTCAAAATTCACTATGACGGTTCAAGCAAGGAGGTGGCGGCGCTTAAAGGACCATCTGGGGATGTAGTCGTCGCCGAAATCGCTTCGTACGACCCGCGGACCGGCTTCGCGGAGCTAGCCATTCCTCTTAAGAACCTGCCGCCGCTCGGATACGAAGCGTTCTTGTTGGGTACCTCAAAGTCCATGTTCAGCGCAGGGACAGGTCACAGCAGTGCAATTGGAAGGACGGTGTATGGCAAATTGGGGCTGACGACTTCAAGGGGCAAAAGTAACTCTGCGGGACCGAATGGCGTCGGAGAGTCAAGCAGCGGCTCGTTCTCCATCAGCAACCAATTGTTGCGCATCGGCGTCGACGCGGCATCGGGCTGCATCGTCAGCCTCATCGACGAGAGGTCCGGTTCAGAGACGCTGGCCCCAAATGCATGCGGAAATCAACTGCAATTCTTCAAGGACCTGCCAAAACAATACGACGCATGGAACGTAGACCCAGGGACATTGGATCAAGTTCCCGCAGCGATCCAAAAAGCGGATTCGGTTGGATGGTCGGCAAGTGAAAAGGCCATCGTTGTTCGTCTTCACTGGCAAGGTTCGAAGTTCGTGCAGACGATTAGCCTCCAGGGCGATCAGATCGACATCGACAACGACATTGACTGGCACGAAAAGCATGTGCTGCTCAAGGCTGCGTTTCCGCTCAACGTGACGAGCGACTTTGCGACGTACGAAATCCCCTACGGCACCATTGAGCGGCCCACTACGCGCAACAACTCCTTCGAAAAAGCGCAGTTCGAAGTTCCGGCGATGCGCTGGGCCGACCTCAGTGGCGCAGGCCCCGACGGAAAAGTTCATGGCCTCAGCATTCTCAACCAGGACAAGTATGGCTACGACGCCGCGGGCAACGTGCTGCGCATTACGCTGCTGCGCTCGCCGACCTGGCCCGATCCAGACGCAGACCAGGGCGAGCACCACTTCCACTACGCGCTCTATCCCCACGCGGGCACGTGGAAGGACGCGCTGACGGTGCGGCACGGATGGGAGTACGACTATCCACTGCAGGCCGTGGTGACGACGGCGCACCCGGGCTCGCTGCCGCCCGAGCACTCGTTCGCATCGGTCTCGCCGGACAACGTGGTGCTGACCGCCGTCAAGAAAGCCGAGGACCAGAACGGGCAGGGCGTGAATGGATTGATCTTCCGGGCGTACGAGTGGGCGGGGAAGGAGACGACGGCCGAGTTCCACGTGCCGCCGGGCGCGACCGGCGCTACGGTCACGAACCTGATGGAGCAGCCGGAGGGCGCGCAACTTCCTGTTACGGGCGACGTGGTCAAAGTGCCGATTCATCCGTATGAGATTCTGACGATACGGGTGGACTACGAAAAGGCAGGGACCAAGGAACCAAGGGAACAAGGGAACTAGAAGGCAGGGAGCCGGGAAGAAGCAGACGGCTGGTATTCTGGACGCAGCGAGGAGCTTGCGCCATGCACATTACTTCCCCGTTCTTTGTCGTTCCCGTGATCATCGCCGTCTTTGTTGCGTCGATTCTGTTCGCCACCAGCAGCAAGGAAGACGGACCCACGGCGCACTGAGCCGGCGTGAGTTGCCCGTGGCTGAAGCCCCTCGTAGGCGGTGCGCGAATCCAGGGGGCTGAAGCCCCCTGCTCCCTCCGTTTTCCCGGAACATTTCGCCTGCTGGCGGCGTATAACGTCCCAAGAGGGCGATTGCCATGATGCGGAACTCGACGCGGAACTCCCCACGCTATTTAGCACGGAACTCGACAGGCCAATTGGCACGGAACTCGAAACGGAACGCGATGCTCAACATTGGCGGACTGGCGGGCGGCACAATCGCCTGCCTGCTTTTGGCGGCTGGAATTGCCGGATGCAGAGTGAACGTGGACAAAGGCCCCAACGGCGAGGACAAAAAAGTCCAGATCGATACCCCCTTCGGCGGAATTCATGTGAACACCGACCAGACCTCGGCCGCTGATCTCGGTTTGCCGGTCTATCCGGGCGCGGATATTGTGAAGGACAAAGATAACGACAAATCGGCCGACATCCATATGGGCTTCGGCGAGTGGGAGCTGCGCGTGAAGGTGGTCAACTACTCAGCCTCCGACGGCCAGGATAAGGTCGTCGCGTTTTACAAGAAGGCGCTGACGCGGTACGGCGACGTAATCGCCTGCCAGGGCAATACACCTGTGGGCACGCCGACTGTGACCTCTGAGGGGTTGACTTGCGCCGACGACAAGAACAACACCACCACAGTGCAGATTGATCGCAAGGACTATGGGACGGGCGACGATAGCTTCGAATTGAAGGCCGGCTCCAAGCGCCATCAGCACATCGTCGGCTTTCAGAGTTCCGCTCCGGGGCAGACCCGGTTTGCGCTTGTGGCGCTCGATCTGCCGGCAGGGGTCGCTGGCGATTCCGGCAAAAGCGAATGAGGCGCTGCCTGCGCTAACGAGTTGGTCGCAGGATCATCGGCCTGGAAGCCGCCCGTTCCGGCGCGGCCTGCGCCCGATTTCTGCCCGGATTTCCACCACACTTCTCGGACCGAGACTCCTCCGGCTGCTTGCGCCCAGGGGCCACGCCGCGCTTTCCGTGCGCCGAAGCCCATAAAACCAGATCGCGGCGCAAGTTTATTGCTCCGATCCATCAATATGCGCATGTTTCTATCTTCAGGCCCGGTCGCGCCGAAAAAGACAGCGAATCCGGCCTGAGTTTCCGCCCCGATTGTGCAGAGGTTGGAGTGACTCTCATCACAGCGCCCCTCGTTTGCCAAAGCGCAGAATAACGGCGGTTTGAGGGGATTTGTCAGCTGATCCGGAGGCACAACCCGTGATGGGACGATCGGAGCCGACGCAAGTTCTCTTGGGGATATGCGAAGGCGGCTCGAGATGACCTGGAGCGAGGATTACCAGCGCAAGCGCATGAGCGCGCCGCAGGCGCTGGAAGCTGTAACTTCCGGCGCCCGTGTCTGGATCCAATCGGGCTGCGGCACTCCTTCGGTTCTGGTTGACGCGCTGGTGGCCCGCGCTGCCTCGTTGCGCAACGTCGAAATCATCCACATGAAGACGCTGGGCGCAGCGGACTACACGCGGCCCGAGTACGAAGGGCACTTCCGCCATCGCGGCCTTTTCCTGGGCGACAACGTGCGCGAAGCGGTTTGCAATGGCCGCGCCGACTACACTCCCATCTTCTTGAGTGAGATTGAGGGCCTCTTCGAGAGTGGCGCTCTGCCGCTCGACGTGGTGCTGATGCAGGTGTCGCCGCCGGACGCGCACGGGTTCGTGAGCCTGGGGACGACGGTGGACTGCACGCTGACGGCGATTCGCTACGCGAGGACGGTGATTGCCGAAGTGAACCGGCAGATGCCGCGCACGCACGGCGAAACGACAGTGCATGTGAAACACATCTCCGCCATCGTGGAGACGGACCGGCCGCTGCTTGAGTTGGAAGCGGAACCCTGCACCGAGCTGCACATGCGCGTAGCGCGCAACGTGGCCTCGCTCATTCCCGACGGCGCGACGCTGCAGACTGGCATTGGCGGAATCTCCGAAGCCGTGCTGCATTGCCTCACCGATAAGCGCGACCTGGGCATCCACACGGAGATGTGCCCGGACGGCGTGATCGATTTGATGGAGTCGGGTGTGATCAACGGGGAGCGCAAGACGCTGCACCGTGGCAAGGCCGTGGTCGCGTTTGTGCTGGGCACGCAGCGGCTCTTCGATTTCATCCGCGAGAATCCCAGCTTCGAGTTCCGATCCATCAGTTACACCAACGATCCATTTGTCGTGGCGCAGAACGACCGCATGGTGGCCATCAACGGTGCGCTGCAGGTGGATATGACGGGGCAGGTGTGCGCCGATTCGCTGGGCACGCGCCCCTACAGCGGATTTGGCGGGCAAATCGACTTTATTCGCGGCGCGGCGCGGTCCAAGGGCGGCGTGCCGATTATTGCGCTGCCTTCGACTGCGCGGAGCGGAGCAATCTCGCGCATTGTGCCGGTGCTGGAGCCGGGCGCGGGCGTGGTCACGTCGCGCGCGGACGTGCATTACGTTGTGACCGAGCACGGCACCGCTTATTTGCACGGAAAGACGCTGCGCGAGCGCGCCGAGGCGCTCATCGCCATTGCCGATCCGCGCTTCAGGGCCGAGCTGGAGGATTTTGCGGTAAAGGCGCACTATATGGAGCGCAAAGGAGCGCCGGTGCTGGTGTGAGCGTTGCTGCGTAGAGGAGATAAGCGGGATGACCGAAGCCACGAAGCCGGATCGGAAGCAGGACAGGGGTCAGTTGCGCATCGACGAAGAGGAGTGCAAGGGCTGCGGCCTGTGCATCGAGGCCTGCCCGCCCAAAGTGATCGCGATGAGCGAGCGGCTGAATCACTACGGCTACCGGACGGCGTTGTATGCCGGCAGCGGATGCAGCGGGTGCGGCATCTGCTTCATGGCGTGCCCGGAGCCGGGCGCGATCACGGTGTATCGGTTGCTGAGCGCACACGAAGTTGAAGGGCGCGCTGCAAAGGCCGCAGCGGGGGGAGCGATCGAATGCGCAAGCAACTGATGAAGGGCAACGAAGCCATCGTCAAGAGCGCCATTCTTGCCGGATGCCGCGCGTTCTATGGATATCCGATTACTCCGGCGAGTGAGATTGCAGAGGCCGCGGCGGAGTTCATGCCGAGGACGGGCGGCGTGTACGTACAGGCGGAGAGCGAGGTCGCGGCCATCAATATGTTGTACGGCGCGGCGTCGGCGGGCGTGCGCGCGATGACCGCTTCGAGTGGACCTGGCATCAGCTTGATGCAGGAGGGCATCAGTTACATGGCGGGCGCCGAGTTGCCCTGCGTGATCGCGGACATTACGCGCGGAGGTCCGGGGCTGGGCAACATTGGGGCCGAGCAGGGTGATTATCACCAGGTGGTGAAGGGTGGCGGCCACGGCA
>CAYYKV010000194.1:0-5813 GCA_964468605.1 uncultured Occallatibacter sp. | reverse complement strand
GCTTTGAGACATAGATTGGAACAGCTTGGATTCACGGTCTCGCGCGACGAGCTGCAGCACGTTTACTACCGGTTTGTCGCGCTGGCCGACCGCAAGAAGAACATCTACGATCAGGATTTGGTCGGATTGCTGCCAGACAACATTCGCGAACGGCGGAGCGAGCCGGTGAGCGAGCTGGACTGAAAAAGACAGGGACCAAGGCACCGAGCAAACGAGGGACCGGAAGCGCTGCCCCCGAACTCGATCAACTGAGAACTGTGAACCGGAACAACAATCTGGGAACTGAGAACTGAACAATGAAGCTGAGGATTCTAGTCACGGCCGGCGACGGCATCGGCCCCGAGGTAACCAGCGAAGCGGTTGCCGTGTTGAAAGAGATGGCTGCGCTGGGCGGCCACGACTTTGCGTTCACTGAGAAGCGCATTGGCGGCGACGCCATCCGCAACGACGGCACTCCGCTGCCCGCCGGCACGCTGGCCGCAGCGCTCGAGTCCGACGCCGTTCTGCTTGGCGCGGTGGGCGCCAACGAGTTCAACTCGCTTCCGCCCGAGAAGCGCCCCGAAGTGGGCCTGCTGCAACTTCGCACCGAACTCGGCGGCTTCGCGAATCTCCGTCCCATTTTCGCGTTCAAGGAGATCGAGGCCAACAGCCCGCTGCGGCCCGAAGTTATCGACGGCGCTGACGTTCTCTTCGTCCGCGAGCTTCTGGGCGGGCTTTACTTCGGGCATCCCCGCGAGTGGGACCGCGCCAACGGCCAAGCCTGGAACACCATGCACTACACGCGCGACGAGGTTGCCCGCGTTGCCCGCATCGGCTTTCAGTTGGCCGGCAAGCGCCGCAAGAAGCTGACCAGCGTGGACAAAGCCAACGTCCTTGAGGTCTCCCAAATGTGGCGCGCGACGGTGAACGAAGTCGGGGCGGAATTTCCCGGCGTGACCGTGGAGCACCAATATGTGGATGCGATGGCGATGCACCTGATGAACCGGCCGCGCGATTTCGATGTGGTGCTCACGGAGAATTTGTTCGGCGACATTTTGAGCGATGAGGCAGGTGTCATTACGGGCTCGCTGGGCATGTTGCCCTCGGCGACGATCGGCGGCAAGGTGAATTTGTATGAGCCGGTCCACGGCTCGGCGCCCGACATCGCGGGCAAGGGGTTAGCCAATCCGCTGGGCGCGATTTTGACCGGAGCGCTGATTCTGCGCCATTCGGGCGGCCTCGAAGCCGAAGCTGCAGCGATCGAGTCCGCGGTACGCAAGGTTCTCGAGCAGGGCTTCCGCACGCCGGATCTGGCGCGAAACGGCCATCAGGGGTTGACTGTACTTTCGACCAGGGAGATGGGTGCGAAGGTGAGAGAAACGGTGAAGGAACAGGTTGTTCACGCATAAGAGCTGATAGCCGGAAGCTGTTTTCAGGAGCTTTTTTCAATGAGTAGCGAAGCGAAGACATTATTCGAGAAGGTGTGGGAGCAGCATGTAGTGGTTGAGCCGAAGGGCGAGCCTACGCTGATCTACATCGACCTGCAATTGGTGCATGAAGTGACCTCGCCGCAGGCATTCGAGGGGCTGCGGCTCGCGGGGCGCAAAGTGCGCCGGCCGGACCGCACCATCGCCACGGTGGACCACAACGTGCCCACGACCATCGAAGGGCGCCTGAACATCGTGGACCAGATTTCGGCGAAGCAGATTGCCACATTGCGCAAGAATTGCGCCGACTTCGGCGTCGAGCTTTACGACGTGAACTCGCGCGAGCAGGGAATTGTGCACGTGATCGGGCCGGAACTGGGACTGACCAAGCCGGGCATGACGATCGTGTGCGGCGACTCGCACACCTCCACGCACGGCGCGTTTGGGGCACTCGCGTTTGGCATCGGCACCAGCGAAGTGGAGCATGTGCTGGCGACGCAGACGCTGCCGCAGTCGAAGCCGAAGACCTTCCGCATCGCGGTCGAGGGAAAGCTGCCGCTCGGCGTAACGGCCAAGGACGTGATCCTAGCCATCATCGGCAAGATCGGAACAGACGGCGCGACGGGATGCGTGATCGAATACGCAGGCTCGGCCATCCGCGCTCTCTCGATGGAAGGCCGCATGACCATCTGCAACATGAGCATCGAGGCGGGTGCGCGCGCGGGCATGATCGCGCCGGATGAGACAACGTACGCGTACCTGAAAGGCCGCCAGTTCTCGCCGAAGGGCGCCGATTGGGAAAAAGCGGTGGCAGAGTGGCGCAAGCTGCCATCCGATCCCGGCGCGAAGTTCGATCGCGAGTTAGTGATCGACGCGGCGACATTGGTTCCGTACGTAAGCTGGGGAACGAGCCCCGGCATGGTGGCTCCGGTAGTGGACAATGTGCCCGATCCGGCAAAAGCGACGAGCGAGATTGACCGCAAGTCGTTTGAGCGGGCGCTTGAATACATGGATCTGAAGGCGGGAACGCCGCTTGAGGAGATTTCAATCGATCGTGTCTTCATCGGCTCGTGCACGAATGGCCGAATCGAAGATCTGCGCGCGGCGGCGAAGATTGCCGCGGGCCACAAGGTCTCCACGCATGTGAGCGCGATGGTGGTGCCGGGATCGCAACAAGTGAAGGCGCAGGCGGAAAAGGAAGGCCTGGACCGCATCTTCCGCGAGGCCGGATTCGACTGGCGCGAGCCGGGCTGCTCTATGTGCCTGGGCATGAACCCCGACATTCTTCAGCCGGGCGAGCGATGCGCCTCGACGAGCAACCGCAACTTCGAAGGGCGGCAGGGACGCGGCGGACGCACCCACCTGGTATCGCCGGAGATGGCCGCGGCAGCCGCAATCGCCGGGCACTTTGTGGACATCCGCACCTGGCGCGTGAACGAGGGGCGCGTGAACGAGGAGGTAAAAGCCTGATGGAACCGTTTCGCACATTGACCGCACTGGCCGCACCGCTCGACCGCGCGAACGTCGATACCGACCAGATCATTCCCAAGCAGTTTTTGAAGCGCATCGAGCGCACCGGCTACGGCGATTTTTTGTTCTTTGACTGGCGGCAAACGCCCGAAGGTGAGCCGATCGCGGGGTTCATGCTCAATGATCCTCGTTACAAGGGCGCGAAGATTCTGATCGCGGGCAAGAACTTTGCCTGCGGATCGAGCCGCGAGCACGCCGCGTGGGCGCTAAGCGACTATGGCTTTCGCGTGGTGATTGCGCCTACCTTTGCCGACATCTTTTTCTCGAATGCGGGCAAAAACGGGATCGTGCTGGCGAGGCTGTCGGAAGGTGAGGTCGATACTCTCCTCCAAAACGCACAAAAGATTCCGAATTATCAGCTCACGGTCTCGCTTGAAGCGCAGACCGTCACCGACGGCCGCGGATTCAGCGCGAAGTTCGAGATTGATCCGTTCCGGAAGTTTTGTCTTGTCGAGGGACTCGACGACATCGGCCTGACGCTGCGGCACGCTGCGGCGCTGGACACATTTGAGACAAAGCACGACGAAGCGGGCTGGTTGAAAGCGAAGTGAAGGGCAAATGACCATCGAAGGCAAGCGACAAAGCATTCCGTTGACCGAGGGACCGAGCCGCGCGGCGGCGCGGTCGTATCTGCGCGGTTCAGGATTCAAGAAAGACGATCTGCACAAGCCGATCATCGGCGTCGCGAATACGTGGACGGAGATCGGCACCTGCAACGTGCACCTGCGCGAAATTGCTGAGGCGCTGAAAGAGGGGATTCGCGAAGCGGGCGGAACTCCGATGGAGTTCAACACCGTGACCATCTCCGACGGCATCACCATGGGCACGCAAGGAATGAAAGCGTCGCTGGTGAGCCGCGAGGTGATCGCCGATTCCATTGAGCTGGTCGCGCGCGGCAACCTTTTCGACGGGCTCGTCGGCATCGGCGGATGCGACAAGAACATGCCGGGCATCATTATGGCGCTGTGCCGGCTCGATATTCCCGGCATGATGCTTTACGGCGGATCGATCGCGCCGGGCAAGCTGGACGGTCCCAACGGCACGAAGATCGACATCACGATTCAGAATGTGTTCGAGGGCATCGGCTCATACGCCGCTGGGCGCATCGACGATGCGGGATTGGAAGCCCTCGAAGCCAATGCTTGTCCCGGCGCGGGCGCATGCGGCGGGCAGTTCACGGCCAACACCATGGCCATGAGCGCGGAGATTCTCGGCATCGCGCCCATTGAGCTTTCGGGTGTTCCCGCCACCTCACCCTGGAAACTTGAGGCCACCCGCGAGGCAGGCCGAATCTTGATGGACGCTGTGCGCGCGAATCGCAAACCCTCCCAAATCATCACTCGCAAATCCCTAGAGAACACCATCGCCAGCGTGGCCGCAAGCGGCGGATCGACCAACGCGGTGCTGCATCTGCTGGCCATCGCGCGCGAAATGGGAATCGAGCTGAGCATCGACGATTTCGACGCCATCTCAGCGCGTACGCCGTACATCTGCTCTCTCACGCCGGCAGGAAAGTATGTGGCGTCGGATTACCAGGCTGCGGGCGGATCTCGGCTGCTGGCCAAGCGAATGATCGACGCGGGGCACGCGGACGGCTCGGCGCTGACCGTCAGTGGCAAAACGCTGGCGGAAGAGGCCGCGCTCGCGAAAGAGACGCTAGGTCAGGACGTGATCGCCACCTTCGAAAAGCCCATCAAGCCCAACGGCGGCCTCGTAATTCTGAAAGGGAACCTCGCGCCGGAAGGTTGCGTGATGAAGATCGCGGCGGCGGGCAAGTACGAGCATCGCGGGCCGGCACGCGTGTTTGACTCTGAAGAAGACTGCTTCAAGGTTGTGCAGGCAGGCGGCATCAAGCCCGGCGACGTGGTGGTGATTCGCTACGAAGGGCCGAAGGGTGGGCCGGGCATGCGCGAGATGCTGCAGGTGACGGCGGCCATCAGCTCGAATGCGGAGTTGAGCGCGCAGGTGGCGTTGCTTACCGACGGGCGATTCAGCGGCGCGACGCGCGGATTCACCGCGGGCCATGTGGCGCCTGAGGCGTTTGTCGGCGGGCCGATTGCTGCGGTGCGCGAGGGCGACATCATTCATTTTGACGTTGCCAAGCGGACGCTCGACGTCGAAATCAGCAAGGAAGAAATGGCCGCGCGGCTCAAAAACTTCAAGCCGCCGGCACTGCGCTGGCCGAAGGGCGTGTTTCGGAAGTATGTGGATCGCGTAACGTCGGCGTCTGAAGGGGCGACGACGTAAAGGCAGGGACGAAGGGACCAGGGACGTAGGGACTAAAGGCAACTGACACAAAGAAAGCCCAAGGAGTTGTTATGGGACACAAGGGAAACGCGAAGACGAAAGCGCACGACGCGAACGGGAACGCCGCAGGTCCGGCCGCAAACGCGGCAGACGCGAACGCGCACCTGACCACGCCGACGCGCCTGACAGGATCGGAAATTTTGTGGGCCACGCTCGTCGGCGAAGGCGTTACGGATGTCTTCGGCTATCCGGGCGGCGCCATTCTGCCGGCATACGACGCGCTGCGCAAATTTCCCATCCGACATGTCTTAGTCCGCCACGAGCAGGGCGCTGCGCACATGGCCGACGGCTACGCGCGAGCGTCGGGCAAGGTTGGCGTTGCCATCGCCACCAGCGGGCCGGGCGCGACCAATCTCGTCACCGGCATCGCCACCGCGATGCTCGATTCGATTCCCATCGTGTGCATTACCGGCAACGTTTCGAGCAAGGTGCTGGGCACGGACGCATTTCAGGAAGTGGACATTACCGGCATTACGCTGCCGGTGACAAAGCACAACTTTCTCGTGAACAAGGCCGAGGATCTGGCGCACGCGCTGCGCCTGGCATTCCAGATCGCGCGCTCGGGGCGGC
>CAYYKV010000193.1:0-5830 GCA_964468605.1 uncultured Occallatibacter sp. | reverse complement strand
ACAGCCAGTTGGCGAGTCTTGGGTCCGGGGGCGGATTAGCGCCGACGATTCCGCCGGGCATGCGGGCATGCGCGGTGCGAGTCGATGAAGTTGTGGGTGTGGCGGGTTTCGTAACTCCCGGCATGCGAGTGGACGTACTGGCGTCGGGCAACCCGCCGGGCGAGGGCGCCACAGAAGGGGTCGTGACGGAGACGATTCTACAAAACATCCAGGTTCTCTCGGCGGGCACCGATATTCAGAGGGACGCCGAAGGCAAGCCGCAACAAGTGCAGGTGGTGAACCTTCTGGTGACACCCGATCAGGCCGAGCTGCTAAGCCTGGCGGCCAATTCGCTGAAGATTCAACTGGTGCTGCGCAATCCGCTGGATACACAAATGACAAAGATTGCGCCGACGGCCATGAGCAATCTTTTTGGCAATGAGGCTCCGCCAAAAGCACATGAGCGAGCCGCAAGGGGCCCTGCCAGGCATGCAGAGAAACCCTATTCGATAGTCGTGATGAACGGCAACCATACCACGGACGAAAAGTTTGCTTCACCTGAGGGGCAGCATTGAGGACGAAGGCAGCGGTCACCATCGTATCCTGCAGCGCGCTGGCCTTGGCGCTGTTTGCCGGGCAGGCCGTGTGGAGTCAAAGCACGCCGGCTCAGGCCGCGCCGGCTGCACAACCGCCGGCAGCAGAAGCCACCTACCAGGACTCGACGAACGAACTGGCAGTGACGGTTGGAAAGTCGGTGCTGGTCGACTGCGCGCAACCGATCCAGCGCGTCGCGGTTGGGATTGGCGACATTGCGGAAGCCACGGCGATCAGCCCTACGGAAATCATGGTGGACGGCAAAACTGCCGGCGAAACAAGCCTGATCATCTGGGACATTCACGGCGGACGCCAGTTCTTCAATGTGACGGTACGGGCTCAGGCGACAGTGACGGGCGACAGTCTTGACGCCATCCGTCGCGAGCTTAGGGCGGAGCTGCCTGGCCAGACGATCCGGGTGAGTTACAGCAACAACAACATTTTTCTACGGGGCACGGTGAGCGATCTGGTGAGCTCAGCGCGCGCGGTACAGATTGCGTCTTCAGCGGGGAAGGTCGTGAACCTGCTGGACGTGGATGTGCCGAAGTCCGACCCACAGATTTTGCTCAAAGTGCGTTTCGCCAGCGTGGACCGCAACCGGGCGCGGCAGCTGGGCATCAACCTGTTCAATCTTGGCCTGGGGAATGCCGTGGGTGGAGTGACCACCACGCAGTTTGCGCCGCCATCGATCACAAGCAGCGGATCAACCGGATCCGGAGGAATCTCCGGAGTCGGTGGGTCTGCGACGTTGTCGAATGAGTTCAACCTGCTGGCCTATTTCCCCGGCCTAGGCGTGGGCGCGGACATATCGGCTTTGGAGACCAAGGGAGTGGTGCAGGTGCTGGCGGAGCCGAACGTGTTGGCGACCAACGGCAAGGAAGCCAGCTTCCTGGCGGGCGGGGAGTTTCCTTATCCGGTGGCGCAGGGCTCAACCGGCGGTTTGTCGACGGTGACCATCCAGTTCAAGGAGTATGGCATCCGGCTGAACTTCATTCCCACCATTACGCCTCGCGGAACCATTCGGCTGCAGGTTGCGCCGGAAGTGAGCGCGCTGGACTACTCCAACGAGGTGGACATCTCAGGGTTTGAGGTGCCGGGAATCACTACGCGCAGGGTCAACACGGAAGTGGAACTGGCCGACGGCGAGAGCTTCATGATCGGGGGCCTGCTGGATAAGAGCACGAGCGATACCTTCGAGAAGATTCCGTTCCTCGGGGACATTCCGATCATCGGCAAGTTGTTCCAATCCGAGCAGAGGACCAAGAACGACACCGAGCTGATCGTGATTGTGACGCCGGAAGTGGTTGCGCCGTTTGCAGCGAACGCAACGCTGCCAGCGCTGAATTTTACTGTGCCGTTCATACCGCCGAATTCGAACATCGCGGTGCATCAGCCGGACGCGAAGACACCGGAGAATACGCTACCGCCGACATCGGCGTCGGTACCGGTGGAGACGCTGATCGACAGCATGAAGCCGGAGAAACCGTTGATCATCGAGAACGGGGCGGGTGGATTTGGCACGGGAGGAGCGGCCATCAACTCGGGCGCCGGCGCGAGTGTGCCTACAGGGGCACCAACGCCGCAGCAATAGACGCCGCCGTGCGTAGACGCCAGGATCACTCTGAGGCGAGCGGATGAACCCCTTGCAAAGGATGGCCAAGGCGGTGGGGGAGTTTCTTTCGCCGCCTGCGCAAGCCGGGCCGCAGGGACCGCTGCTGGTGAGGAACGCGACGCGCGGGACAGTGCTGGCCACGCGGCTTGAAGCCGCACACACGGGACCTACACGGAGAAAAGGATTGCTGGGCCGAGACGGCCTGGAGCGCGGCGAAGGATTGTGGATCGCGCCCTGCGAATCCGTACACACGTTTTTCATGCGATTCCCCATCGACCTGATCTATCTGGACCGCGAGCGCCGGATCAAGAAGGCGCGCAGCGCGGTTGGTCCATGGCGCCTTTCGGCGTGCCTGTCGGCGCACAGCATCCTGGAGCTTCCTGCCGGAACGATTCGCGAGACGCAGAGCGAGCGTGGAGACACCCTGGAGATTGCGGCTGCGGAAGGCGAGCAGCGGAGCTAGCGGGGTTAGCGGCGCCAGCGGAGCCCGTCAACGGCGGCATGCTGAAGCGTACGCGGACCGCGGCCCCACCAGTCCGGCGCGCCTGCCCCGGGATGGCCGCCGAGGGTCGATTCGAGGGGTAAAAGGGGCCGATTGGCGCACAAAAATCAACAAAAATCGTAAAAAATCGAGACGATTTTTTGAGACTTTTTGTTGATGATAAAGGAGTTATGTCGATTTTTTGCGATTCAAAGTGTATAAAATCACTCCCCCGGGTTTTTGGGGCCTGAAGCGAGCCGTCTGGCACAGCGTGGTTAGCGGAGCTAGCGGGGTTAGCGGAGCTCGATAGAAGGGCCCCAGTCGGATTCCGGCGGCGGCATGCGGGGGTTAGAAGAACGATTGCGGTTTGGTCAGTTGTTGAGCAGAAGCGGATCATGGAACGAGTATGCGCCAAGTGGGGGAAATTATCGGCAAATGGAAGATGCGGAGAATCAAACACTTAGAGATTTTATGGCTTGACAAGGGAGGGCGGGTTCGGCGCGCGACTTCGCCTCGGCGAACGCCGACAGGGGCTGAAGCCCCGCTCCTTTTTCTTCGGATTTTACGGCACGGCTAAAGCCGAGCCCTGATACAAGACCCGCAGAATCGATTTGGCGCGATTGACGTCGTGCCCTGACACAAGGCCCGTGGGGCTAGGTCCGTGGTATCCCATTTCCCATCGGCCACGGCGGAGGACGCGCTCAAGATCGGGAACGGCTGATGCAGGCGAAGGCTATGGCCCTGCCGCGAGTTTGCGCAGGCGAGCGCTCACGTTCCAAAACGCACGGCCGTCGTGGTATCCGCCCTTCCAAATGGAGCCCTTGTCCTGCGTGATCGGCGTGCCGTCCGGCTGGGTGAGGTTATACAGGCCGCGGTATTGGCTATCGATCGTGTGGTTCTTGATGAAGTTCCACTGCTCGACGAACCGAGCAAAGTAAACCGGCTCCTGCGCTCCGTAGCGCTCGTGCATCATGAGCAGCGCATTGAGCCCTTCTGCCTGGACCCACCATTCCTTGAGCTGGCTCTCGGACTTTCCCATGGTTGTGCCGTCCTGGAAAAAGCCGCCATTGGTCGTGTCCCAACCGTAGGCAAGAGCGTGATCAACCAGCATTTTTGCCATCCGTTCCGTTTTCTCGCTGGCCCGATGATGGAGGAGTTCGTCCGTTTCCAGCATTAAATAGGCAGTCTCAACATCGTGGCCGAAGGAATCATGGTCGGGAATGGGCTGCCAGGCATTCGTGAAATAGAGATTCATGGCACCGGGCTCGACGCAGATTTTGTCGCGCACGATGACCAGCATTTCTTCAAGACGCGCGCGCAGTGCCGGGTCAGGCCAGACGCGGTAAAGCTCAGTGAAGGCCTCGAGCAAGTGAATGTGGGTGTTCATCGACTTGTAGCCGACAGGACCGATGGGCCCCATGGCGACGCGCCCGTTGGGAACATTCGGCTGAATCGGCGTGCCGTCGCGGGAAAGCCACTCATCATAGCCGCCATGCTCGGAGTCATGCGCGTGCTGGTCGGTCCAGAGATAAGCCTTCTTCGCGAGTTCGAGCGCCTTTGGATCGCCCGTAGCCTGGTAGGCCGCGGCCAATCCATAGATGCAAAATGAAATGCCGTACAGATGTTTGCCGTCTGCGAATTCCGTAGTCGGGTGGCCGTCGTCATCGAGCAACCAGTAGAAACCGCCGTCCTGCTTGTCCCACATGACGTTTTCAAGATAGGAGACGCCGTTCTCGACGATGGGCAGAAACTCTGTTTTGAGCCTGGGGTCGCGCAGGACCACCTGAGCTGCGACCCAAGTCAGACGTCCTTGCATGACGGAAGACTTGCCATCGCTGGGCTCCCACTGCCAGTCACGGGCGAAGTGAGTATGGAACCCGCCATGTTCATGATCCACGGATCGGGGGAACCAAACGTTGATCACATCGGTGTCGAGCGCATTCTGAACTTCGGCTGCCAGCTTGAGATAGTCCGCGCGTGTTGGCGGCAGGACGTTGGCCGGCGAGAACTCTGTGGGTTGTTGCGCGATGCACGAGGCAGAGGTGAAAAGCAGCGCGAGAAGAATGCATCGGACTTGCATAGCAAGCCCAATACGAGACGGTTGGCCTACGATCCTGTGCACGAGCGCCTCTCAACGAAACATCAGGGACAGGGTAATGCTACACCGTCGTTTTCCGCGGCGGCGTCAAGATTCGTTTCCAACCACAGGCCGGCTCGGTTTTGTTATGCAATGCCGGGCGCTTTGGATCCTGTCGAAGGAGGCTCGAGTTGTCCGACTTATCACGACGGCCTTTATACTGTTTACCGCTTTGTTTCGCACACCCCGCGCACGCTGAATTCAACCGGAAAGCCAACCTGAAAAAAGGAACCCATCATGGCATCCAACGAAAACAATCGCAGAGAATTCCTGAAAGCCGGCGGCGCAGCGCTGGCGGCAACCGCAGTGACATGGAACGCGAAAAGCTATGCGCAGATCGCGGGCGCGAACGATCGCGTGCGCGTCGGGATTGTGGGCTGCGGCGATCGCATGAAGCAGGGCGATCTGCCCGCGTTCCAGCAGAGCGCGCAGGAGCTGAAATTCCAGATCGTGGCCGTTTCCGATATCTGGAACCACCGCCGCGAAGACGGCGCGGCTTTCATCGAGAAGCTCTGCGGAAATCGTCCCGATCCGGTCCGCAACAACGACGAACTGTATTCGCGCAAGGACGTGGACGCGGTGATCATTGCAACCGCGGACTTCCAGCATGCGTACCACGGGACTGAAGCGGTGCGCGCAGGCCGCGATGCCTACGTGGAGAAACCGATTGCGCACACCATGGCCGACGCCCGCATGATTCTGGACGCGGTGAAAAAGAGCGGCAAAATTGTGCAGGTGGGGACGCAGCGCCGTTCGACGCCGGCGTATCAAAAGGCGGCTGAATACATCAAGTCAGGGCAGTTCGGCGACATCGTGATGGTGGAGATGAGCTGGAATGTGAACCAACCCGGCCGCTGGCGCCGGCCCGACGTTGTGCCTTTGCTGAAAGAAGAGGACACCGACTGGAAGCGCTATTTGCTGAACAGAACCATGGCGCCGTTCGATGCCCGCAAGTATCTCGAGTTCCGCCTCTTCTGGCCGTATTCGTCGGGAATTCCCGATCAGTGGCTGGTTCACCAGATCGACA
>CAYYKV010000192.1:0-5848 GCA_964468605.1 uncultured Occallatibacter sp. | reverse complement strand
GAGAACGGCCCGTGGACCGAGCGCGTAAAGGGCCAGGTCTACATGAAGCTGCTCATCGCCGGCGGCAACATGACGACCACCAACGTCATGCAGATTCGCGTCATGCCGCCGCCGACAGTGAACGCACGCAACGCCGGCCCTGGCCGGTATCTCGGCCCGCACCTGGTTCGCGCCGCGTACGGCGAGCCGCAAACCGCACCCTCCGGCGAAGGCTCCAGCACAAGCGTTACGAGCTTGATGCAGGGCTCGCTCGGCTACTCGCAGGGGCAAGGCGCGCAGGCCCTCGGCCAGGTGCCCGTCGTATCGAAAAATCCGGCTCCGGCTCCTGAGCCAACCCCGATCGGCGTGGTGCAGACAAGCAGCGAGGGAACCGTCAGCGTCACTCGCGCCGGAACCACCACGCCCGTTCCGCTGGAACCCGGCGACACCATCGGCGTGAACGACACGATTGAAACGGGGCCCGCCTCCAGGGTCTCGATCCTGTTCGATGACAACACCGAGTTCACCCTGGGCGAGAAGACGAAGCTGAAGGTCGATGATTACGTCTACGATCCGGACGGGAAATCGAACAAAGCACGCTACACCTTCCTTCAAGGCATCTTCCAATACATCGGCGGCTTGATCGAAAAGAGAGATTCAGCCGACGTCAACATTGATCTTCCGGTTGGCAGCCTTGGCATCCGCGGCACAGAGTTCGTCGCCAAATCCGACGGCACGCCAGGCAACCTCGAGATCGACTTGATCACCGGCGCCGTCGCGCTCACGCCCACCGGCTCAGCTTCCGCCGGGCCCACGATGTCTGCGCCGGTCCAGATCGAAGTCACGCCTTCCGGCACGCACGTCCTGCCCCTCACTCAGGATCAGTACAACGCGATCAAGGCTCAGATCAGCCCCGCTGTGCCCACCAGCTGATTGCCCGCGGGTTTGTTCTTCACGCTGCTGTGCTGACTAACACCTGCAACCATTGGGTTGCATTTCATCTCGGCCTTTGCTACTATGCAACCCAGAGGTTGCTGATCATGGAAAATAAAATCGAGAAGCGGATCGAGCTCAATGCCCCGGTCGACCGCGTCTGGCGCGCCCTCACCGACTACCGCGAATTCGGCGAGTGGTTCCGCGTCGCGTTGGAGGGACCGTTCATTCCCGGAAAGGTGTCGCGTGGCCGCATTCTCCATCCCGGCTATGAACACGTCGTCTGGGAAGCATTGATTGAGAAGATGGAACCGGAACGGCTCTTCTCTTTCTCCTGGCCCCAAATCCGCCACCATGACAAGGAACGCTATTCGCCGGACTACTCGCAGGCCCCACGCACGCTGGTGGAGTTCCGTCTCGAGAAGACGGCGACCGGCACTCTGCTCGTGCTCACCGAGTCCGGATTCGACAAGGTTCCCGCCGACTGGCGCGGCGACGCATTGCGCGGAAACGACGGCGGCTGGACCCAGCAGATGAAGAACATTGAAAACTATGTCGCGCCAAAGAAGTAAGCGAAGCGCACCCAGGCGTTCTGCTCCGGCGCTGCTCTTTGCTGCGCTGGGCGATAAGACGCGGCTCGCGCTGGTTTCGAAGCTCTTGTCGGGAGAGCCCGCGTCCATCGCCCAGCTCGCCGCGGGCTCGCGGATCACGCGCCAGGCCGTTACCAAGCATTTGCGCGTGCTGCAGCATGCAGGCATTGTGCGCGGCATCCGCGCTGGAAGGGAGCACCGTTTCGCGCTCGATCCCAACTCGATCGAAGAAATGCAGCGTTATCTCGATCGCGTCTCGCGACAGTGGGACGCAGCGTTGGCCCGCCTCAAATCCTTTGTCGAGGCCCGATGAGGCTCATGACCGGAGCAACAGTACGCCATCGGCGACCGCCGTCGCCTCACACGCTCAGCTTTCGCATGTATTCGGCATCGATCTTGAGCGCCTCCATCGGATCCATGTCGAACTCTTCCTGTTCGATGAAGTAGTACTTCACTCCCCTGGCTGCGCGCATCACCTCGGCGTAGTGCGCCACACCGCGTCCCATCACCGTGGAATGCATCTGGCCGTTGGCGCCGGCCACCATATCCTTCACATGCAATAGCGGAAAACGCTGCGGCGTCCTGGTCAAATAATCCACCGGATTGTGCCCGGAGGCGTATACCCAACCGCAATCCATCTCGAAGACCACCAGCTTGGGATCGGTAAGCCGAAGCAGCTCGTCGTAGACCAGCACGCCGTCAATCACGGCCCACTCCGGGGTGTGATTGTGTACGCCAAAGGTCATGCCGGCGGCCTTTATCCGCTCGCCAATGCGGTTGAATTCGCCTGCGATCCAGCGCCAATCGTCCAGCGTCGTCGGGCCGCTCGCCTGCGGATCGCGGTGCATTCCACCCGACGATGAGCAAACCAGGTATTCGAGGCCCAGTGCCTGAGCGTATGAAATCCATTGGTCGAGTTCCGTCTCCAGAACTTTGAGCGTATGGTGCGAGCTCACGCAGCGCAGTCCCGCAGTGTCCATCGCATGGCGAAAATCCGCGGCCGTGCGATCGTAGAATCCCGCTGCTTCCACCACTGTGTAGCCCGCCGCGCGCACCTGCGTCAGCGTGCCTGCAAAATCCTTGGGCAGCAGGTTGCGCACGCTGTAAAGCTGCAATCCGATGGGTAGGTGGAGCGGGCGGGCTTCAAGCCGCCCGCCGGCGGCGCAGGCCGCAATCGCTCCCGTGGTCTTCAAAAAATGCCTTCGCGAAATGCTGCTCACAAGCAAACCCTCCGATCGATTCTGAACGCTAACCTGTGATTTGTTTTCCGACCTCATCCCAAACGGCCGCGCTGTGGTGGAAGTAAGAGTAATTGGCCATGTGGCAGGCGATGGCGGCGTGGTTGCCAAAGATCTCGTTCTCCGTTACCGCCTCGCGCGTCTCCACGGCCCTGAAGAAAGTTGCCAGGTGATCGGCAGTATCGTCGTAGCCGGGCGTCGCCGCATAAGTCTCCGTCTCGGCAAGCGCGGCCGGCGAAGCGGGATGCGCCGCATGCCATTCATCGAGATACTGCTTCTTCGCCGCTGCCGTCCATCCGTTCAGCGAGTACCCTTCCGGCTGCGGGCGCGTATCCTGCGGAACCACCGTGAGCGTATTGCCGTTGATGGTCATCGTCGCTTCTTTGCCGTAGAAGATGATCGGTTCGCCCTGCGCACTGTTTTGATTACAATGCAGGTTCAGGATCGCGCCATCGTACTCGTACAACGTCGCCAGCAGGTCGGGAAAGTCGCGCCCGTCTTTGAAATAGGTCAGGCTGCCGCTCGATTGCGCCCGTTTCGGTGCCGCGTTGATCCCGCTCACGCATTGGATTCCCGAAAGCAGATGAACAAACAGATCGCCCGCCACTCCCTCGCCGTAGTCGCTGAAACACCGCCAGCGGAAGAATCGCACGGCGTCAAAGGGTCGCTGCGGCGCGTCGCGCAAAAACGCTTTCCAATCGATCGACTCTTCGCTCGCGTCCGGCGGAATGGGATAGACCCATGCGCCCGACGGGTTGTTGCGGTCGGAATGGCCTTCGATATAACTCACCTCGCCCAGCCGTCCCGATGCGTAGATCTCCCGCGCCTTCTTGTACACGATGTTGCTCACGCGCTGGCTTCCCACCTGCATGATTCGGTTGTTCGCCTTCACCGCTTCCACCATCGCGAATCCATCCGCCACCGTGTGCGACATCGGCTTCTCGCAGTACACATCCTTGCCGGCGGCCAGGCAATCCAGCACGATCGACCGGTGCAGATGGTCGCTCACTGCCACAATCACCGCATCAACGTCTTTCCGCTCCAGCAGCGGCCGGTAGTCGCTCATCGCCGGCACGTCCGCGCCATAGGCCTCAAGTCCTGCCTTGCGGTGCATCTCGTAGAGATCCGCTGTCGCCACCAGCTCGCCCGTCGGCACGTTGCGCGCCGAGCGCAGCAAATCGCAGCCGCGAATTCCCGTCCCGATCGACACAAAGCGAATCTTTCTCCCGCCCACATTCTCCTGGGCCGCGAGCACGGGAGGTTCCAGCAGCACGGCTTTTGCGGCCGCACCGGCCACGGCCGCTCCCGCGCCAATCCGTACAAAATCCCTTCTCGTCAACATCGATGTCTTCATCTTGCCCCCGAAAAGCAAGCACAATTCTCTCCCTCCAGCCTGCTCTTGTCCACTCACTCAGTGCGCAGAGAGTGGGTGAGCTTGAAGGGCACAGACTTCAACCCGTACATAAACCGAGCAAAATGATTTGGGGCTTCAGCCCCTGAGGGAAATCTTCCCAAACTGACCCCCTGCCTACCGGACAATTCCGTGCACCTTCAGCGCGCCTATGCGAATCTAGATAGAAGTGCACGCGATTTGTTAAACGCCGCACTTCCCCGGCCCTTACACAAAACAAAGCTCCAAGCAACAGAGGAGAAAACTGTTGTCCGCGATCGACTCCACATTGCCCGCTCTGCCATCCGATCCCGCCGCTGGTAAGCGCAACGGATCGGGAGCCGGTGCCCGGCCAGCGCAGATTCAGAATCCCAATCTCGAGCTGCACGCGGCCTGGAAGCCGCGAGTGAATCCGTGGCTGATCGCAATGACCGTGGCGCTTGCGGCATTCATGGAGGTGCTCGACACCTCCATCGCCAATGTGGCCCTGCCCCATATCGGGGGCGCGCTCGGCGCAAGCACCGACGAAGCCACGTGGGTGCTCACCAGCTACCTCGTCTCGAATGCCATCGTGCTTCCGCTGGGCGGCTGGGCCTCGTCGCTCATGGGCCGGCGCAACTTCTTTGTCCTTTGCATCACCATCTTCACCATCGCCAGCTTTCTTTGCGGCGCCGCTCCCTCTTTGCCCATCCTCCTGCTCTGCCGCGTCCTTCAGGGAGCCGGCGGCGGCGGCATGCAGCCCATGGCGCAGGCCATCATGGCCGACAGCTTTGAGCCGCACAAGCGCGGACAGGCCTTCGCTCTCTATGGACTCGTCGCCGTGCTCGCGCCATCCATCGGCCCCACGCTCGGCGGCTGGATCACCGACAACTTCTCCTGGCGCTGGATCTTCTTCATCAACATTCCCGTCGGCATTCTCGCCTTCATCCTCGTCACGCGCCTCGTCGAAGATCCACCTTGGATCAAGGCTGATCTTTCGCGCCTGCGCAACATGGATTATGTCGGCCTCGGCTTTCTTACTCTCGCCATGGGCGGCCTCCAGATCATGCTCGACAAGGGCGAAGAGAATGATTGGTTCTCCTCGCCCTTCATCTGCGTCTTTGGCGTTCTCTTCGTAGTCGGCATGGTTGGACTTTTCGCCTGGGAGTGGAGACAGAAAGAGCCGCTCATCAACCTGCGCCTCTTCCGCTACAGAAACTTCGCCATCTGCTGCTTCCTCATGATGCTCGTGGGCGGCGTGCTCAATGCCAACACCGTTTTGCAGCCGCAATTCGCGCAGCAGTTGCTCGGCTACACCGCAACCACTGCCGGCCTCGCTCTCACCTGCGGCGGAGTCACGCTGGTCTTCATGATGCCGTTGGCCGGAATTGCAACCGGCAGAATTGCCGCCCGCTACCTCGCCGCTTTCGGCTTCATGATGCTCGTCATCACCTTCCGCTACGCAGCCAACGTTACCAATTTGCAGATGAGCTTTGCCGAAGCGTCGTGGCTGCGCGTCGTGCAAATGTTCCCGCTGCCGTTTTGCTTCATCTCCATTACCACCGCGGCTTACGTGGGAATGCCAAAAGAGCAGAGCAACCAGGTCGCCGGACTCATCAACTTTGTCCGAAACATCGGCGGCTCCATCCTGATCTCCATCACCAACGCTCAGGTCACCAGCCGTGCCATGTGGCACGAGCAGCACCTGCAGCAGGCCATGCAGCCCGGAACCATCGCCT
>CAYYKV010000191.1:0-5934 GCA_964468605.1 uncultured Occallatibacter sp. | reverse complement strand
TGGAAGAGTATTTCGAGAAAGGCACCATCCCCGAAGACCACCTCATCGCCGCGCTGCACGAAGCCATCCGCGAAGACCGCATCTTCCCCGTGCTTTTTTCGAGCGGCCTCTCCAACATGGCCCTCGATCATCTCCTCGACTTCCTCAAGGCCTACACGCCCGCGCCAACTGAGCGCGAGCCCTTAACCGGAAAAGCGCCCGGCGCAGCCGCCGACGCACCGCCAGTCGTCCGCAAAATCGACGACTCCGGGCCAACGGGCGCGGTGGTCTTCAAAACCATGTCCGATCCCTTCGCCGGCCGCATCACCTTCTTCAAGGTCATCAGCGGCATCGTAAGAAACGACGCTACCCTGGAGAACTACACCCGTCGCGGCCAGGAAAAGCTTTCGCACCTGAGCATCATGCAGGGCCGCAAGGCAATCGAAGTACCCGATCTTCACGCCGGCGATCTCGGCGCAGTAGGCAAGCTCCGCGACACGCTCACCGGAGACACACTCGGCCAGAAGGGCGCCGACTTCCAGGTCGATATGGCGAAACCTCCCGAGCCTGCCATGACCTATGCGATCGAGCCCAAAAGCCGAGCCGATGAAGACAAGCTCGCGCCCGCCATCCACAAGCTCATGGAAGAAGATCTGCTCATTCGCTTTTACCGCGACCCGCAGACCAACGAGTTTCTCATCGCCGGCGCCGGCCAGCCACACATCGAAGCGATCGTCAGCCGCCTCAAAAAGCGCTATCACGCCGAAGTCACGCTCAAGGCGCCGAAGGTTCCCTACCTCGAAACCATCCGCGGCAAGGCTGAAGCGCAAGGCCGCCACAAGAAGCAGTCCGGCGGCCATGGCCAGTTCGGCGACTGCAAAATCCGCATGGAGCCATTACCCCGCGGCGGCGGGTTCGAGTTTGGCAACGAAGTTTTCGGCGGCGCAATCCCGCGCAACTTCATCCCAGCCATCGAAAAGGGTATCGTCGAGACGGCCGCGCGCGGTTACCTCGCCGGCTACCCCGTCGTCGACTTCAAGGTCACCGTTTTCGATGGCTCGTATCACGACGTCGATTCCAACGAGCTATCGTTCAAGACTGCCGGACGCCTTGCCTTCAAAAAAGCCATGGAGCTATGCAAGCCCTGCCTGCTCGAGCCCGTCATGAAGGTCGAAATCGAGGCCCCCGACGAGTTTGCCGGCGCGCTCATGGGCGACCTCAACGGTCGCCGTGGCCGCGTGGGCGGAATGGAATCCAAGGGCCGCACCACGGTCATCAACGCTCAGGTTCCCATGGCCGAGATGCTCACCTACGGCACCCAGCTCACCTCCATGACCCAAGGCAAAGGCAGCTACCGCATGGAAGTCGACCACTATGACATCGTCCCGCAGCTGGTCGCCGAAAAAATCCTCGCCAACGCCAAACGGCCGGTGGACGAAGAGGAAGAATAGCGCTGTTCACGAAGCAACACTCGGGTACCCTATCCTAGCTTCGCTAAGGTGGGGTATGCTGACCCGCGATTCTCTGGGTGCCCGAGGTCCGGAGTTTCGGACTTGGGATACCGCTGCCGAAACCAGCTATCCTCCATCTTGAGGAGACCCCTCCACTTTGCCCAACCTCACGTATCAGGTCCGGCGATCCATCGCGGCAAAAACCGAAGAGTACACCTTGAACGACAGCGCGCTCCTCTGGCCCGGCGGCAGCGTGCCCTTCGCCCATATCAAAACGGTCAGGATCTACTCTATCCCCGGAATATGGATGTTCGGAGCCGGCAGGGCTGCATTTGGATCGCGCTATTGCGCAATCACTCTCGATTCCGGCGTCGCAATTCAGCTCACCAGCCAGCACTATCTCAGTCTTGGCAACTTTGAAGACCGCTCGCCGGCTTTCTTTCAATTTGTCAGCGCACTGGTCGCTCGCGTGCGAACAGCAAATCCCGCTGCGCAAATCGTATCGGGAATGCCTCCAATTCTCTGGTGGTTCTGGTTCCTGTCCTTTGGCCTTATCGTGTCTGTCCTGATCCTCTGCATCACGCTCGGCCTGCTTGGGCTCTCGCTCGAGCACAAAAACTCCCTGGGAACCTCGCTCCTATTCGTGGTTCTCGCCCTCATGCTCATCGGCCCCATCAGCTTTCTCCGCGCCGTATGGCGCCGCCGCACTCGCGATCTGAGTTTCGGCGATATATCGAAAGCCGTGTAACACCGGGTGCCCTGGGTTTGGCGGGGAGGGTTTGTTGCCAGCTTTTCCGAATATTCCTCCGGCGAGATCAACTTCATCTCGCAGCGCCTCTGCTTCTGATAGTGCTCCAGATTCCCTGTCACGAGTCACGCCCCGGGCTGGCCGGCTCCCGAAAAACTCACCAGGCAAAATGAGAGGCACATTCTCCCTCTCACTCCGCCCGGCTCGGTTCGGAACTGTAGTTTATCTTTGCGCAAAGATTCGGGAAGCTTAGTTCACGCCACGGCGCTTTCGATGCTTTCGACGTGGATCACCTTTGCTTGCTCATCGAGTTGGCCCGTCACCTTTACCGTCTTGCCTTCGAACGGCTTGGCGCGGTCCGTATCGTCCAGCGT
Source organism: uncultured Occallatibacter sp. (assembly GCA_964468605.1). Classification (GTDB taxonomy): domain Bacteria; phylum Acidobacteriota; class Terriglobia; order Terriglobales; family Acidobacteriaceae; genus Telmatobacter. Next base: position 3,382 of record CAYYKV010000191.1, on the reverse strand, counting down.
GTATACGGCGCCGGAAGAATCGCGCAGGGCGAATTGGTCGCCTTTCTTGACCACGGTTCCAGTGAAGGTTGCGGATTTCGCCTGGCTCTGATCGGGTTGTTGCGGCGGCTGCGCCTGATCCTGCGCAAAAGCGGAGCCGGCGGCGACAAACGGGCTTCCCAGCACCAGCGCAAACGCCAGTGCCATCGCGCAAAGCGCAGCAAAGTCAATAAGATCGCGCTTGATGGAACGCATAACGAGAACCTCCGGGGGTTGGATTTGCCCGAGCCCGTTCTCGTTTTCGGCCCAGGTGCGGAGGTGCCTGCATCCGGTGGGCCAAACCAAATCTGACTGAAGGCATAGGAGATTCGGCGCCACGAGATGGCGGTACCGGTAAAAACTGCTCACCGGTGTGGAGGAAAAAATGCCCGCGTGGGTAAAAAGGTAATCGTGATAATCAGGCCGTCACAGCCCGCCGTACCCGCTTGGCCAGCGCCCACTTCAGCTCGTCGATTCCTTCGCCCGTCACCGCGGAGACGGCGTGAAATTCGAGCTTCTTTCGCTTCGCGTGCGCCGCCAGCTTTTTCAGCTTCTCAGGGTTCGCCGCGTCGATCTTCGTTGCCACCACGATCATCGGCTTGTCAGCCAGAGGATGCTCGTCCATTCCCTGACCCTTCGAGCTAAAGCTGGCCAGCTCATTGTTGATCACCTTGAAATCCTCCACCGGGTCGGGCCTTCCCGATGCGTCCGACACATCCACCAGGTGAACAAGCAGCCGCGTGCGCTCGATGTGGCGAAGAAACTGAACGCCCAATCCCGATCCCAGGTGCGCACCCTCAATCAGCCCAGGCATATCGGCCACCACAAAGGATTCGAGATCCGGCTCCTCGCCCACCGTCACTACGCCCAGGTTCGGCTCGAGCGTCGTGAACGGATAATCGGCAATCTTCGGGCGCGCCGCGGAGATACGCGAGATCAGCGTCGACTTACCTGCGTTGGGAAGGCCGACCAGCCCCACGTCGGCCAGCAGCTTCAACTCCAGCCGGTAGCTGCGCTCTTCGCCCGCTCGCCCCAATTCATGCTCGCGCGGAGCCTGGTGCGTGCTCGTCGCAAAGTGCTGGTTGCCGCGCCCCCCGCGACCACCCTTGGCGATCACGAGGCGCTCGTCCGGCTCCTGAAAGTCATGCACCAGTTCGCCCGTCTCGGCGTCGTAGAGCGAAGTTCCCACTGGCACCTGCAGCGTAATCGACCGGCCGTCCAGCCCGGTGCAGTTCGAGCCCATGCCGTGTTCGCCGCGTTGCGCCTTGTGTTCCGGGTTGTAGCGGAAGTGAATCAGCGTATTATGCCGCTGGCTCGATTCCATGACGACATCGCCACCGCGTCCGCCGTCGCCGCCCGACGGCCCCCCTCGCGGCACGAACTTCTCCCGCCGGAAGGCCATGCACCCGTTTCCGCCGTCGCCGGCCTTCACTCGAATTTTGGCTTCATCAATGAACATGGTTCTCGCCGGCCAATTTGACTTTCGCGCGCCGGCTCATACAAACGCGACCATCGTCTACCTGCCGTCTTCTCAGTCTACCGAACCATCTCGCTCGGATCAGGACGCCGCACCCTCAGTCCTTCGCCGAAAAAACATCCATTTGTGACGCAGACTACTTTCCAGCGGCGATCTTGAGGCATAGAATCGCTGCCAAACTTCTTCTAGTCCCGCACAGGGCGACGAAAAGGTAGAGATTTCGCTCGCCCGTACCGAACCCGCCACCAGAGCGGATCGGCTCATTGCTTTGTCCTTTCTCCTTTCCTTTCTCCCGATCTGCCCGGGCAGCGCTGGCAATGGCAGAGACAAAACAGAACTGGATTCGGTGGCTAGTGTTGGCAGTGCTGTGCCTGAGCGCACAGGCGGCGACCTTCGCCCAATCCGCTCCATCCGATTCGCTGCCGTCAAACTTCATTCAGATTCAATCTCCTCAATCAGGGTCCCTTTCCGGCCGCCTAACCAATCTGCATTCGGCTCCGCTGGCCGGCGTCTGCATCGTTCTGCGCAACCAGACCACCGGCGCTGAGGCCCGCACCACCACGGCGAAGAACGGCGTCTTCCGCTTTGCCTCTCTCGACGCGGGCGAGTACACGCTTGATGCCGACGCGGCCCAACTCGGCCACGGCCGCCTCGAAGGGATTCTCGTCACCGGCGGCGTCGAATCCCGTGTGCAAGCCGCGATTCACTTCGAGCCTGTCTCCCCCGCGATACTCGAAGCCACCACGCCACCACAGACTGCAGGTTCCCCAATCGCGGCTGCATCAATGCCGCCAGAGACCAAGCTGTCGGCAGTCTCCGAACCGCCCTCACCGCCGCATTCACCCGAGCCGGGCCCGGTGTCCATCGCACTAAGTGCTCCGGCTGCCTTTCCGCGACCGGCTCCAGGGCTCGCTTCAAGACCGACTCCATGGCCCGCTCCATCCACAACCAGCCCACAGCTCGTCGCGTCCATCGCCAACGAACCAATGAGTCGCCTTCCTCTTAGAATCTCGCCCGGCGCGGACGCCATCAGGCCTTCTGCGGAACCCTCCGTACCAACGCAAGTCGCGCCTCCTGTGGCGCTGCCGCCCTCAGCCCCAACTAAATCACCGATCATCGCCTTGCCGACTGCAACACCCGCACCATCCGCGACGCAGCACGCTCAACCCCAGGCTCATATCCTCGCTCTGCTGAATCGCACCACGCTGGAGACGCAATCTGCCGCGGATGAACTCGCGCTCGCTGCCGTACCGCCTCGCACGTTCCCGCTCAAATCCAGTTCCGCACCGGTTCTCGCCGCCACAGCAGTGCCGCCCAGCCTCGTGCAGGACGCACTGCTGAACCCGCCCCCTCTCGCGGCAACCGTTGCCGCCACACAACTGCCAGACCCCGTCACGCCTGCCGTCGCCAGTACCGTCTTTGCCACGCAGCTGCAAGCTTTGCCGGCGAGCGGACGCCGCTGGCAGGAGTTCATGCTTGACACTCCTGCTGCCGGCGCTTCGGCCGACACATCGCAAACCTCGTTCCGCGGCTCCCAGCAGGCCGCTCAGGTCACAATCGACGGCGCCAATGCTGGCCTTGCCTTTGGCATCGCCCTCGGCTCCGACTCGCATGTCTCCGGCTCCTCCAGCGAGAGCTCGGATCGGCAGCGCTCAGCAACTCAATCGCAAGGCCAGAGCTGGACCGGAGGTCGCGGCCTCGGCGTGAGCGAAGCCGCCATCCGCGAGGTGACCACCGCTGCCGGCAACGTGGAAACCGAAGGAATGCGCCCCGCCGGCGGTCGCACCTCAATCCGCACAGAAAGCGGCGCCAATGCTCTTCACGGCCAGGGTTTCTACTTCGACCGCCAAAACACGTGGGGCGCGCGGAATCCCTTCACGCAGTGGG
>CAYYKV010000190.1:0-5939 GCA_964468605.1 uncultured Occallatibacter sp. | reverse complement strand
ACCCTTCAGGTTATCGACCTGCGGTACTCTCTTCTCCGTACCGTAACCTGTTCGACAACCTCGTGACAGAAGTGGTTCCACAAGCCCGAGAAACCGATTGGCAACGACAAGTCTTCCCGATGGCCTACTTTCACCAAGGTTCTGCCCCTTCCTTATCAGGACCTCCATCGATGTCAAGCAGCTCACCTTCGCTGCTTGCGCCTTTCACCTCAAGCATCACAAGTCAAGCAACCCCACCCGCTCCCTTCATCGACCCAGAGCTGGTGGTGCGCTCGCTCAAGAGCCTTCAAGAACTTCTTGTGAGGTACTTCCCTCAGCAACTGGATCCTACCTCAGCTTCTTTCGATCTCCTAAGCTTCCTCGACCAGCTTTTCGAAGTGATCAGGACCACTGGAGACGTCCCTACTTCCATGTGGCTTTCTTCAGTCCTATCCCGCTTCACTCCATCGTTTGCCACAATATATCGATATCTGGCCTCGGCTGGATTTATCCGCTTCGTAGTATGTTTAGTTGACGCTTGTAGGCTTCAAGCGGACAGCCTCAGACACCAAATCAAACAACTTCATAAATATGCAGATGAGAGCTATCTCTCCTTCTCTTCTCGTCTGAATTATCTTCTTCGTCTTCTTCGACTTTCACTCGCTCATTCACCGACTTCCTTGATCTCAAAAGCGTTGCGGATGGAAAGTCACCATGCAGACCTCGTGCAACACCCAGCAGCTGTCTATTCCAGCGTCAAAGCTATGCTGGAGGGCACCCCACTCAGCGCTGATGATTTGCAGCTAGTGCGGATTGCAGTCTATTATGGATTGCAGGGCGATCCGTTTCAGGCTGCATTTATTCCTCGTGCACCAGACGATGACACTTCAGAGAGCGACATCTTCCAGCGACTTATGCAACTGGAAGAATTCAGGCTCCCTCCACCTTCTTCAGTTACGGACGATTCACGCCTCATTTTTCGCTCTCAGACAATAGCTTCTGTTTCTTCGTCTCCTTTTTCTTCGTCATCTCAGTCTTGGTCTTCTCAAGAGCAACCTCTGCGATCTTCACGTTCTCACCGCCCTCAGCCTCGCCGCACTCAACCTGCTTTCCGTTCCTCTGCTCAATTTCAAAGGAACCAACAAGACCTGCCTCCAACCAGATCCTTCAAGTCACACAACAACAACAACAATCAATCAAGGCATCCCAAGAAACGAAACGAATCCTCAACGTGGCCCGTAACCGTTGAAGACGCTTTAGCCTATGCTCGACAGTCCGGTTGGTCACGAAAACTCTACTTCTTCAAGAGGCATCTCTTCGACCTTCAGATGGATGGCGCATCGCCAGATGATACCGTCGAACAACTCCTGGTTCGTCTTCGCCGTGCCGCTCATCCTGACAGGGACTCCATCGAACAAAGCTTCATCGAAAGTGTCCAGAGTGCCATCACTAGAGCGCGCAGTCATGCTTCTTCTTCTTTCTCATCATCTGCTTCTTCTTTGTCTTTATCTGCATCTTCGCCTTCTTCTACGGTGAATGCGATGCAAGTACAAAGAGAGGAAAACCTCTCCAATTCTCTTTCGGCGTCTCCTCTTTCAGATTATGATGAGATTGCTAGCGCACCTCTTCTTCATCTCGCCGCACTCACTTCGACACATTATTCTTCTTCTTCATCTTCGACCAGCGTTTCCCAGGTCAAGCCTCTAGCTCCGATTCAACTTGTTCCTGATCTCCATGTCATGGCGACGCATGTTTACGTTTCTGCTGCACCTCCTTCGTCATCTGTGCGACTTCAAACGTTGTTATTGTTGGACTCTGGCGCCGAAACGTCCGTGGTGTCAGAAAATCTTTATCGACAACTAGCTTCACCGCCTCTCAGTCCTTCGTCTTCACGATTGCAAGGCGTTTTCGCTTCTGCCCCTGTGTCAATATTAGGAGACACGACACTGCTTCTCGAGTTCAGCAACGGAACCAGATTTACCGGTGTCTTTCCTGTAGCTCATGGAGCCTCTTTTCAAATTATACTGGGTTATCCACATTTACGAGCTATTGCTTCTTCTTTAGGCATGTCCTTTGGTTTATCTGCAACATTGTCTCCTCCTCCTTCAGATGCATTGGCATATCCAAGCGAGAACTTAGTTGTGCGTCCTCGATCACTGGCATTTGTCAAAGTGCAGGTGCCGCCTCATCAAGCAGAACTATTGCCTCTTTCTGTGTCTTCAGGTCTTCGTTTGGCTCCGATTATCTTTCATCTTCCTCCTGTGCTGGCTTCTGTTGGCAAAACTGTTTTTCTTACTCCACCAGAACCCTCACACGCTTATGTTCCCATTCTTAATTTGGATTTTGTTTCACATCGTTTACGTCCGACTCAAGCTGTTGGACTCGTGCACGATTTGCGCGACAATCAGGCCGTGCAAGCATTCGAATTTACCGGCGTCTCTGAAGCCGATGACACCCTCACTGACCTGGACGAAACCACAACACCCTCTCCAGATGAAACAGCAACAACTGCCGCCATTGTTACCGCACTAAAGGTCAAGTTACAACATCTTCCCACTTCTCAACAGACTGCGATGTTGCAAGTCTTTTCAAAACATTTATCCGTCTTCTTCGAACCCGCTCAACCAGCTCGAGTTCCACCTGTTGCCATCCCCACTCGACATTCTCAACCGCTTCACTCAGCGCCTTATCGATTGGCTCCGCCCATGCAAAAGGTGCTCAAGGAACTTCTCGATCCGATGATCCGGAATGGCATCGTCAAGCCTACGATTTCCGACATCACTTCGCCCGTAGTGCTCGTCAAAAAGAAAGATGGAACGTATCGTTTCTGCGTAGACTTTCGCCGACTCAATCCTCGATTGGTGACGGACCAATACCCTCTACCCCTCATTCAAGACATCCATGCAAGCTTGGGTGGTGCCCGATTCTTCTCAACCCTGGATCTCAAAAGTGGATATTGGCAAATTCCAATTCGCGAAGAAGACAAAAACAAGACGTCTTTCGTAGTGCCTTTTGGTACCTTCCGTTTTGAAGTGTTACCTTTTGGATTGGCAATTGCTCCAGCAATTTTTCAAAGGACGTTGGACATCGTTTTATCCGGAATGAAGTTCGAGTTTGTTCTCGTTTACATTGATGATCTAATCATTTACTCTCCTTCGTTTTCGTCGCACTTACATCACCTTGGGCGCGTGCTTCGTCGATTGCGTGCTTATGATCTGCACGTTGGCCTCAAGAAGTGTTCCCTGGCCCAGTCGTCTGTCCTTTTTTTAGGTCATGAAGTCTCCGCAAGTGGCATCGCTCCCGATCATGATCATGTGGCTACGATTCAAGGAATGCCCCGACCTATTGATGTGCATGAAGTCAAGTCCTTTGTGGCTTTGTGTTCGTATTATCGGGTACATGTTGCTCGATTCGCCAACATCGCTGAACCGCTGCTCTATCTGATGAGAAACAACGCTTCTTTTCTGTGGACATCTCAACAGGAGCAAGCTTTCCTGCAGCTGAAGCAAGCTTTAACGTCTGCTCCCGTGCTTGCGTATCCCGATTTCAACAAGCCCTTTCTTCTCACCACTGATGCATCAGATGTGGCAATTGGTGCAGTTCTGGAACAAGTGGACAGTTTTGGCCACGCTCATCCTATTGCCTATTTCTCTCGCTCGTTGACTTCGGTGCAACGCCGCTACTCTGTCATGGAAAAAGAGGGTTACGCTTTGGTGGAATCAATCCGCCATTTTAAACCTTTTTTGTCCCTAGGTCACTTCCTGGCATACACAGATCATCAAGCCCTTCTCGCTTTACGCAACCCAAAATCAAAGATTGCAGAAGGTCGTCTTCAGCGATGGCAACTATTCCTTCAGTCGTTTAACTTTTCTCTTTATCACATCGATGGGAAAAGGAATATTGTGGCCGATGCCTTGACTCGTCTTCCTGCTTCGTCTTCTAGCTCTTCGTCTTCGTCTTCATCTTCTTCATCGTCTGCCTCCTCTTTTGTTTCTGCTCTTTCAGGAAATCTTTCGATTGGTTCTTTTCCTGCATCATCTGATGAACCCCCTCAACGAATTGGCTTAGTCCAAGACGAAAGAGCGCTTCTACTGCGAATCAGGCAAGCGCAAGTGCATGATCCTGACCTCCTTCCTCTCATTACATTTCTACGTGATGGTGTGCTACCTTCTGATCGTCGTGCTGCTCAACAAGTCGCTTCCGAATCACTGTCCTATTCCTGGAGCGACCATCTATTGAAGCACCACCCTAGAGGGATCAACGATCGCAGTGCAGAACGCATCGTCATTCCTCCTGGTTTGCGGACAGAATTGATTTCCTACTTTCACGTTCCCCCATTGACCGGTGGCCACTTCGGTGCCCCACGGGTGTTCTCCAAATTGGCCCAACGCTTCTATTGGTCGACCATGCTGCCCGACACTCAAACGTTTGTGCAAGCGTGTACTCAGTGTCAAATTGCAAACTCTCCCCGAGTCATTTCTTCTGGAGCTCCTCTTCATGCTACTCCGACTCCTGGATTGTTCGAACAAATCGCCTTCGATTTTATTGGACCCCTTCCTGTTTCGCTCCATCGGAATCGCTACATCCTGGCAATCACTGATTATTTCTCACGATGGGCCGAAGCTTATCCTCTCCCTGACATCACAGCCGAGTCTACAGCTGTGTGTCTGGCAGATTGGACAACCCGCTATGGTGCACCCTTCGTTCTCTGTTCAGATAGGGGTTCCCATTTCCTCAACCAAACAATCACAGCATTCTGCAGCATCTGGCACATTGTCCAGATTCCAACCTCAGCTTACCATCCTCAAGCGAATGGTTTAGTGGAAAGATTCAATTCTACCCTTATTGATTCATTGCGCACGTATTCATTATCAGCTGGTTCGCTATGGGATGAAGTTCTTAACGCAGTTCTTTTTGCTTATCGCACTTCTTTCCATGGTGGCATCAACATCTCTCCTGATGTCTTGCTATTTGGCCAATCTCTTCATGTTCCTCTTGACGTCGAACTACAACAAGTCCTGCACACTTCTTCTCTTTCTCCTTCCGATCCTGCTTTCATTTTTGCGCATGCTGCTGCTCTGGCTCGTGCTCGCGAACAAGCCCGCGATTACATGGACAAATACAAGATCACCTATGAAGCCCGTTACAACCAATCGCATCGACGTCTTTCTTTCAATTTGGATGACCTGGTTTGGTTGCAAGTGCCGTCGCCATCGAACAAATTCGCTCCGCGATGGAAAGGTCCGTATCGTGTCTACGGCAAACCTTCAGAAACAACCTATCTGATCCATGATGCGCTTGGAAATGTTCGTCCATCTCCAGTCTCTGTGCAGAACTTAAAACCAGTACGGTTTGACACTTCTTCAATTGATGGTTTTCCCCTTTCCAATTCTTCCGTCAGTCTTTCTTCTTCTTCCTCGACCACGTCCAGACTAGGTTCTCAACCACTACCTCGATCCGCTTCACTTCCTCCTTCTACTTCGGTTCGACCCTTTCACTTTCCTTCTCGTGATGATTCTGTTCCGTTTTCGCCAAATCATGCATATGATGTGGAACGCATTCTCCAGAAACGGATGCGCTACCGCAAGACTCAATATCTGGTGAAATGGACAGGATACGACTCTCCGACATGGGAACCTGTCGAACTTCTCGACAACTGCAAGGAAGCGATCCAAGAATTTGAAGACTCTCGGATGAAACCTTCAACTGAAGCAAAGCAACATCAACGCCTTCACGCTCCTTTTGCGCGTGCACTTCCCGCTCCTACCCCTGTTCACCAAGTCTCTTCTACCCCCTCTTCTTCTACTCTTACAACCCCACATTTCATTCCTTCATTTTCTCCAATCACCCCTTTCTTCTGGCCTACTTCTACTCCTATTTCTTCTACTATTAGCTCCTCGTCCTCTCCTTCTTCTTCTCCAGCTACTACATCTTCTTCAGCATCTTCTTCAGCATCTTCT
>CAYYKV010000189.1:0-5977 GCA_964468605.1 uncultured Occallatibacter sp. | reverse complement strand
AGATGCCGCACATGACGGCGAGGGCGAGGCCGAGCTTGACGTTGAACTCCTGCGCACCGACGCCGAGTTGCACTTCTTTCTGATGGCCGGCATAAGAGACGACGGCCACACCGATCAAGGCCACAAGAACACCCGCCATGGTGAGCAGGCCGCTGCGCGTCGAGAACAGCATCGCTGCCTGGCCGTGGATCAACGGAGGGACGAGCGTGCCGACGATGAGCGTTACGCCGATGGCGACGCCGATGCCGAGCGACATTCCCAGGTGGCGCATGGTGAGGCCATAACTGACATTGCCGACTCCCCACATGGCGCCGAAGAGGGCAACGCGGACCATGAGGGCGGGATCGAGCGAGGTGTAGAAGCCGGGAAAGCTGGGCAGGAGAAGGTAGCTGACACCGATCGGCAACAGAATCCAGGAGAAGAAACCGGCGATGGCCCAGGTGGTTTCCCACGACCACTTTCTTACTTTTTCGATGGGCGCATAGAACGAAGCAGCGCAGGCCGCTCCGATGATGTGCCATCCAATTCCTGCCAGGATCACTGTCGGCATTCGAACTCCATTTCCATTTGTTGCGGGCGGATTCGAGGGGAAGCCCGCGGGCAATTTCAAAGCCTACCGGGTCGATGCTTACTTTGTACAGCGTGAGGGATTGCGGGGATTGCGAGATTTTGCGGCCGGTTCTTACGCCCGCTGAAGCGGGCTGAGCCTTTCATTCGGCAATGCGCTCCCCGGTCTCGCGACCGGGGCTAACGTATGTCGCCCGCGTCGCGGGCTCGTGCTCATTCACCCGTGCGCGGACCTTCAAGCCGACGCGACCATTACACTCACTGCATGGCTCTACGGCTTTATGCTGCCACGACCAGCGCGGGAAAGCTGCGCGACTTTCGCACGGCTGCGTTGGCCCATTCGGTCGAGATCGAGCCGCTTCCGGGGATCGAGACGATTCCAGCGCCGGAAGAGGATGGCGACACGTTTCTCGAAAATGCGGCGACCAAAGCTGTTTACTATTCGCGTTTCGCGCCAGGGGATCTTGTGGTCGCCGACGATTCCGGCCTCGAAGTTGACGCGCTTGGGGGAGCACCCGGCGTGCGCTCGGCGCGGTTTGCGGCGGATTCGGGACTCGTTGACTCGCCGGATGCTAACGACAACACCGACGTGTGGAACAACATGGTGCTGCTACAGAAGATGGAGGCATTTCCGGCGGCGCTGCGGACGGCTCGCTACCATTGCACGCTGGTTGCCGCGCGCGATGGCGAGGTGGTTCAGGTGGCCGATGGAACGGTCGAGGGGATGATTCTGGATGCGCCGCGAGGGATGGGCGGATTCGGCTACGATCCGCTGTTTTATGTGCCGGAGCTGGGCAAGTCGATGGCCGAGATCGATCTTGAAACGAAACTTTCGGTGAGCCATCGCGGGCGGGCGATTGCGGCGCTGCTGCGGACGCTGGCGAGCTGATCTTCCACTGCTCCCCTCCAGAACCCAAAAGCACGGAGTGCCTTGACGGACCTAACGTCGGCCTCGAATAATGCGTGAGAACCAAAGCGCGAGTTTCCGTCCCTCAATATAGGACTGCATGGGCCAAGACTTCATTGGTCCGCGTCTTTTCGGCCCGCACTGTTTTAGGAGCCAAATTTTCCATGGCAACCGTTCAACCCGCCGCGCCCCCTTCTGCGCATAGCGTCCGCCGCGGCGTTGAGCCGTTACGCGCGGGGCAGGGCACAAGTTTTATTTGGCACAAGCTGCATTCGCTGCTGGGCGTCGTTCCTATTGGAGCGTTCCTGCTCGAGCACCTGCTCTCGAATTTTGAAGCGCTGAAGGGACCGATCGCCTACGGCGAGCAGGTGAAGTTTCTGAACAGCCTGCCGCTGGTGCGCGTGCTGGAGTGGGTGTTTATCTTCCTGCCGATTCTGTATCACGGAATCTATGGCGTCTATATCTGGCTGCGCGGCAAATCGAACATTGTGTATTACCCGTGGGCGGGGAACTGGATGTATTTGGCGCAGCGCTACACGGGCTTGATTGCGTTTGCATACATTGCTTACCACGTGGCGACGCAGCGCTTCATGGGAGCGAGCCTGCCTGAAAATCCCGGCATGGCGTTCGCGAAAGTGCAGCACGAGCTTGCGAATCCGTGGATCGTCGCCGTCTACGTGATTGCGATGATCGCCGTCTGCTGGCACTTTGCTTACGGAGTTTGGCTGTTCGCGGCCAAGTGGGGCATTACGCCGGGCGAGACTGCGCGGCGGCGCTTCGGTTACATCTGCGTTGCGTTTGGCGTGCTGCTGGCAGGCGCGGGACTGGCCAGCATCTGGGCGTTTGTGGGACCGAAGTATCAGAACGCGCCGGAGAACGTGCCGCTTGCGGTCACGACGATGCATGCGCCGGAGTTGGAGAGAATCACCCGGGCATGAAGAGTCTCTTTGAGAAAGCGACGGCCGAGGAATTTAAGCAGCGGATGGCGAAGTTGACGCCGGAGACCAAGCGACTGTGGGGCAAGATGAGCGCGGCGCAAATGCTGGCGCACTGCTCGGTGGCGATGGAAGTTTCGCTGGGCGACCGGGTGCTGCGGCAGGTGTGGCTGGGCAAGCTTTTTGGCAAGCGGGCCAAGGCAAGCATGTTGAGCGGCAAGCCGGTGGGGCACAATATGCCGACGGACAAGGCTTACCTGGTGAAGGATGAACGGGATCTGAATGTGGAGCGAGAGAGGCTGGCGGGATTGATTGACCGATTTCAAGCGGGCGGACCGGAGGGATGCACGAAGCATCCACACAGTTTTTTCGGACCGATGACGCCGAAAGAATGGTCGGAGTTGAACACGATCCATCTCGATCACCATTTGCAGCAATTTGGGGTTTGAGGCACGACAGGATTCCCGGCGGAAAGGCATAAGGAAGACGCATGGCAGCACCCAGGATCATCGTGGTTGGCGGAGGGCTGGCGGGACTTGCGGCGGTGATCAAGATCGCCGAGGCCGGCGGGACGGTGGACCTGTTTTCCATTGTGCCGGTGAAGCGTTCGCACTCGGTGTGCGCGCAGGGCGGCATCAACGCGGCCAAGAATCTGAAGGGCGAGGGCGACACCACCGCGCAGCACTTCGACGACACGATTTATGGCGGCGATTTTCTGGCCAACCAGACTCCGGTGAAGGCGATGTGCGAGGCGGCGCCGGCGATCATCGATCTGCTGGACCGCATGGGCGTGCCGTTCAACCGCACGCCGGAGGGACTGCTGGATTTCCGGCGGTTCGGGGGCACTCTCTACCATCGGACGGCGTTTGCCGGGGCGACCACAGGGCAGCAACTGCTGTATGCGCTCGACGAACAGGTGCGACGTTACGAGGCCGAGGGCAAGGTACACAAGTTCGAAGGGTGGGAGTTTCTCTCAGCCATCATCGACGGGAAGGGAATCGCGCGCGGCATTGTGGCGATGAATCTGCGCTCGATGGAGCTGAAGGCGTTTGCGGCGGACGCGATCATTCTGGCGACGGGCGGGATCGGCGCGATCTTTGGGAAGAGCACGAACTCGGTCGTGTGCACCGGGTCGGCGCAGTCGGCAGTGTTCCAGCAGGGCGCGTACTACGCCAACGGCGAGTTTATCCAGGTGCATCCAACGTGCATTCCCGGCGAGGACAAGCTGCGGCTGATGTCGGAGTCGGCGCGTGGCGAGGGCGGGCGCGTGTGGGTTCCGCGGACGCCGGGCGACAAGCGCGATGTAAAGGCCATCCCTGAGGCGGAGCGATTCTACTTCCTCGAGGAGTGGTATCCGAAGTACGGCAACCTGGTGCCGCGCGATGTGGCGACGCGCGCCATTCACAAAGTGGTGTTTGAGATGGGGCTGGGGCTCGACGGCCAGCCGATGGTGTATCTGGATCTAACGCACATTGACCGCGAAACGCTGCACTACAAGCTCGGCGGGATTCTGGAGATCTACGAAAAGTTTGTTGGCGTCGATCCGTGCGTTGAGCCGATGAAGATCTTCCCCGGCATGCACTACACGATGGGCGGACTTTGGGTGGACTTCAACCAGATGACCAACGTTCCGGGCATCTTTGCCGCGGGGGAGTGCGAGTACCAATATCACGGCGCGAACCGGCTGGGCGCGAACTCGCTGGTGAGCTGCATCTTTGGCGGATTCAAAGCGGGACCGAACGCAATGCAGTACGCGAAGAGCGTGGCGGCGGTGGAAGGCGACGGCGGAGCTGCAGCGGAAGTGGCGCGACAAGCGGAGATTAACGGCAAGCTGATCAAGAACGAGGGCGGAGAGAATCCCTTCAAGCTGTGGCGCGAGTTGGGCGAGACGATGACCGAGCATGCGACAGTGATCCGCTACAACAAGGACTTGAAAGAAGCCGACGAGAAGGTCGTGGAGCTGCTCGAGCGGTACAAGCGCGTGAACCTGAGCGACAAGAGCCAGTGGGCGAACACGAGCTTCGCCTTTGCGCGGCAACTGAAAAACATGCTGGAGATTTCGCGGACGGTGACGCTGGGCGCGATTCTGCGGGACGAGTCGCGCGGCGCGCACTACAAGCCGGATTTTCCCGACCGCAACGACGAGCGGTTACTGAAGACGACGAAGGCGAGCTTTACGGGCAGCGCGGAGGGACCGAAGTTCGAATTCGAGGAAGTGGATACGCAGTACATCAAGCCGCGGCCGCGGCGCTACTAGAAAGGGATCATGGCGACGAGGACAGTCAGTTTTGAATTCAAGCGCCAGGCCAGCCCTGAGGCGGAGGCGGTGTGGGAGCGGTTTGAGCTGGAGTGGCGGCCGGGGATGAATGTTGTGTCGGCGATGATGGAGATCGCCAGGAACCCGGTGACGGCCGACGGACGGCCGACGACGCCCATCGCCTACGATTCGAATTGCCTCGAGGAGATCTGCGGGTCGTGCGCGATGCGGATCAACGGCAAGGCGCGCATGGCGTGTTCCGCACTCGTCGACAATCTGGAGCAGCCGATCAAGGTTGAGCCGCTGACGAAGTTTCCGCTGGTGCGCGATCTGCAAGTCGACCGGTCGGTTCTGTTTGAAAATCTGATGCGCGTGAAAGCGTGGGTTCCGGTGGACGGCACGTACGATCTGGGCTCGGGGCCGCGCGTCTATCCGCAGGAGCAGGAAGCGAACTATCCGCTGTCGAATTGCATCAGCTGCACCTGCTGCATGGAGGTTTGCCCGCAGTTCAACGATGTGACCGGCTTTGTTGGCGCGGCGACCATCGCACAGGTGAAGCTGTTCAACAATCATCCGACGGGCAAGGTCTACAAAGAAGATCGGCTGAGGGCGCTGGCCGGCGACGGCGGCATTCAGGAGTGCGGCTTCGCGCAGAACTGCGTCGAGGTTTGCCCGAAACAGATTCCGCTGACCAACGCGATCAGCGACGTGGGCCGCGACGTGGTTGCGCAGAAGGTCAAGGACTGGCTCAAGAGCTGAGAGAGACAGTGATTGGTGGACGGTGGACGGTTCACGGTTTCGAGCGGCACCGATTTGTGAGCGCTACTGCACACCGAGAGTGACTGCCCCAGTGCTGGTGGACTGACTTCCACCACCTCCGCCGCCTCCTCCTCCACCTCCGCCGCCAGTCTTTGCGCAGCCGGAGATCATCGCGGTGAGCATCAGGGCGAACCCTAGACAAACCAGCAGGCTGATGCCGCGAGAGGCCCATCTTTTGCGGGCAAACGCCAATGGCAAAAGGAAAATGGGAACGAGCGCAATTGTTCTGGCTGCGTCGGACACCGTTTCAGAAAAGACGACGACGATTTGATAGATTCCCAAAGGCGTTGTGGAGGACGTAAGGATGGTGACTGCCTTGGCGGTGCCTGAATAGTAGCAACTGGCTCCAGGGGGAAGGTTGAGACACTGGACGGAAACGTTGGTGGCCGACGGGGGCAATGAAACCGGGTATGTGGCCGAAGCGCCCGGATTGAGAAAGACTGTCTGGATGGAGAAGATGGACGAGGTTCCCTGGTTCGCGCCCACATCGAA
>CAYYKV010000188.1:0-6000 GCA_964468605.1 uncultured Occallatibacter sp. | reverse complement strand
GATGCGCTCGTCCAGCGCGGCGAGTTCCTCACCAGTTACACGCCTTACCAGGCCGAGATCACGCAAGGCACGTTGCAGGCCATCTTCGAGTTCCAGACCATGATTGCCGAGCTCACCGGCATGGATGTGGCCAACGCCAGCATGTACGACGGGTCGACCGGCGCGGCCGAAGCGGTCATGATGGCTGTGCGGGTTACGGGCCGCAGCAAAGCGGTCGTTGCTGCGACAGTACACCCCGAATACCGCGAAGTGCTCGCGACCTACGCGAAGCATCAGGGCCTTCCGACGAGCTTGGTTGGCTACGACGCTGAGACTGGCCGCATCGACCTTGGTGCTCTGGAGGCGGCGGTTTCCGCAGAAACCGCAGCTGTGCTCGTCCAAAGCCCGAACTTCTTCGGCGTCATTGAAGACATTCCAGCGATCGCGCAGATCGCGCACGCCAAAGGCGCATTGCTGACTGTTTCGATTGCAGAGGCCGTCTCGCTCGGCATCGTTCGTCCGCCAGTAGAGGCAGACATCGTCTCTATGGAAGCGCAGTCTTTCGGTGTGGCGCTCAGCTATGGCGGCCCGTTCTGCGGAGTCATCGCGGCCAAGGAGCAATTCTTGCGGCAAATGCCGGGCCGGCTCGCCGGCCAGACCGTCGATGGGGCAGGGAATCGTGGTTTCGTGCTCACGCTGGCCACGCGCGAGCAGCACATTCGCCGCGAGAAGGCGACCTCGAACATCTGCACCAACCAGGCTCTCGTCGCGCTCATGGCGACGATCTTTCTCGCCGTCTACGGCAAGGAAGGCATTCGCGAGCTTGCCGAGCACAACCTGGCCAAGGCCGACTACGCGGCAAAGACTCTCGCTGTGCAGCCGGGGGCAAAGCTGCGATTCAAGGGCGCGCCTCGCTTCCACGAATTCGTCTTGCAAACAGACGAGGCTCCCGAGGCATGGAGTCGCCGGCTGCTCGAGAACAAAATCGTCGGGGGCATTGAGCTCGGCCGCTGGTATCCCGAGTTGCACAATTGCACCCTCTGGTGCGCGACAGAAGTTGTCACACGCAAGCAGATCGACGCGGCCGCCAAAGTGCTGGCTGCTGTGCCGGTGGAGGCGTAGGAGAGGCCAATGGCGACGAACGCGAACAGTCATGAAGCCCGTTCCGACGGCCCCCACACCCTCGGCAAGGTTCGTCCGCACCAGACGCAGAACGAGGCGCTGCTCTTCGAGAAGTCCTCACCCGGCAAGCGCGCGTACAAGCTGCCGCCGCTTGATGTGCCTGCGGTTGACTCCGCAAAGCTGCTCGGCGCGGCGCGCCGCGATACGCCTGGTCTGCTGCCGGAACTTAGCGAGATCGAGATCATCCGCCACTTCACGCGCCTCTCCACCTGGAACTACGCCATCGACCTCGGCATGTATCCGCTCGGCTCCTGCACCATGAAATACAACCCGCGCGTGAACGAGCTCGTAGCGCGCATCGAGGGTTTGGCCGAGGCGCATCCCTACCGGCCAGAAGCGCTCGCGCAAGGAATCCTCGAAATCTTCGACCTGCTGCAACGCTGCCTGCTTGAGATCACCGGCATGGACGCGATCACGCTGCAGCCCGCCGCCGGTGCCCACGGCGAGTTCACCGGCATCCTGCTCACGCGCGCGTGGCACGAGTCGCAGGGCAATCCGCGCAAAAAGGTTCTCATTCCCGACTCCGCGCACGGCACCAACCCGGCCACGGCGGCCATCGTCGGCTACGCGGTCGAAAACCTCAAGTCGAACGCCGATGGCGGCATCGACCTCGAAGCGCTCGCGCGGCAAGTGGACGGAGAAACTGCGGCGCTCATGCTCACGAACCCATCGACGCTCGGCGTCTTTGAAAGCCAGATCCACAAGATCGCCGACATTCTTCACGCCAAGGGCGCGCTCCTCTATATGGATGGCGCCAACATGAACGCTCTGGTGGGCAAGGTGCGGCCGGGCGACTTCGGCGTGGACGTGATGCACCTGAACCTGCACAAGACCTTCTCGACGCCCCACGGCGGCGGTGGCCCCGGCTCCGGCCCCGTGGCGTGCAAAGCATTTCTTGAGCCTTTCCTCCCTATCCCAGTTCTCGTCCGCAACCAGGACGGCCCGAATCCCTGTCCCGACGCCGGAGATTGGGAAGACACCAACGCCGAGCCGACGGCCGACGGTTGCCCGCCGTTGTTTCGCGCACCCATCCTCAAGCCGGACGGCGAAAGGGTCGGCGACACCGGACCCCTGCCGCTTCATCCCTTTGGCGGCCCGCTGCGCTGGGAGTATGACCGCCCGCAATCGGTCGGCCGCGTGCGCGCCTTCTATGGCAATACCGGCATGTTCATCCGCGCGCTGGCCTACATTCTTGCCAACGGCCCCGACGGCCTGCGCCAGACCACGGAAGACGCGGTGCTGAACGCCAACTACATCCGCAGGAAGCTTGAAGACGTCTACGAGCTGCCGTATAAGACGGCGTCGATGCATGAGGTCGTCTTCAGCGACAAGCGGCAGGCGGCGCGCGGCGTCAAGACCGGGGACATCGCCAAGCGGCTCATCGATTACGGCTTCCATCCCTACACGGTCAGCTTTCCGCTCATCGTGCACGGCGCGCTGATGATCGAGCCGACCGAAAGCGAGTCGCGCGAGGAGCTCGACCTGTTTGTCGCAGCCATGCGCTCCATCGCTCATGAAGCAGAAACGACTCCGGAACTCATAAAAAGCGCGCCGCACTCCACGCGCGTCTCGCGCCTCGACGAGGTGCAAGCCGCGCGCAAGCCGATCCTGCGCTGGAAACCTGCGAGATCGGGATAAGCACTGAATTTAGCGGCGAAACACCGCATTAAAGTGAAATTCCAGATTCTCCGAGTTCGGTCGAGCCCAAGGTGCATTGGGTTCTCGAATCGGGGCACCGTCAAGCCTGTAATAATCCTTACCGTTTTCGAATTCGTCTTTGATCCGCTTGCTCACCGTCAGGCGTCGCGATGATGGATCAACAGAGATGTATCCTCTATCGAACAGGCGATGAAGATCGCTGCGCATTAGGAGACCATTCCATACCTCATGCTTCTGAACGATTTCAAATGGCTTTATATGCGCCGCATCCAAGACCGGCAGAGTGCGCTCTCCGGTTACAGCGCAGCGCTTGTCATAGACGTCAGTAACTACGATGCGAAAGAGACCTTGGCCCAACCTGGGCAGAACAATCTGTGGCCTTCCGTACCCCTTTGATTCCACTGCTGCCATCGTCGCCGGGCTCTGCTCAATTCTCTCAGGAGCTAAGTTTCTTAGTCGCTCGCTCACTGCTTCCCAGAGCGTCCGACCCTCCCCAGACTCAGAGTCGTATCCCTTCCCCTGCTGAGTATTTGGGCTAAAGTCCGCAGGAATTGGGATCCAAGCGTTACGCGGCCAAAAGAACGGCTCGGCCAACATGATGCATCCAATTGTCGGGTCTTCTGCTGGCCCGATCTTAGACTTCCGATAGTGCTCGATCCGTTCGCGCATCTCGTTTAAAGATCTAACGCCATTGCCTTCCCCGAACACCTCCCATGCCATATTTACTGGAAGCTGAAGGAATCGGGTAAAAAACCCGCCCCCTGCAATGAAGTTATCGGGCGAGTGAAGCTTGAACAGGAGAATTTCCCCCTGCTGCAGGGCCTTGAACGAAGCTGCAGATGACGGGCGCCAGAAATTCACCTCCTCTACGCCATGCGAGGATGAGTGGAGCGTGAACCAATGCTTGTCCGTGACCGCAACGAAGAGCCGCATACCAGTGTGGCGAAAGTATAGCGCAGGCCTCACCTCGAAACTTCGCACATTTGACGGCACTCGCCACTCCCTTCCTTGGTGTATGGCGCTGACCCGGGCGGCCTGCGCCTCGGGTACCAAAGCCGGTATAGCTTCCGCTGCGTCCTCTCGCTACACTCATCTCAACAATGGCGAGCTCCACTCCAAACGCGACACCAGCCGATCGCACACCATCATCGGGCTATCGCGGGCGTCTAGCGCCCTCGCCCACCGGCTATCTGCACGTGGGCCATGCGCGCACGTTCTGGACGGCGTTTCAGCGCGCGCGCGAAGCCGCCGGCACGCTCGTCATGCGCATGGAGGATCTCGATCCCGACCGCTGTCGTCCCGCCTACGCTGAGGCCGCTCTCGAAGATCTGCGCTGGCTGGGAATCCGCTGGCAGGAGGGCCCTGACAAGGGAGGGCCGTTCGCTCCGTACGTGCAAAGCAAGCGCCGCTCCACTTACCTCGATGTTTGGCGCAGGTTGCTCCGCACCGGCCGTCTCTTTCCCTGCCGTTGTTCGCGCAAGGACCTGGCGAGCGCACTCGGCGCGCCGCATGAGCATACGCAGACGGCGCAGGGAGGCAGCGAATTCGACAGCGCCGACGATGAGCCGGACGACGAGCCGATCTATCCCGGCACCTGCCGGCTTTTCATGGGAGGCACGCCGCAACTTCCGGGTCCAACCGCAAGCGAGTTTGAAGATCCCGGCGGCACGAACTGGCGCTTCCGCGTTCCCGACGGCGAGGTCATCGAGTTCGTCGACCTCAACCTCGGTCCGCAGCGCTTCGTTGCCGGCGTCGACTTTGGCGACTTCGTCGTCTGGCGGCGCGATGACGTTCCCAGCTACCAGCTGGCTTGCGTGGCCGACGATGCGGCCATGGCCATCACGGAAGTAGTGCGCGGCGCCGATCTGCTCAAGTCCACCGCACGGCAGATTCTGCTCTTTCGCGCTCTCGGTTTCGACCCTCCTGCCTGGTACCATTGCCGGCTCGTGGTGGATCACAATGGCAGGCGGCTGGCCAAGCGCCACGATGCGCTTAGCCTGCGCGCCATGCGCCAGCGCGGACTCACTCCCATGAACATTCTTTCGGCGGAGCTGCCGGTCGAGGCATAAAAGGCCGCCTGGGTTCGCAGTCGGTCGGCTTCGCTTGGCGGCAAACGGACTGCGCCTCGCTACTTCGATGCTTTACCATCGTTGACGAGACTGCGGATGCTGCCGCAAAGCGCCTGCGCGCACATTGCTTGAAAGTCTGCCATGAACGAAGATCTACAGCTCCGATTGAACCCCTTGCGCAGCGCGCCCAATCTGCTTACGCTTATGCGCATCTGTCTCGCGCCGTTCCTGGTGGCCGCGATTCTCGAAGGGCACTTCCTGCTGAGCTTCATTCTCTTTGTGGCCGCGGGACTGACCGACGGGCTGGATGGCCTGCTGGCGCGTGTTCTCAAGCAGCGCTCCATTCTTGGCCATTATCTTGACCCGGTGGCCGACAAGCTGCTCCTGAGCACGCTGTTTCTGGTGCTTTTCTACAAGGGATTGATGCCGGGAACCGTCACCGTGCTGGTTTTCGGCAGAGACGTGGGCATCGTGCTCGTTTCAGCGATCCTCTATGCAGCTGTCGGGCGGCGGGAGTTCTACCCCAGCATCTTCGGCAAGGCCAACACCCTCGCCCAGATTAGCGCTGTCGCGGCCGTTCTGCTGCATCAACTCACGCCTGCGGTTTGGGTCGCGGTCACGCGCGAAGTTGCTCTTGGAGCCACCATCGCGCTTACCGTGGCGTCGGGTCTGCATTATGCATGGCTGGTGTCGCGCCGCACCGGCGCCACAGCCGCCAACGGCGTCAGCGCCAAATAAGGAACCGCCCGCGTGGCCGCGGACGCGCGAGATACCTTCCCGCTCGCGTGGCAGCCTCTCTAGGAATCGTCTTGCATATCCTCGGTTCCGACGGTGTCTTCAATCTCCATATCGCGAAATTCTTCGGAATCGAAGACCTCGCCACACTCCAGGCATTCGACGTACTCTGTGTCGTCGTGCCGGGAAACGATCCGTACTTTTGGGTGTTTGCAGGCGGTTGCCATCGTTCTTCGAGCCTGGGTCTCCTCCGCCGATTCCGAAGCTGCTGTTCCCGCTCCCGATGAAGGGAGGGCCACCGCTCCCTCGAGGCTGCCCCCATTGGGAGTGCTGGCTTTCGGGTATGGTTGCTCGGGAATGGCTATAGGTGCTCTTT
>CAYYKV010000187.1:0-6083 GCA_964468605.1 uncultured Occallatibacter sp. | reverse complement strand
TTCCCAAGCTGAATGTCGCCGGTTCGATCCCGGTCTCCCGCTCCAATTCCTCTTGTTGAAGCTTGCCCTTTTCTAGGCCTGGCCGCTCTTATAAGACTTCCTGCACCTTCAACACCAGACACGTGATCGTGTCCTCCGTCTTCACAAGCATCTGATGCGGCGTGCCTGCAGGGACATGAGCAAAATCTCCCGCCCGCATCGTCTGCCGCGCACCGCCTTCGATCGACGTGCCGCGCGTTTCCCCCGGCGCAACCGTCCGCGCCCCGTTGACCACTCCACCCGTCACCAGCGTCGCCTTGCCGGCAAGCACGCAAAACAAATCCGCGAATTTCTCATGCACCTCCGCTTCGCCATCGCGGCTCCGGAACGAAAGCATCGCGCAGTGCTGCGGGTACTCCTTCAATGTCTCCGATGCTGATCCATCCCCGTGCTTGGCCAGCTTGCGCAGGTAGGCCGCGCGCTCCAGCAGAACCGCCGGCGACCAATGATCCACTGGATTCTTCGGCCCGTGTGGCGCTGTATCTATTTCGTCCAGGTTCACATCCTTCAAGATTTCTCTCGACAGCAAATCCATCTCTTCTCCTCCTAGCGCAAAGACTTTCAGCCGCCACGTTCCTCACAACTCCGCCAGTTTCCGCGCACGTTTGAAGACCTTCAGCAGCATGGCCCGCGTCAGCTTGCCCGTGTTCGTATTCTGCAGCGACGGGTGATAGCTGGCGATCGCGATCAGGCCGCCCGGCAGCTTGTGCTCCGCTCCGTGCGCAAAAGCAAACCCCGCGCGCGTTTTCATCTTTCCCGTTCTGACAAGGTGCCCCATTAAACCATCGAATGCGATGCGCCCAAGACAGACGACCACGCGCAATTCCGTCAGCAGCTTCAACTCCTGATCAAGCCACGGCGCGCAGTTGCGCAGTTCTTCTGGCGTCGGCTTGTTACCCGGCGGCGCGCATCGCGCCACAGCTGTGATCCAAAGCCCGCTCAGCTTCATCCCATCGTCACGTGAAAGGGCCCTGGGCTGCGAGGCAAACCCTGCTTCATGCAGCACGGGATACAGAAACTCACCCGATCCATCGCCCGTGAACGGCCGCCCTGTGCGATTCGATCCATGTGCTCCCGGTGCCAGGCCCAGCGCCAACACGCGCGCCTTCGGGTCGCCAAACGACGGCACCGGCCGGCCCCAATATTCCCACTCCGCATAGGCCCGCCGCCGTTTGAGCGCCACATCCGTGCAATGCGCGCGCAATCGCGGGCAAAGCTCGCACGCAACGATCCGCGCATTTAAATCAGCAAGATTTGCAGCCTCGGCCATGAGGAGATTCTACGGCGCGGAGGCAGGCGCTTATGGCAAACTTGCTGCAGAGGAATGCGCACGATGAAACATGCAAGGCTCTTGCTGCTCGCAGGGGATTTTGTTGAAGACTACGAGATTATGGTTCCCTTTCAGGCGCTGCAAATGGTCGGCCACACCGTCCACGCTGTCTGTCCGGGAAAGAAAAAAGGCGATCAGATTCGGACCGCGATCCACGACTTCGAGGGCGATCAAACCTACACCGAAAAACGCGGCCACAACTTCACCCTTAACGCCACCTTCGACGAGATCGACCCTTCGCATTACGACGGCCTCGTCATTCCCGGTGGCCGAGCTCCGGAGTATCTCCGCCTCAATCCCAAAGTTCTCGATCTCATTCGCCACTTCGCCAAGTCCGACAAACCCATCGCAGCGCTCTGCCACGGCCCGCAACTTCTCGCCGCCGCCAACGTGATCAAGGGCCGCAAGATCAATGCGTATCCTGCTTGCGCTCCTGAGGTCGAGCTCGCAGGTGGAACCTACGTCTCCGTCGATATGACGGATGCCGTCGTCGACGGCAATTTCGTCACTGGCCCGGCCTGGCCCGCGCATCCCGTCTGGCTTGCCCGGTTCCTTAAGGTTCTTGAGGCTCGCCCGACAGCCTGATCGTCGCTTTTGTTCACCTCAATTGCCTTAGTCGCAGCGGCGCGAACATCGCCGCTTCACGCTTCATCTGTCTGCCATGCAGCCTGTGCCATACTGAATTTGTCTTCGCCTACCCCAGCAGTTGGAACCACTCCGCATGACCGCCGAACCCAACCCGGAATTCCTGCGCCGCGCCATTGCGCTGGCCACGCGGAACGTTCTCACCGCAACAGGCGGGCCGTTTGGTGCGGTCGTGGTGCGCGACGCCAAAATTGTGGGCGAAGGCGCCAACTCCGTCACTTCGACCAACGATCCCACAGCGCACGGCGAGGTCAACGCCATCCGTGCCGCCACCAAGGCGCTGGGAACATTCTCGCTCGCCGGCTGCGTGCTTTACACCAGTTGCGAGCCCTGCCCCATGTGCCTCTCCGCGTGCTACTGGGCGCGCCTCGACGCCGTCTACTACGGAGCCAGCGCCGTCGACGCGGCTCGCGCGGGCTTCGACGACGCCTTTCTCTACGCCGAACTCCATAAGGACTCGGGCCAGCGCAAACTCCCCGCAACACAATTGCTTGCCGACGAAGCCTGGGCCAGCTTTGCCGCCTGGATTGCGGCGCCAAACAAGGTCGAGTACTGACGGTGCACCCGCATCAGTGTGGCACCCATCCTTGACCCCGTGCCGCCGCCTTGCGTATGCTTCGAGCGTTTACGCATGGCGCAGAGCATCTGAACACATGCCGCAGGGGGAGAGCCCGCATGAGCACCGCTGCCTCGGCCGCAACTCCCGCTCCCAAATTCGGATCAAAGCCGCTCCTCGTTCGCCGCGCTGCCGTTCTCGGCGCGGGAACCATGGGCGTTCGCATCGCCGCGCATCTGGCCAACGCCGGAATCCCCGTTCTTCTGCTCGATCTTCCTGCGAAACCTGGGACCTCGGAACGTGCGCTCGCTCTCACCGCTCTCGAGGCGCTTTCAAAATCCAGACCCGCCGCCTTCTTTGAAACCTCGCGCGCTGCACTCATCACTCCCGGCACGTTCGAAGGCGACCTGGCCAAGCTCGCGCAGTGCGACTGGATCATCGAAGCCGTCGCCGAGAACCTCGAGATCAAAACCGCTCTCCTCACTCGTGTTCTTCCCCATCTCGCCGCGCACGCGCTCCTCACCACCAACACCTCCGGCCTGCCCATCGCGCGCATCGCCGCCGCGATTCCCGCTGTCCGCGGCCGCTTTTTCGGCACGCACTTCTTCAATCCCCCGCGCTACATGCGCCTCCTCGAAGTCATCCCCACCGCCGATTCCGATCCCGCCGCAGTCTCCGCATTTTCCGCTTTCGCCGATCTTCACCTCGGCAAGCAGGTCGTCTTCGCGCACGACACGCCCAACTTTATCGCCAATCGCATCGGCATCGTGGTCATGTTTAATGCCGCCAACCTCATGCTCGAGCAGGGACTCTCCATCGAGGAAGTCGATGCACTCACTGGCCCCGCGCTCGGCTGGCCGCGCACCGGGACCTTTCGCCTCGCCGACCTTGTCGGCATCGACATCCTCGCCCACGTCGCCGCCAACTTTCCGCAAGGCGTCACCGGCGGCAGGCTTTCCGCGGTTCTTGAGGAACTTCTCAAGCGCGGCTGGCTCGGCGATAAATCCGGACAGGGCTTCTACAAAAAGACTCGCGGTGCCGATGGCAAAGACGAGCGCCTCGTTCTCGATCTCTCCACCTTTGAATACCGTCCCTCCGCCAAACCCGCTCTTGCCTCGCTTGACATGGCGAAAAACGCCGCTACGCTCCCCGAGCGTCTGCGCCTGCTGCTCGCGAACAACCCCGCAAGAGACAAAGCCGCGGCCTTTCTCTGGCCCTTTCTTTCTTCGCTCTGGAACTTCGCTGCCGACCGGATCGGCGAGGTCGCGGATGACGCCCCTTCCATCGATGAAGCCATGCGCGCCGGCTTCAACTGGGAGCTGGGACCGTTTGAGATGTGGGATGCAGCTGGAGTTTCCGAAACCGTCGCCTGCATGAAGGCGCTCGGCCTTCCCGTCGGCGCTCCCGTCGAGGCTCTGCTCGCAGCATCGCGCACCACTTGGTACTCACCCGATCGCGACGCCTGCTTCCAGCCGGCCACAAATCGGCTTATTCCAATTCCTGCCGTCCCCGGACACGGCCGCGTCGCCGATTTCCGCCGTTCGCGCGCTCCCATCCGCTCGAATTCCGGCGCATCGCTCGTCGATCTTGGTGACGGCATTGCGTGCATCGAGCTGCACTCGCTCAAGAACGCCATTGGCGGCGACGTTCTCTCTCTCGTCTCCGCCGTTCTCAACCCCGCTTCCGACGCAGTTCGCGATTTCGCGGCCTTCGTCATCTCCGGCGATCGCGACAACTTTTCGGTTGGCGCCAACCTCATGCAACTCCTGCTGACCGCGCAGGAAGGCGAGTGGGACGAACTCGCCCGCGTGATTCACAGCTTCCAGCAGATGACCGCGGCCATCAAATTCTGTCCGCGCCCCGTCATCGCAGCGCCGTTCGGCCTCACTCTCGGCGGCGGCGCCGAAATCTGCCTCCACGCCGTGCGCCGCCAGCCTCACGCTGAAACCTACATAGGCCTCGTCGAAGCCGGCGTTGGGCTGATCCCCGCGGGCGGCGGGACCAAGGAAATGTTGCTGCGCGCGTTCGATGCGGCTGCTGCGCTCGCCCCGCCTGAGCCGCGCGATCCGCCGTCGCGCTTCGCCCAATCGGCCGAATTCGCTACGGCACTCAAGCGCGCGCTCGAAACCATCGCCATGGCCAAGGCTTCAACCTCTGCTGCTGAAGCGCGCTCGCTTGGCCTGCTCGCGCCTGCCGATCGCATCACCATGAACCGCGATCGCCTGCTGCTCGACGCCAAGGCGCAGGCCGCTGCTCTTGCCGAGTCCGGGTACGCTCCGCCGCAACCCTGCGCGCAAATTCCGGCTCCCGGCGTCGCCGCGCTCGCCACGCTCGAAACCGGCATCTACATGATGGGCGAAGCCGGCTACGCCTCAGAGCACGACCAGAAAGTCGCTCGCTGGGTCGCGTACATTCTTGCCGGGGGCCGCGTCACGCCTGGCACTCTCGTCAGCGAGCAATATATTCTCGATCTCGAGCGCGAGGCCTTTCTCTCGCTCTGTGGCGAGCGCAAGACGCAGGAGCGCATTGCGTTCACTCTCAAAACCGGCAAGCCGTTGCGCAACTGATTCGCATCAGTGGAAGGGATTTGCGCTCCCGCTTCCCTCGGCATAGAGTGCTCGTGAGAGTTTTCGATGGTTCGCGCGTTAACCAAATCGGGGCTTTTGCTTGTTTTGCCGCTTCTTTTGTTCTGCCGCTCGGAGCTCCTGCCTCAGGATTCGACTTCTACGCAACTCAATACGTCCGGCTCGGTCGCGATCGACGGCCACTCCACTCCCTATCTCATCCGTCATCTGCCCGTGAGCTCGTTTCCTGAGCTGCCGGCCGCCATTCAGGAACAGCTCAACCTCCGCGGTTGTCTCATTCCACAAACCTACGAAGCGCACCGCCCAGAAAACGTGGTCCATGCCAGCCTTGAGCGTCCAGGCTCCTCCGACTGGGCCGTCCTCTGTTCGGCTCAGGGAACTGTTTCTCTGCTCGTCTTTTTTGGAAGCGGCTCAAGCCAACCATTCACTCTTTCCTCGGCCCTCGAGACCGAGCGCCTGCAGAAGCACGTGCCCAGCGGCACCCTCGGCTTCAACTGGGGCATTGATCCCGCGTCACCGCAGCAAGTCCACGAAGCGCAGGCAGGCATGGCCCCGCGCCCCCCGCTCCTGAATCACGATGCCCTTGCCGATACGCTCGTCGATCGCCACACCATCTACCACTTCTATCTCAAGAGCGCCTGGATTGTGTTGGAGATGCAGGACTGAACCACGATGCCGGACCCTCGCCGACATAGAATCGTGAAGGAGTAGCGCCCGATGCCCGAAGCCGTCCTCGTCGCTGCCATTCGCACGCCTGTTGGCCGCGCCCCCAAAGGCGCGCTCTCCACCACGCGCCCCGACGATCTGGCCGCAACGGCAATCACTGGCGCACTCGGCCGCGTCCCGGCGCTCGACAAATCCTTAATCGACGACGTCATCCTCGGCTGCGCGCAGCCCGAAGGCGAGCAGGGCTGGAACATCGCGCGCA
>CAYYKV010000186.1:0-6085 GCA_964468605.1 uncultured Occallatibacter sp. | reverse complement strand
TGGTGCTGCTGGCGCCGGCCTGCTCCAGCTTCGATCAGTTTGAGAACTACGAGCACCGTGGGCGCGTCTTCAAGCAACTTGTCACCGAACAAAAGGATTGGAAGGAAAAGCAGAAAGCATAAGGGTCTATGGCAAAGCGGGTTGGCGTTGACAAATGGCTGTTCTTCACCACGCTGGTGCTGGTGGTCACCGGGCTGGTGATGGTCTTTTCCGCTTCGGCCGTCGTCGACCAGGAGAAGTACCACTCGGCCTACACCTTCATCCTTACCCAGGCTGTGTGGGCGGCAGTGGGTGTGGTGGCGATGCTCGTGCTGATGCACGTGGATGTGAGCCGCTACAACTCGCCGCGCTTTATCTATCCCGTCCTCTGCATGACGACCGTACTGCTGGTGCTTGTCTTCCTCATGCCCGGCTCGCACCACACGCATCGTTGGATTCGTTTCGGCGATTTTTTCACTCTCCAGCCTTCCGAAATCGCCAAGCCGGTGCTGGTTCTGTTCCTGGCGTGGTTTTTGCAGACGCGCCTCGGCGCCATGCGCGACTGGAAGGGAACGCTGCTGCCCGCGGCCGTCATTCCCGCCCTGTTTGTCGTGCTTGTTGCGGTCCAGCCCGACCTCGGAACCGCGCTGGTGCTGGCGGGCGTGGCGGCAATGATTCTTGTGCTGGCGGGGATGGAATGGAAGGTGCTTCTGGGCGCCGTCGCCGCTGCGTTACCCGTGCTGGCCGCCTTGCTGCTGATGGTTCCCTGGCGGCGGGCGCGCATGCTCGTCTTTCTTAATCCCGAATCCGATCCGCAGGGCGCCGGCTATCACATCTATCAATCGCTCATCGCCGTGGGCACAGGCGGACTGACAGGCCACGGCTATATGGAAGGTATGCAGAAATTGTTTTTTCTGCCCGAGGCGGCAACCGACTTCATCTTTGCCAACATCGCCGAGGAGCTGGGCTTCGTTGGGGCCATGTTGATCGTGCTGCTCTTTGGACTGTTTGGAGTCCGCGGATTGCGTACGGCGTTCCGGTGCAGCGACCCCTTTGCGCGTCTGGCCGCATTCGGCATCACCATCACGATTCTGCTGCAGGCCTTCTTTAACATCAGCGTGGTACTATCGCTGGTTCCCAACAAAGGCATCCCCCTGCCGCTGATCTCCCACGGAGGCACTTCGCTCTTCTGCACGCTGGCCAGCATTGGAATTCTGCTGAACATAAGCCGGCGCGCGGATTAGCGCAGGGACCAAGGGAACAGGGAACCAAGGGAACGAAGGAACAAGAAAACCCAGCAGCCGGCAAACGGCAGCTTCGAACGGTGGACCGCGAACCGTGAACTCTACATTGAGAATTCTCATTGCGGGCGGGGGCACGGGCGGGCACATCATCCCCGCGCTGGCAGTGGCGCGCGCGCTGGTCGAGCGGCACGGGGCTGAAGTCCTCATGGTCGGCACCGCGCGCGGCCTGGAATCACGCCTCGTCCCCGAGGCTGGATTCCCGGTCAAGCTGATCGACGTGGGCCCGCTGAAAAGCGTCTCGCTCATGACCCGCGTGCGCACCATCACCCAATTGCCGCGGAGCATCGGCGACTGCAAGCGGCTGATGCAAGAGTTTCGGCCCGGCGCCGTGCTGGGAGTCGGCGGCTACGCCTCAGGCCCGGCGATGTTCGCCGCGCTCCGGCTCAAGATTCCCGCCATGGCCTTTGAGCCGAACGCGATGCCGGGCCTGGCCAACCGGCTGGTTGGCAAGCGAGTGCAGGCGGCGGCCATCAACTTTCCCGCCGCGGCAAAATGGTTCCGCAACGCTGAGGTTACCGGGGTTCCCGTGCGCCCGGAGTTTTTCAAGCTGGAGCCGCCGGTCGGCGCGCCGCATCTCCTGGTCTTCGGCGGCTCGCAAGGAGCGCGCCTCTTCAATACTCATCTGCCGCACATCATCAGGGCTCTGCTCGATGCGGTTCCGGGCCTCACGGTCCTGCACCAGAGCGGCCTGCAACGCTTTGAAGCCACCCACTTTGCTTATGCAGCCAGCGGGGCCGACCCTGCGCGCTGGCTGGTGCGGCCGTTCCTCGACGATATGGCGTCGCAGTTTGCCCGGGCGCACCTGATCATGTCGCGCAGCGGCGCGTCAACGGTGGCCGAGGAGGCTGCGGCCGGCAAGCCCGCGCTGCTGGTTCCCTTTGCTGCCGCAACTGACCAGCACCAGAGACGCAACGCCGAAGCCATGGTCGACGCCGGAGCGGCCGTGATGCTGAAGGAAAGCGATCTGGACACTCCCGATGAGTTGCTCAGGATCCTCGCCGGCCTGATCACCGATTCCGGCCGTTTGGCAGCGATGTCCGCTGCTGCGCGTACGCAAGCGCATCCGGGCGCGGCAGAGAGGATCGCGGATCGACTGGCGGAACTGGCGGGGAAGCAGAGGAGTTAGCGGGGTAGCGATACGTCTCCAGCACAAACAAAAAGCCCGCTTGCCGAAGCAAGCGGGCTTTCTCATCCATCAGCGGAAATTCAATCTTCCGTCGTAAGCCGGAACTACCGGTGTCCACCACCGCCGTGGCCGCCGCCTCCGCCACGCGAGCCGCCTCCACCACCACCGTGGTAGCCGCCGCCGCTATATCCACCGCGTGCGCCGCCGCTATAGCTGTGCGCAGCGCCGCCACCTGTGTAGCCGCGTCCACCGCCGCCTACATAGCCACGTCCGCCGCCTGCATATCCGCGACCAGCGTATCCGCCGCGATAACCGTATCCGCCGCGATAGCCTAAGCCGCCGCGCAGGTAGTAGCCGGGGTGACCGTAGAAGCCCCAGTGGTACCAGGGGCCGACTCCGATGAAGAGGCCGCCGTAAAACCAATTAGGACCGTAATAGCCATAAGGGGCGCAGGCATACGGGTAGTAGGAGTAATAGCCCCATTCGCAATCCGGGGGACCATAATTGGCGTAGTACCCGGGATCAACAACCGCGGGGCCGACGCCGACACCAACACCAACCTGGGCATTCGCTGGGACAGCTGCGAACGGCAGAACCACAAGCATTGCCAACAGAACCAACCAGAGCTTCTTCATGAAATCCTCCATGTGCTGTCCCGTCCTCCATTTGCCTGGACTGGAACCCGGAGTCGCCTCCGGCATCAGCACCGCCCGGCCTCTCTCATTTCGTCTTCTGGCCGGCCTTCAGTTCCTTAAACTCCATTTTCGCCCATTTGTTGCGGTCCGATGAAAGAATCGATCTCCGCTTCCGAAAGGGCAAGAACCTTCTACACTTCCGAGCTTCTGCGGTCACTTCCAATGAAGTTACGTCCGCCTTCAACTGGAGTTGCGCCTCACCTCTAGAGACGCTTGAAACCACCAAACGGCGCAAAACATCTCTCCTTCGAGGATCTTTCGAGGCCATCGGTCTCAAGTCGCGATTTCCTCAAGAAATCGCGACCCTGCGAGTCGTCTGCTAAGGGCAACCTGCGAAGGAGAGATGTCTGAAAAAAACGGCCTCTCCAGTTTGGAGAGGCCGCTACACCGGTTCCTGAGTTAATGTGTCCCGAAGCGATTGGCTTCGAGTGGCTCTTTCACCGAGAAAGAGCCACCTTGCACAACGTTCTGAGATGGCTACAGCAACTCAGGAACCGGTCTGCAGGCAGCAGAAGGCGGAGCTACCTGCGAAAACGTGCCGAGGCGAAGTGCCGGTCGAAGTCGCGGTGATAGAAGGCCGGCCCGCGGTCCACAACAATGCCGCCGCGGAATACGGGGCCGCCAATGCGAACCCCAACGAAGTTCCAGTAGCCGGGCACCCAGTAGCCGTTGTTCCAGTAGCCGCCGACCCACGCATATCCCGGTCCGGGGCATGGCGGAGCTGCTACCGCACCCGCGCCAACATAAACGCCGATTCGAGCTGCCTGAGCGGGCGCTGCGCTCATGGTCACCGCACCCACCGCCAATGCTGCTCCCAACATCCAATTCTTCATGCTGCCCATAATCCCTCCATTCCGTTCGGACGGTGTTGCTTGTCCGCTCTCCGGTTTGCCGCCACCACCCTGGGGCTTGGTTCTTGCTGCCCCGTTGGCTTGCCGGTTCTGTCCAATGCAAACACCGGCGCGGCGTAAGGTTGCGGCGTCGCGCGAAAATAAAGTCGAGCAACTTTTCCGCCGATTCGTGTTCATGGCGCGTGATTTTCGGCTGAGGATCGCGCCTTCAGGCCTGCCGCGATATCCTGAGAAACACGCCGCGTTATTCTGGGAAGCGTTACCGCAGATCGCCGCCGCACCACCTGCGCAGCTCTTGCCGCGAGTCACCGCCCGTCTTAAGGAGATCCCGATGCATCACGCAAAAGGCGCCTTCACCGTCGACATTCATCCGCTTTCGCCCGCGCCCGCCGAAGGCATCGGGCGCTTCAGCATCAACAAGACCATTCACGGCGACCTGGAAGCGACAACCATCGGCGAGATGTTTACTGGAGGCGATCCCAAGCAGGGCGCCGCTGGATACGTCGCCATCGAATTCGTCACCGGCACGCTCAACGGCAAATACGGAAGCTTCGCGCTGCAGCACTTTGCCACCATGGATGGCGACGGCCCCAGCATGCAGGTGATCTCGGTGCCGGGATCGGGAACGGGCGAGCTGAACGGCATCGAGGGCACGTTCACCATTCGCGTCGAGAACGGGCGTCACTTCTACGAATTCGACTACTCTCTGCCGGAGTAGCTCAGGCCGCGCTTCTCCGTGGTGCTTATGAACCCTTCAGAACAGAAGAACGAAGGAAAGATTCCGGGGCAGGAGATCGCGGAGCTCTTCCGCAGGGCCCTGCGGGGCGAAGTGAAGATCTTCACGGTCGGCGCCTCCTGGACTGACATCTACGCTTCCAACGTTGAAGTGCGCATCGACGGCTACAAGCTGGTCATCTTCAACGACTGCAACCAGGTGGATTACGTCGACCACGCGATCGCCCCGGATGGCCGCGAGGCCGATTTTGACGACTGGTGGTTTGTGCAGGAGGAGCCGGTCGACCTGCTTGCCGATGACGAGCAGACGCGCCTCGAAACCCTCATGGAGGAAGCGCCTGTCATCGCAGAGAATTGAACGTCTGCATCCCGCACAATGCGCCGTTCGCCGATTCTCGCTCTCTCTGAATCTCTATTCTCCGACCTCTGTTCTCTGATCTCTGTTCTCTGATCCCTGTCCTCTGATCTCTGTCCTCTGCTACCCTGATCCTTCAACCCCATGTTTGCCACCTCGCAGCACGCGCACTTCATCGGAATTGGCGGCATCGGCATGAGCGGCATCGCCGAGATCATGCTCAATCTGGGCATCAAGGTCTCGGGCTCCGATCTGAAGCGCAGCGCGGCAACCGACCGCTTGGCGCAACTGGGCGCCACCGTCTACGAAGGCCACAACGCTGCCAACGTCGCCGGCGCAACCGTGGTCGTGACCAGCTCTGCCGTGCACTCCGACAATCCTGAAGTGCGCGAGGCGCACGCGCGCAAGATTCCAGTCATCCAGCGCGCGGAGATGCTGGCCGAGTTGATGCGGCTCAAATACGGCATCGCCATCGCCGGCATGCACGGTAAGACGACAACCACGTCGATGGTGTCCGCGGTGCTCTCGGCAGGAGGGCTCGATCCAACAGTCGTTGTCGGTGGGCGCGTGGATGCGCTGGGTTCGAACGCGCGGCTCGGCACCACGCAATATCTTGTGGCCGAAGCCGACGAAAGCGACCGCTCGTTCCTCAAGCTCTCGCCCATCCTCGCAGTCGTCACGAATCTCGATCGCGAGCACATGGATTGTTACCACGACATGGCCGACGTGGAGCGCGCCTTTGTCGACTTCATGGATCGCGTGCCGTTTTACGGCGCGGTAACGGCATGTATCGACAACACACTGCTCAAGGGGATTTTGCCGCGCGTGCGTCGGCGCGTCTTCACTTACGGTGTGGCCGCTGAGGCAGACTACCGGCTGGAGATGCTCGGCTTTGGACAGACACCCAGCCTCAACTTAGGGCAGGGAAGCGGCTTCTCGCGTTTTCAGGTGCACACGGCTGCGGGGCCTCTCGGCCCGTTCGAGTTGCACGTGCCGGGGCGGCACAATGTGTTGAACGCGACGGCGGCCGTGGCCATTGG
>CAYYKV010000185.1:0-6090 GCA_964468605.1 uncultured Occallatibacter sp. | reverse complement strand
GAGACGCGTCTCGAATGGAAGCAAAAGACAATCAACTAGCTCGCCAGTTTCTCGATTCCTCGCGGACACAGCTTCTCGCGCAGTATTTGCCGCGGCTCAGGGAATGCGTCGCGCCTCTCACCGCCGAGCAAGTCTGGTGGCGGCCCAACGATGCCTCGAACAGCATCGGAAATCTACTGCTCCATCTCGACGGCAACGTGCGCCAATGGCTGGTTACGGCATTCAACAGCAATGACGACGAGCGCAACCGTCCGGCCGAGTTCGCTGCGCAGAGCGGTCTCTCAGCCGCCGACCTGCTCGCCCGCCTCGGCGCTACGCTTGACGAAGCTGCCAAAGTCCTCGAGCGCCTCACCGTAGACGAACTGCTCGCGCCCTACGAAATTCAGGGCTACCATACACGGGGCCTCGACGCTATCTACCATGTCGTCGAGCACTTCGGCATGCATTACGGCCAGATCCTGTACATCACCAAGAGCATGCTTGCTAAAGACCTCGGCTTCTATAAAGAATTGAATAAGACCGGCCGCGCTTCGTGAAAGCTCCGCGTTGCCGGATTCAAGGACGTCGGGCGACGGCCACGCGGGGAATGCCTTGCAAGTCGCAAGTGAATTCGATCTGGGTGAACCCGGCGCCGGCGAGGAGTGCCTCGACCGCCGGCCGCTGGCCGAAGCCGATCTCGAGAGCCAGATAGCGCTCGTGAAAGAGCGCCGCGAATGCCGCGGGAATCAGCCTGTGATAAGTTGCCAGGCCGTCGGCGCCCGCAAACAGCGCCTGCGCCGGCTCGTAGTCGCGCACTTCAACCGAAAGCGAATCGCGATCGCCTTCCGGAACGTAGGGTGGATTGGAAACGATGAGATCGAAGCGCCGCCCGGCAACAGGCGTCAGCAAATCGCCTGCGCGGAAGGATACGCGAACTTCTACGCCATGGCGCTTCGCGTTGGCTCGCGCTGCTCTCAGAGCCGGTGCGGAAACCTCCGTCGCGTGAATTTCCGCGTCGGGCAAATTCGAAGCCAGTGCCACGGCAATCGCTCCCGATCCGGTGCCAACGTCAACGATGCGCTGCTTTTTGAACCCGCGCACAAGCTCGATCGCCTTTTCCACCAGATGCTCGGTCTCCGGCCGTGGAATCAGCACGTCGCGATTGACTCGGAAACTGAGCCCGTAGAACTCCGCCTCGCCCATAATGTATTGGATCGGCTCGCCGGCACGGCGGCGTTCGACCCATGCGCGAAAATCAGCCGCCGAATGAGCCGGCAGGGTTTCGTATTCATGCGCAATCATCCAGGCCAGGTTTGTGTCCGGCGCATCCTGTCTCAGAGCGCAGAGCAGCAGCGTCTCGGCGTCGCGATGTGCGCGCTCCGCGTGCGGCCCCTCAACCAGCGAGCTCTCTGCTTCGGCTAGCAGAATGCGAATTGTCTCTGAATCACTTGCCTTAGGCAGCATAAGAACCGGATGCTCGCCTTAAACAGGATAGCGTTCCAAGTCGATGCACTGGCGGGCCACCGCGCGGCTCAACGCCACCGCGTCGGCCGGCGACGATCGCGTCAACCGCCGCAGAATGGACAACTGCGTATTCAGCGCGTCGCCTTCGCCGCAGGCCGCGAGCACTCGCCGCGCCGCCCGTTCGGCCAGCGCCATCGTCTCTTCGGCCAATAGTCCCGTCATGGCCGCCGCAACCGCTCCCGAGCCGCGCCCCGCGCGCGCCAACTTCCGCGCGCGTACCAGCGCCGACTCGAACGCGTACACCTGGCTGATCATGTCAGCCAGGTCGGCCATGATCTCCTGCTGTTCTTCAAGCGCAGTCATGAATCTCTGGCTCGCCACTCCCGCCGCGAACAGCGTCATTTTCTTCACCGCAGCCAGCGCCGCGGCCTCGCGCGCCAGGGTCTCGCCCGCATCCGCATCGCCACCAAACGCGGGCGGCTCGGTCACCTCATCCATCACGCGCTTGATCGCCCCCAGCAGCGGCAGCTTCCCGCTCATCGCGCGCTTCATCATCCATCCCGTGATGATCAGCCGGTTGATCTCGTTCGTTCCCTCGAAGATGCGATTGATCCGCGCGTCACGGTACGTCCTCTCCGCCGGATACTCCTCGACGTAACCATAGCCGCCCATCGTGGCGATCTGCTCGTCAGCCACCAGCGTGAGCATCTCCGAGCAGTAGACCTTCAAAATGGAGCACTCAACCGCGTATTCCTCAATGCTGCGCGGAACGTCGACGCGCTGTGCGGCCCCTTCGCCGCCAGGTCCAGCGAGCTTTGCGTCAATTAGGCCAGCCGTGCGGTACACCATGCTCTCCGCCGCATACAATTGCGCTGCTGCCGACGAAATCTTGCGCTGGATCAAGCCGAACTCGGCGATCGATTTGCCGAATGCGCGGCGCTCTTTGGCGTAGCGGATCATTGCGGCCAGTGCGTGCCGGGCCCCGCCCACGCAGGCCACTCCCAGCTTGAAGCGGCCCACGTTCAACACGTTGAACGCGATGTGGTGGCCCTTGCCGGCCTCACCCAGCAAATTGCCGGCGGGAATCCTGCAATCCTGCAGAACCAATGGGCATGTCGACGAGCCGCGAATCCCCAGCTTGTGTTCCTCTGCGCCCACCGTGAGCCCAGGTGTCCCGCGCTCGATCAGGAACGCGGAAAACTTTTCGCCGTCTATCTTGGCAAAAACCGTGTATAGCCCCGCGGTGCCGCAGTTGGTCAGCCATTGCTTCTCGCCGTTCAGAATGTAATGCGAGCCGTCGGCAGTAAGCGTCGCGCGCGTGCGAATGTTCATGGCGTCCGAGCCCGAGCTGGCCTCGGACAATCCATACGCGCCAATCCACTCGCAGCTCGCGAGTTTGGGCAGGTAGCGCCGCTTCTGTTCCTCGGTCCCGTACCAAACCAGCGGCAGCGTGGCGATGCCGATATGCGCGCCGAACGCCGTTGAAAAGCTGGCCAGTACAGAGATGTGATCGGTGATGAGCGTCGAGCTCACCTTGTCCATCCCCAGGCCGCCGTACTCCTCGGGAATATCGATCGCGGTGAACCCCAACTCCGCGGCCTTGCGCAGTATCGCCGGCATTGCGCCCGGCTCTTTTCGCTCGATCGCCGGCACGCGCGGCAAAATTTCTTCGCGCGCGAATCTCTCCGCGGTGGCCGCGATCTGGCGCTGCTCCTCGCTCAGATCTTCAGGGGTGAAAATCTCATCCGGCGTGCGCGATTCGACAAGGAAGCTGCCGCCCGCGGCGGCAACAATGGGGGATGCGGCAGCGGAGATCGGCACAGAAGCCTCCTGTCATCGCCAGCTCGGTGGCCAACCTTATGATAGTGGTCCTGACTGCCGCAATGATTGTCGCCTCAGCTAGATCTTCACCGCCGGGTGCGCAGCGTAGTGCAGCAGCACGGCCACGGCGCAGCTGACAAGCCGTGTTTCTGCCGAATCCGCCCGGCTGGTCAGAATCGTCGGCACCCTCGCGCCCAGCACGATGCCGGCCAGTTGCGCTCCGCCCAGGTATTCCAGTTGCTTGGCCAGCATGTTGCCGCTTTCGAGGTCGGGCACAACCAGAATGTCGGCCTGGCCCGTCACCGGCGAAACCAGTTTCTTGATCTGCGCCGCCTTCTGGCTCACCGCCGTATCGAATGCCAGAGGCCCGTCGAGAATGCCGCCCGTGATTTGGCCGCGATCGGCCATCTTGCACAGCGCGGCGGCGTCCAGCGTCGACTGAATCTTGGGGTTCACCGTCTCCACTGCCGAGAGCAGCGCCACCTTGGGTTCGGGAATGCCCAGCGCGTGCGCCAGGTCAATCGCGTTCTGCACAATGTGGATCTTGTCTTCGAGGTCCGGCGTGATGTTGATCGCGGCGTCGGTGATCAGCAACGTGCGCGCGTAGGCTGGCGTATCCATGATGAACACGTGCGAGATGCGCCGCGCGGTGCGCAGCCCGGTATCCCGCTGCATCGCGGGCTTCAACAGCTCGTCGGTGTGCAGGCTGCCTTTCATCAGTGCCTGCGCGCCCCCTGCGCGGCACATGGCCACGGCAGCTTCTGCGGCCTGAGCCTCGGTTTCGGCCTCGACGATCGGAAAGGCGCGGATGTCGGCGCCGATCTTTGCCGCCAGAGCCCTCATGGCTTTTTCCGGTCCAATGAGGGTGGGCTCGATCAGCCCGGCAGCCGCGGCTTCCACCGCGCCGCTCAAAGCTACTTCAGTCAGAGGCCAAACCACCGCCGTCGTGATGGCCGGAAGATTCTTGCAGCGCTCGATGAACTTGTGAAAGACGTGATAATCCGGCGGATGGCCGACAAGTGGGTCAACGGCAACAGCCTCAGCCAAGGTTGCAAGATCGCTCATAATTCGGTTCTCCCCGCCGGCAGAGCCTTAAGCCTGCTCTGCCTTACTCGAGTATTGTCGCGTGCCCGCCGTAAACCGTGTGTGCCTTCGGTCACACTACGGGCTGAAGTCTCTGCATGTGGTACCGAAAGTCCTCTAAGTGCCGCTTCGCGGGAGGTCTCGCTGGCCATCCTTTCCACCTTTCCCGATGCGCGAATCCCCGCTTCTTTGGAAGCGATTTGCACCACTTCCCACCGCGTTGACTCGGCAAGAAATTCAGGCCTATACTCTGGATTACCGGGCCTTCCCCCCAGCCACGAACGGTGACCGGCGTCCGTCCGACGCCGCACGAAACAAAAGAGAAAAGGAGAGTCTTATGAAGAGACTTCTCGCCATTACGTTTTGTGCTCTGCTCGTCTGCGGAGTCACAACGCCTCTGTGCTCAGCCCAGGTCTCACAGATCACCAACGCGCTATCTGGGAAAGGGAAGAAGCCGCA
Source organism: uncultured Occallatibacter sp. (assembly GCA_964468605.1). GTDB lineage: Bacteria > Acidobacteriota > Terriglobia > Terriglobales > Acidobacteriaceae > Telmatobacter. The sequence goes on along the minus strand of CAYYKV010000185.1, from coordinate 1,284 downwards.
GGACCCGAACGACATCAGCAACGTCGACAAAGACAAAATCGCCCGGATCGAGCAGATGCCCGAGGTGCAGGACGCCATTCAGCAGGAATGGGATACGCTGCGCCGAAACGATATGCTGCTGGCCTATGGCATCAACCTCACTTCCAACATGGGATTGGCCCAGGACGCAGCTTCCGGCGACTCGTTTGACCGGCAGCGTCTCTACGGCAATCCCGTGGTGCAAAGCTACGTCAACCACATCGGGCAAAAGCTCGTTCCCAAGAATTCAACCAACGTTTACACCTTCCGCGTCCTCTACGATCCCATCCCCAAGGCTCTCACTCTGTCCACGGGAACCATCTACCTCTCCACCGGATTGGTTTCCATGCTCAGCAGCGAGTCGGAACTGGCCTACATCCTGGCGCACGAAGTTGCCCACGTTGAACTCCGGCAGGCTTATTTGCGCATTCGCGACAAGCATGTGGCAGAAGAGTTGGCCAAGGAAAAGGCCGAGAAGGAGAAAGTGATCAGCGACGTGGGCTCAATGGTCATGGGAGCCGGATTGGGCGGCGCCATGATCCCGCTGCGCCTCGGAGGGCTGCTCGGCGGCAGCGCCGGCCTGGCAACCGGAATGGAAGTCGGCCACTACTTCATTCATCCGCAGATCGAGCCGGTTCTCTGGGCGTCGAAAGAAGAAGACGACGCCGACGATATGGCGCTCAATCTAATGATCGAACAGGGCTACGATCCGCGCGATGTCAATCGCCTTTTCGCTTCGCTCAATCAGGTTGTCACAGCGGACTCGCGCATGGGGCTTGGCTTCATGGGAAGCGCGCCGCGAATCAAGGAGCGGCAGGCCCATCTGGACGCGCTTTTTGGCGGAGACCTGAAGGCGGAGATCGAGCTGCGCACCAAGGGCAAGGGCTTCAATCCAAACAGTCCCGACTTCGGGCCCATGGTTTCTTCCGTGAAGCGTGACAACGGGATCCTGGCCATGGACTACGATCTCTTCGCCGTCGCCAAGAGAAATCTCGAGGGCGCCGTATCGGAGCGGCCCGACGATCCGTACGCGAATTTCTATCTCGCCAAGCTCGAACGCCTCACCGCGCGCACCGCCGACGAGCGGCAGGACGCGCTCAACCACTTGACCACCGCGCTGCGGCTCGATGCGGATCGCGGCGCAATCCCTTCGGCTCACCTTGAATATGCCGTCGCGCTGATGGAGGCGGAAGACCCATCCAACCACGATCAGATTTCGAGCGAGCTCAAGGCCTATGTCGCCCTCTCCGAGCGCGATCATGGCGG
>CAYYKV010000184.1:0-6251 GCA_964468605.1 uncultured Occallatibacter sp. | reverse complement strand
CTCGACAAGGACAACGTCCAGCTCGATCTGCGCCCCAGCCGCCAGCTCTACGACCTCACCGTCATCACCCGCGATCGCACCCGCCTCTTTGCCGATATGGCCGGCGTCCTCGCCGCGTGGGGCATGAACATCGTCCGCGCCGGCGCCTACTCCAACGATGCCGGCGTCATTGTCGATAGCTTTCAGTTCACCGATCTGTTCCGCACCCTCGAGCTCAACCCCACCGAGAAAGACCGTTTCCTCGCCAACGTCCACGAAGTCGTCGCGCAAAAAGTTCCCGTCGAGCAGCTGCTCGCGGCGCGCCGCCATCTCAACCACCCCGGCAACTACAAGCTCGACGTCGCCACCAAGCTTGAGTTCGACTCCGAGTCCTCCTCGCACTCCACTCTTTTGCAGGTCGTCGCGCAGGATATGCCCGGCCTTCTCCGCCAGATCGCGCTCACCCTCAGCTCGCATCAGTGCAACATCAAAGTCGCGCTCATCGATACGGAAGGCGAGACCGCCATCGACGTCTTCTACCTCACCAGCCACGAAGAAAAGCTCTCGCCCGAAGCCCAGACCACCCTCGCCAAAGACCTCACCCAGGCCCTCGACGCCATGCGCTCCCCCGCCTAGGGCTCTTACCCCACCACAAGAAATCGGGTGTCATCCCGAGCGGAGCGAAGGATCTGCGGTTGCTCTTCGCGGGTTTCACCCTCCACAAGAATTGGGTGCCCCATCCTTCCGCTTTCTTCTGCGGAAGGGTGGGTTAGCACGAACCCAGACCAACAGGTCTTGTATCAGGGCATGAGTTCACTCGTGCCGCAAGCAACGCAAAATGAACGTGGGCTTTAGCCCCTGCTTTTCTCCCTCTCGCCGCGCGCCAAACCCGTGCCCCGCCAAATCGGGAGGCCAAGGTTATCGAGAAAGGTCGCAACCCCCGGCTGCCGACGGGAATCTGAAGAGTATGAAGAAAATCGGCTTCCTCTCATTCGGTCATTGGACACCTTCACTCCAGTCGGAAACCCGCTCGGCGGCCGACGCGCTCCTGCAGTCGATTGATCTCGCCATAGAAGCCGAGCGCCTGGGAATGGACGGAGCCTACTTCCGTGTTCATCACTTCGCTCGGCAACTGGCATCGCCGTTTCCACTGCTCGCGGCGGTTGGCGCTAAAACGCGAAAGATCGAAATCGGCACTGCGGTCATCGACATGCGGTACGAGAATCCTCATTACATGGCAGAGGATGCTGGGGCTGCCGACCTGATCGCCGGCGGCCGGCTGCAGTTGGGAATCAGCCGCGGTTCTCCTGAGCAGGTCATCGATGGCTGGCGCTATTTTGGCCACCGCCCCAATGAAGGCGAAGACGATGCGGCCATGGCCCGCCGCCACACCGAGGAATTCCTCACGCTGCTCGCGGGCAAGGGCTTCGCTCAGCCCAATCCGCGTCCCATGTTTCCCAATCCGCCGGGGCTTCTGCGTCTTGAGCCGCACTCCGAAGGACTGCGCGATCGCATCTGGTGGGGGTCTGCTTCGAACCAGACGGCTCAGTGGGCCGCCAGGCTGGGAATGAACATGCAAACCTCAACGCTCAAATTCGACGAGACCGGCGAGCCGCTTCATATCCAGCAGGCAGCGCAGATTCGCGCCTTTCGCGCAGCCTGGAAGGAGGCCGGCCAGGCTCGCGCTCCCCGCGTCTCTGTCAGCCGCAGTATCTTCGCGTTGATCGATGACCGCGATCGCGCTTATTTCGGGCGCGACGGTCAGCAAAAGGACTCGATCGGCTTCCTTGACGAAAACACGCGGGCCATCTTCGGCCGCAGCTACGCAGCTGAGCCGGATGTTCTCGTTGAGCAGCTCAGGAAAGACACGGCGATTGCGGAAGCCGATACGCTCCTGCTCACCGTCCCCAACCAGCTGGGAGTTGCCTACAATGCGCACGTCATGGAGGCGATTCTGACCCAGGTCGCCCCAGCCCTTAATTGGCGCTAGTTGCCTGCCGCCAGAAAAAAGGCATTTGAGGCTGTTCTTCGCGCCCCTCACCCACCACGAAAATGGGTGCCCCATGTCCCGAATCTGGGACATGGGATAGCACGAACCCAAATCAACGGCCTTGTATCAGGGCTTGGCTTTAGCGATGCCGCAAGCAACACAAAATGAACCCGGGGCTTTAGCCCCTGTCGGCGCTCGGTCCTTGCGGCCTCGCGCCGACCCCCGCCCGGCCCCACCCTGGCGCCGTGTCATCCCGAGCAAAGCGCGTTTGGGGCCCCACGCAAGTGGGGTAAGCGGAGCCGAGGGATCCGCGGTTGCTTCTAGCGGCGCTCATCCACCACAAAAATTGGGTGCCCCATCCTAGCTTCGCTAGGGTGGGATAGCACGAACCCAAATCAACGGCCTTGTATCAGGGCATGAATTCATTCGTGCCGCAAACCGCCCCCGAAAAATCAGCGGGCTTTAGCCCCCGCACGCAGCCTCGACGCTCGGTCCTTGCGGCCTCGCGCCGGACCACTGCCAACCCGCCCTCTCCTAACCACGCTGTTTCCTGTCAACCCCCTTCGCACCTCCCTCCCACCCCCAACCCCTTGAAAACATTCCTCCAAATTCTTTCCCCAAGTTTGCCGATTAATTCCCTCGTTCGGCGCATCATCGAATTATGATCGTCGCCTCGAGACACGGCCACCCTGATCGTTCGCCGGCACTCCAATCAGGTCTCCCATGGGCTGGCGACCCCGCGAACTCTGCCGAATTGACTTGCTCCGCTGGCCCGGCCGAGGCCATAAATAGGGGAAGGAGTGATTTTATACACTCTGAAACTCAAAAATCTTCCATAACTCCTTTATCATCAACAAATATGCCTCAAAATCCGCTTCGATTTTTTGCGATTTTTGTCGATTTTTGTGCGCAAATCGGTACTTTTCGACCCCAAAAAGCCATCTCCGCGACTCTTCCGCACCGCAGCCTGGCGCCCAGCTCCGCCAGCGCCGCCAACCCTGCCAACTCCGCTGCCTCACGCGTCGTTCTTCTTCACCAGATACTCCTCGACCAGCACGCTCACCAGAACGGCCGTCGGGATCGCGACCATCGCGCCGGCAATGCCGCCGAGCGCCGAGCCGAGAAGCAGCGCGACGAAGATCGCCAGCGCCGGCAGTTGAACGCGGCTCCGCATGATGCGCGGAATCAGCCAGGAGTTTTCGATTTGCAAATACAGCACGAAGAAGATGGCTACGCCCAGTACGCGGCCCCAACTGTCAATCGCCGCCACCAGCAGCGCCAGCACCAGCGAAACTGCCGCGCCCAGAACCGGAATCAAATTGAGCAGGCCAGTCACCACGCCGAGAACGTAGGCGTAGCGAACACCCAGGGAAAGAAAAACGACCGTGCTCACCGCGCCCAGAATCAGCATCAGGCTCAGTTGGCCAACCAGCCACTTCTCCATGCGGACAGCCGCTCGCCTCAGTGTCGCGTCCAGCCGTTGCCGCGGCTGCGCGGGGACGAACGAAAGGAACCAACGATACGCGCCATCGCCCTCGAGAATGAAGTAGAGCGTGAGCACGAAGCCTGCGATCACTTCGACCAGCGCGCCGGCCCATGCGCTGAACGAGAGCAGCAGGTACTCTGCCCCGCCGCTCAGCCAGCGCTGAATCCAGGAGATGACGTCGGCGGCGTCAAGGCGATCGGCGTAGGGAATCTCTCTGACCTTCGCCAGGATTGCGGGAACGCGAGTGGGTAGCTCGCCTGTCAGCGCCTGCAGGTCGTTGATGACCGGCGGCAATGCGAAAAATCCAAAGACCGCGAATGCGCCGGCCACCGCCAGCAACAGGATGAGGATGGCCATGGATCCGTGAAATGGCTTCCAGCGGCCGATGCGAATCCGCGTTGTGGCCCGCACAATCGGCGACAGCACCACTGCAAAAAGCGCCGAGACATAGAGCAGCGCCAGCACGCCGCGAATCAGCCACGCCACGTAGAGAGCCAGCGCCACGGCGAAGACAAACAGGATGGTTCCGCGAACGCTTTCCTTGCTCTGCGCGGATTGATTCATGCTTTCCGGTCCTTGCAGTCCAGGTTCATGCGCAGCGAGGATGGTTCATTGCCCACGGGCCACTGTTCACTGCCCACCGCTCACCGTCCACGGATGCTGTCTTCTGTCTGCCGCTTCCCGTCTTCTGTTTGTCGTTCACGAACCACGAACCACGAACCACTAAACACTAACCACCAACCACTAACCACTAACCACTAACCACTAACTACGAACCACTGCTTCTCGCTCACTGTCCACTAATGAGCCCGCCGACGATTCCGCCCAGCACACCCGCTGCCGGCGTCTGCGCCGCTTCGGGATGCGGCAAATACTCGTAGATCTGCATCGCCAGGCGCGAGATGGGCAGCGTCTGCAGCCAGATCGTGCCCGGACCCACCATCCGCGCCAGGAAGATGCCGTCGCCGCCGAAGAACATGTTCTTGATCCCCGGAACCGTGGTGATCTGAAATCCGACCGACGATTGGAATGCGCCCACGTGCCCCGGATGCACAAACAGGATCTCGCCCGGCGCGAGATCCTTCTGGATAAGCTCGCCCGACAACTCGATCCACGCCGTGCCCACACCGCCCACTTTTTGCAGCAGGAATCCGCTGCCGCCGAAGATGCCCGCGCCCAGCGACTGCTGGAAACCAACCGAGATGGTCACCTGCGGCGTGGCGCAGAGAAACCCGTGCCGGTGCACCATGTACTCCGGCCCCTGGCCAAGCTGCACAGGCACAATGTGTCCCGGCACCCTGGTGGCAAACGAAACGGAGCCCTGGTATTGAATGGCGCGATACTCAGTCATGAAGATGCTTCCGCCGCCGGCCACGCGCTTGATGACGCCGAAGAATCCCCCACCCCCGCCCGCCTGCGTATGCGTCGTCATCTGGATCGATGCGGTCATCCATGAGAGCTCCCCGCTCTCTGAAAACACGCTCTCGTTGGGATCAAGCAGCACTTCGAGCACCGGCATGGTGGTGCCCAGAATCCGGGTTTGCATAAGGAGTCCCTCCTGTTAGTGACCAGTGTAATGGCCGCAAGTCGCGGCAGCTGAGAATGTTTGTGGATTTGGCGAAAGCGGGTCGCCGCTCCGCATTGAGGGCTGCATTCACGCAAGCTGAAGGCTATTGCTCGTTTCGATGAGCGACGATGTAGTCCTTGATGCGGTCGTAGACATCGCTCGGGAGCACTCCATGATCCAGCAGATCCTGCTTGGTTCGATAGGGGCGAAAGCGAACGATGCGTCCGGCCCAGCTCGGCGTCAAGCCGGGAACCTTCGCGAGTTCTTCGGCGCTGGCGTGGTTAATGTCGACGCGCGCTTCCGGCGGTGGAATGGCCTTTGTCTTCGGTGAGGATGGTGGAGCGGCGGACTGCGCGCGGCTGAATGCTCCACTCACCGCGGCGGCGATGCAGATTGTCAGCAAAGCAACTACCGCCAATGACCTTCCTGCTCGCACAGATTCACTCTCCGATCATGCTGCGCTCGCCATGCATTGGTCCAGATTCTCCAGCACGTGGGGCCACGCATCTTCGTGCCGTTTCTTCGATCCCTCGTCGGGAAATCCGGCGTGCGTGAGGCGGAGCAGAGTGCCGCCGTCTTTCGCAATCAACTCCACTGTCACCTGAGTTTCCGCACCCTTGGTTGCGGCGGTGAGCCAGGTGAGCTCAACAAGCTGGGGGCGAAGGAGGCGCAGGAAGCGGCCATAGTGCGGATGGCGCTGGCCTTCAAACTCAGTCTCGAAGAAGAACGCGGCTTCTGCTTCGGGCCTCATCGAGACCGACCCCGGCGCGGCAAACCAGCGATCGAACTGCTCGGTCCAGGCAACGAAGAGCGCGTCCGGAGACGTCTTCATCATGCGTTCGACGGTAAAGACAAACGGTCTTTGGGATAGATCGGGCATACGCATCGGCCAGGATTCTCCGTTCCCAAGTTCGCCCCTCAGGGTTAACAAACCATTTGACACCAAAAGGGCTTTGCCCGTACCTTGAAAGCAGATGCAGAGCCTCCGCCATCACGGCCACCACCATGGGACAACCATGCCGGCGGACTGCCATGGCCTGAACTAATCGGCCAGAGAGATCGAAGAGAAACACTAGAAGCCCGCCGGCGAATGACGCTGGTGGGTTTTTTCGTGTTTGGACCAAGAAAATCTAAACCAAAGGATGAACCCGTGGAACGGATTGATTTCGACAAGATGGATGGCCTCGTGCCGGGGATCGTGCAGGATGCTCGCACGGGCGAGGTGCTGA
>CAYYKV010000183.1:0-6292 GCA_964468605.1 uncultured Occallatibacter sp. | reverse complement strand
CGAACGGCAATCCGTGCAAGGCGCCGATGCGATCGATGGCTTCCGCGATCTCTTCTACCGGTGTGGGAGTAACGGGCGGGACGACTGCGGGGGAAAGCATCCGGGGACCTCCGGTGTACAACGTCAGGATAGCTGATGGGAGTTTCTCGGCTAGCGCGGGTCGCGCCCTGCGCTTTGGTGTTCGTATTCAGCCGGACGTGTCGGCGTTTCCGCCTCGGATCTGGGCGCGAAATTCCACGCGTCCGCGATGATGTAGAGCGGCCGCCCTTTGCTTTCCTCAAAGATTCTGCCCACGTACTCGCCGAGAATCCCCACGGTCACGAGCAAGGCAGCGTTGCTCATGCAGAGCACGATCATGAGCGACGTCCAACCAGCCACGGTTCGGCCGGAGAAATGCGCGACCAGGGCCCGGATTGCTTCTTCGACCGCCAGCAGGGCCATGAGCCCGCCGGCGAGAAAACTCATGCGCAGCGGCAGAGGCGAAAACGAGACGGCCGCGGTCCAAGCCAGCCGGATCATCCGGCTGAGGGGATATTTTGTGGCGCCGGCCACCCGCGCCTGCCGTTCATAGCGGACGCAGATCTGCGGATAGCCGACCCAGGCCACCATCCCGCGCAGAAAGCGATGCAGCTCGCGCATGGAGCGCAGGCTGTCCACGCAGCGGCGCGACATCAGGCGAAAGTCGCCCACGTCGTGCGGCAGAGACTTGAGAAAAAAGAACTGCATCAGTCGGTAGAAAAACCAGGCGGTTGCCCGCTTGAAGAGATTCTCGCCGACGCGGACCGAGCGCTGGCCGCAGACCACATCGTAGCCATTGCAATACTGCGCAACCATCTCGTGAATCACGTCCAGCGGGTCCTGCAGATCGGCATCGAGCAGAACCACCGCGTCGCCGGCGGCGTAGTCCACCCCAGCAGTTGCGGCCAACTGATGGCCGAAGTTCCTTGAAAGACTCAGCACCTTGATGCGCCGGTCGCGCGCGCTCCAATCGGCCAGGAAATCGATGGTGCGGTCGGTGCTGCCGTCGTTCACCAGGACAACTTCACACGGATAGGGCGACGCGTCGATGAAGCGGGTCACCTCGGCGGCAAACAGCGGCAGGCTCTGCTCCTCGTTGTAGCAGGGAACAACGAGCGACAGCAGGGCGGGGCCGGGCCGTGTTTGCAGATAAGCGGTAGACATAATCAGCAGCTTGCCGGGGATGAAGCCATCGACCTTGATGGTATCGCCTGCGACCGCTCTGAGGCCACGGCGAGCGCTTACCTTGCTTCAGACGCGAGGCCGCCTCTGGCCGCTGCCGGTTTGCGGGCCTCGACACGGCGCAGCGAGAGGGCGCCGGCGACTCCGAGGACAACGACAGCAGGCTCAAGCGGCTGGCGGTAATCCATCATCGGATGCGTGAGGTAGTAAGTGATGGGGAAGACACAGATGATCAGCAGATACGGCATAAGCGCAGTTCGATTCGTGCGCCACAGGCTGCGAATGCCCAGCAGCATAAACAGCGTCACGGTCGAGACATAAAAGACGTTCTCCGGCGTGTATGGCTGATCGCGCAACTCGTCTGCCGAAAAACTCCAATAACCGGTCCAGTAGTAAACGACGCGGCGCAGCGTCTTGACCGCCAGAAAACCGAACCGGGGATTGTGGTGCAAGTCGTACATCGCCATTGCATGCATCTGTGCCAGGTAGGCCTTTTCGCCCATGGAAAGGTACTTCTGCAGCTCAGCCGGGCTGTCGGCCGGATACCCACGGTCGCCGGCGGTCGGTGGCGAGGTGTGGTCAAGATACGCTTTACCGAAATCATCCAGGTAAATTTCCAGCCAGATGTTGTCGCGGACAGGCACAATCATGCCGAACGCGCGATAGTTGCGGATGGTCCACGGCGTGAGCACCAGGAAGAACGTGAGCATGGTGAGTGCGCCGTTGAGCACCCAGCGTCTTCCCGCCTTGCGAGCCTGCCAAAGGGCAAAGCCGAGCAGAAAGGGCAGCGTGGACATGACTGAAGCGTTGGAGTGCGCGGTAACCCCGTAGAGCGCGCCAAATCCGGCCCACGCCATCGGCTTGACCGACCGGTGAATGCGCTGCGCGATGCAGAAACACGTCGTGAACAGCAGACTCGTTAATGAGTATTCCCAAACGCGGCCGGCGGAGAAATAAATTGCGAAGGGATAAAGAGCCCATGCCCATGCGGAGATTTTGCCGGCGCGGACTCCAAGCGAGTATTTGGCGCTGAAATAAACGGGGATGCAGGTCAGCGTCGAGAGCAGGCTGTTGATGGAGAGGATCACGAACGCCGAGGTGAGGGAATAGATGCCAAAGAGCCGAAAGACGAGCGAGAGCAGCCACGGATAAAGCGGGGACATGATCGCGGTGGGCCCGCTCAAGGGATAGTAGGGCGAGCTAAAACCGCGTCCGCTGGCCAGAGCGCGTGCAATCCAGCCCATCTCCCAACCGAATGCTTCATAGTGTTTGTCCGCGTCGGGCAGGTCGCGATAGGTGAAGAAAACGACCACCATGCGAATGATCAGCGCGACCAGGAGGGCAGGAAGAATCTGGCGCAGCCAGCCTGCCGGTTTCGCCGGCGCGGCGGACGTTTCTTCTGCACTTCTGGGAATTGGAGTTTTCTTCACGGGGTGAAATCAACACTCGTTGAGATTGGCTCTAGCAATTGTTTCATAAGTAGACGATCGCATCCGATTGCCGATCACCCAGCGAGGTGGTGTGAGAGGTTTTTCGCGCGTTTGGTCCACGCCTCAAAGTCTGCCGCTCGGTGCGGGCGGATCAGAGCGAGATCCGGCCGGCTCACTGATGGCGCAGGATAGCAGTACCCAGGTTGGGCGCCGCGACCCCGGCGATGGCTTTGCCGGGCGAGCCCTCGAGATCGAAGACGATTACGTCGTTCGCTCCCTTGTGCAGCCACGGTCCCGGCAGATAGAGCGTCTTTTGCGGTCCGATATTCCACACGCGCCCCAGCGGGCGGCCGTTCACCCAGACAAAGCCTTTAGTGAACTGGCTGGTATCAAGAAACGTGTCGCCGGGGCGATCGACCTGGAGGGCACCGCGATAGAAGCAGGCTCCGGAGCAGGCTGCCGGCTTGAAGGGGAGCTTTTCAGGGTCGTCCATGGGCAACGAATAAATCTGCCAACCTGAAAGCGGTTTGCCGGCAAGCGTCACCTGGTTGGTGATGCCAGCTCGCTCCCCGCGGATGGCTATGGTGAAGTTCAAGCGGCCGGTGTTTTCGACCAGTATGTCGAGGCGCGAATTCGGTTGCGTCAGATCGACGTGCAGCGTGTTCTGGTCGAGACGGCGATCGAGGGATCCGGAGAGCTTGCCGTTGACATAGATCTTCGCGTAATCGTGAAGCTGATCGAGGACCAGATCACCCGAAACGGGCTCGCGCACGACCGTCCGATAAAGAATGTATCCATAGGCCTGATCCAGGTCTTCCATGCTGAGCAGCTGATCGCTGCGAACGCCTTCAGGCAAGTTCTGCCACAGTGAAGCGGACTGCTTGAGTTCAACAGCGAGAACTGCGATGGGCGGATCGACAGCCGGGACCGGTGGCGGCACTTTGCCCGTGGCCTTCGCAATTGCATCGCGAAACAGAAAGTACTTCTGCGTGGGCCGCCCGCTCTCGTCGAGCGCGGAGTCGTAATCGTAGCTGGTCACATCGGGCTCGTAGGGGGTTTTCTCCATGTCCGCGCCGTTCATCCAGCCAAAGCTCGTTCCCCCGTGAACCATGTAGATGCTGATGGAGTAGCCCTGCGCCAGAATCCATTCCAGCTCTTTGGCCTGTGCCGGTGCGTCGGTGACGTTGTGGTCACCGCCCCAGTAATCGAACCAGCCGTCCCACCACTCGCCCGCCATCATGGGACCGTTGGGCCGCAGCGCCTGCAATGCCTCAAAGGCTTGCCGGGCGTGACCGGGAGAAAAGTTGATGACCGCCGGCAGGTCGGGAAGCGAACCGTTGGGGATGAACTGCGGGTTGTCGGCGGTATAAAGAATGGCTTTGTTAAAACCGGCGTCGACGAGATCACGGCGAAGCTGCTCCATGTAGGCGTGATCGCTTCCGAATGCGCCGTACTCGTTCTCCACCTGCACCGAAAGAATCGGACCACCGTTGCCGATCTGGAGCGGGGCAAGCTCCTGCCCCAGTCGCAGCAGCCAGCTCCGCGCCGGCGTCATGAACTTGGGATCGGTGCTGCGGACAACGATGCCATGATCCTTCAGCAACCATGCCGGGAATCCGCCCCACTCCCACTCCGCGCAGGAGTAGGGTCCGGGGCGCAGATTCACATACAACCCCTCGCTTGCGGCCTCGCGCACAAACTCGGCCACATCGTGCTGGCCCGTAAAGTCGTAGACGCCGGGGCGCGGCTCGTGAAAGTTCCAGAAGACGTACGTCGTGATCGTGTTCAATCCCATCGCCTTGGCCATGCGCAACCGCGCGCGCCAGTATTCCCGCGGAATTCGCGCATAATGCATCTCGCCGGAAATGATCTGGAACGGCTTGCCGTCGAGCAGAAACTTTCCGCCTTCGACGCGAAAGGAATGAGTCGCGTCCAGATCATCCGGCGAAGCGGCGTGTAAGGCCTGCGCGGCTCCTATTGCGGAAAAGACGAGGGCAAGGAAAACGAAACCGAGGGTAGAGCCGAGCTTGCGCGTTTGATTCATAAGGCTTCTTTCAAGGATCCCAGTTTCAGAGCTCACAGCAGCAGCGCGCCCGATCTCCGATCAAACCGCGCCCGCTGCCGGTTGGCAACCCCACTCATCATAATCCCGTCGAGCCGAACGCAACTCCAGCGCACGCCAGCTGAGATCGCACGCCCCACCGATCCCGAGCGCTCGCCGCGTAGTAGACTTAGCCTTGGTTTTTTCCCCGGGAGCCTGCTCGATGCAGATTACGTTTGCCGCTTCGGAGTGCACGCCATTCGCCAAGACCGGCGGGCTGGCTGACGTAGTGGGCGCGCTGCCTCGTGACCTCGTCAAGCTTGGGCATCAGGTGGCCGTCTTTCTTCCGTTTTATTCGCGCGTGCGGAAGCACATCGAGGGCGAGCCGAAATACGCGATTCAATCTCTTACCATTCCATTCCGCTACTACAACCGCTTCGTCGGCGTGGTCGACGCGGGCGTCCGCGACGGCGTGCAGTACTACTTTATTGATTGTCCAGAACTCTTTGACCGTAAAGATCTTTATGGGCCGAGCGGCGCCGACTATGCCGACAATGCTGAGCGCTTTGGCCTTTTTTGCCGCGCCGTCATTGAGGCGTCAAAGCAGCTCGGCGTGCCCGACGTCTTTCATGTCCACGATTGGCAGGCCGCGCTCATTCCCGTTTACCTACGCACGGCTTATCTTCTCGACCCCGATCTGATCTCTGCCGCCTCGGTGCTCACCATTCACAACGCAGCATACCAGGGCGCATTTCCGCCCAGGACCACCGAAGATCTGCTCCTTCCTTGGGACGTTTTTACGATGGATAAATTGGAGCAGTACGACCATTTCAACTTCCTCAAGGGCGGGGTGGTGTTCAGTGACCAGTTGACAACGGTCAGCAAGAAGTACGCCGAGGAGATTCAGACGCCGGAGTTCGGCGAACAGCTTGACGGAGTTCTTTTGAAACGCGCGGCCAACCTGCATGGCATCCTGAATGGCGTTGACTACGCGCAATGGAACCCGGCAACCGACGTCCATATCGCCGCCCATTTCACGCCGGACAATCTGGATGGCAAGCGCGCCTGCCGTGCCGATCTGCTGCATGCCTTCGGGCTCGAGAGCGTGGCGGATTCGACTCCGGTAATCGGCATCGTTTCGCGCTTTGCCAAACAGAAGGGCTTTGACATTCTGGCCGAGATCGCCGAGGAGATAGCCGAACGCAACGTCGCAGTGGTCGCGCTGGGGACACACGACCCTTACTACGAGAATCTCTTTCGCGGCTGGGCCTTTCGCCATCCGGCCAGCATCGCCGTGCAGATTCGCTACGACGAGGCGCTCGCGCACAAGATCGAGGCCGGTTCCGACATGTTTCTTATGCCGTCGCGCTACGAACCGTGCGGCCTGAACCAGATCTACTCGCTCAAATACGGAACGGTTCCTATCGTGCGCGCCACTGGCGGTCTCGACGACACAATCGAAGAGTGGGACGCGAAGAAGGGAACTGGCACGGGATTCAAATTCGCCGGATTCGATCCCAGGGACCTGCTCATCGAGATCGATCGCGCGATTGATGCCTTCCGCAACAAGAAGAGCTGGACGCGCCTGATGCGCAACGGCATGGCGCGCGACCACAGCTGG
>CAYYKV010000182.1:0-6340 GCA_964468605.1 uncultured Occallatibacter sp. | reverse complement strand
CAACGAGCGCGCCGCCGCAGGCAGGGCACCAGTCGGCCTTTGTCTGCTCAGCGAGCACCGCGTGACATTGGCTGCAAATCCGTTCCATATCTGTTGAGGATAGCGGATGGACTGGCACGAGGGACCCAACTCGCCCGGGCTATGAGACGACTGCCGCGGCAGGTCCCTTACGCAGCCGGCAGAAGCTGCTGGGCAATTGCTCCGGCCCATTCGGAAATCGCGTCCCAATCGCGAATATCCGAGGGGGCCATGTCCTTGGCCGGAAAAGCGGGCAAATACCGCGCCAGATTGAAGGGAAACGGCATCCGGTTCACGTCGAATTTGCCGCCGAAGACCCGGAGATCTGACGGTTTGAACCAGGCGAACTTCGCCAGGTTCTCCTCCGCATGTGCGTGCGCCGCATCAAATTCTTCAGGTTTGCCCAGAATCGGGCCGAGGACAAAAAACCACGTCTTTGGCGCAGCGAGAGCCTTCTGATTGCGGGCAAGAAAGTGGCATAGCTCTCCCGGCAGCCGAGCCATGTAAAGCGGAGCGCCAAGGACAACCGCGGTTCGCTCTCCAATCGACTTCAAACTGCGCATAGGCGCCACTTCAACCTCAAGACCGGCTGCGCGCATCCTGGTCCCGATGGCCTCGGCGACCTCGCCAGTGGACCCGCTGCGCGTTGCGTAAGCAATTAGCACTGGAGCTGGCATTGAACACACCTCATTGACCACATTCTGCGCTTGAGCGATTTAGCGGCTTGTGCCCGCAATCACAAGCTGCGGTTCGCGCAAAGAGGACGGTCAACCCGGCCTCAACCTTAGCTCACGGCGGGCAACTACACTGAATCCATGCACCCTGTCCCGCGCCTCGTCGCCATCGACATGGACGGCACGCTGCTGCCGACGAATTCGCAAACGATCAGCGAACGGAATGCGCGGGCGCTCAGGAGCGCGCAGGGGGCGGGGATCACCGTCGCCATTGCGACCGGCCGCCGCCCGGCCTACACCGCGCCACTACTTCAGAATCTTGGCCTGCGAGCGGATACGCCCCTGATCGCGTCGAATGGAGCAGTGCTCTCGACCCTGGGCGGAGAGGTCATCGACAGGTGTCATCTGTCTGCGCGGGTTGCGCGCGGCATTTGCGGCGTGCTCCGTCCGTTTGGAATGGTCGTCTTTACTTTCGATCGGCCGGGGCGCGGTGAGCTGGTCCTCGAAGACCTTGAAGCGGCGCATGGGCGGATCGCGATCTGGGTTGAGTCGAATCGGAATTCCATTGAGGTGATCAAGCCGCTGGAATTAGCGCTAGTCGATGGCGAGGATCCGATTCAGGGAATGGGAGCGGGAAGCATCAACAGGATGAGAGACGCCGAGAAAGCGTTGAAGGCAAGCGAGTGGGGCGCGGAATGTGAGAGCGTCCGCACCGAGTATCCGGCGCGCGATCTCTCGATTCTCGATCTTCTGCCGCCCGGCATCTCGAAGGGATGGGCGCTGGAACGCCTGGCGGCGCGCCTTGGCATGGATCGCAAGGAGACCATGGCCATCGGCGACAACTGGAACGATGCGACTATGCTGGAGTGGGCAGGGCAGGGAATCGTGATGGCGAACGCTGCCCCGGAGCTGCGCGCGCTGGCGAAGACACGCGGGTGGAAGCAGGCGCCGTCAAACGATGACGACGGCGTGGCGGTGATTCTTGAGGCAGCGCTGGCGAGATTGGCGCCGGCAAAAGCATGAGCAGTGAACTTCAACAACGGAAAACGGCGCGCCGACGAAATCTTCTGGCGCTTGTGGCGTTGGCCGCGCTCGCTTGCGTGCCCGTCGTGTCTCGCGCCGGCGAACGCGTGACGCTGAGTAACGGCTTTGTCGAGTTGTGCGATCATCACGCGCCGGTCGATGGCCGCATTCGCCTGTACCTGAGCCCCGCGGAGGACAGCTACATCGAATTCAAGCCCGCGGAGATCGTGACAATCGAGCAAGTGGCCGATCCGCCGCCGCCGGTTCCAGCTGCGTCTGCACCCAAACCCCATACGCTGGCAAAACTAACCGCGGGCGACCTGCGCGAGATGCTGGTGCGAGCCGGAGCGGATCACAATCTGGATGTGGATCTGCTGTCGAGCGTGGTGAAGGCCGAGAGCAACGGCAACGCCCAGGCAGTGAGTCGAGCCGGAGCGCGGGGCCTGATGCAGCTGATGCCGGGAACGGCTGCCGGGCTTGGAGTGCAGGACAGCTTTCAGCCCGACCAGAATGTGCGCGGGGGCTCAACGTATCTCGACGCTCTGCTGACCAGATACCACGACAACCTTGCACTGGCGCTGGCCGCGTATAACGCCGGCCCTGAAGCCGTCGATAAGTACCACGGCATTCCGCCGTACCGGGAAACTCAGGCGTATGTCGCACGCGTGATTCACGAGTTCAACCGGCGCGTTTTGGCTCGGGAAGCGGATGCTCGCCGCAACTCTGCCGCCGCGCAGGATGCGGCTGCGCAGCCAACCTCGACGCATTAGAGTTGATTGCGCAAATCCCGTCGATGTGGCCGAAAGTCTTCCCTCAGTGGCTAAAGCCAGCAATTCTATTGCTCGTTTTGCGGCACGGCTAAAGCCGTGCCCTTTCAAAGCGCATCCATGCTCCCGGTTCCAGTCTCCGCGACTTTCTTCATTGTTTCTTCACCTTGCCGGCAGCCGTTGACTCCGCGTGAACTTGGCTGCACATTCCGCGCGAGCTGTTCATGGGCGCGTGAGAACATACCCTTAGACATTGATCGCACATTACCGAACGGAGAACGCGTGAAGAAGAGCCAATGGATTCTGGGCCTGATTCTGCTGTTGGCGCTGGCTGCCCTGGCTTTCTGGGCTCGTTCGCACGTTCATTTCGATTTTCATGTTTTTGCTGCTCAGGTTGCCCGAGCCGATCGGCGAAAGATCGCCGCCGGCACCGCGTGCATCTATCTTGCCTTCGCTTTCCGAGCGGTGCGCTGGGCCATGCTCATGCGCCACAACAAAAAGGTTCCGCTCTTTTCGCTTTTGGGAACCCAGATGATCGGCTTCACCGCGGTGGCGTTGATCGGGCGCTTCGCCGATCCGGTTCGGCCGTACCTGGTTGCCAAAAAGACCGGCGAACCGCTGGGCTCGCAGATCGCGGTTTACGTTGTCGAGCGGCTTTTCGATTTTGGCTCCATGGCGCTCATTTTTTCGTTGGCACTTTTGTGGATTCCACACTCCGCGATGGCCGCCACGCCCGGCCATGCCGGATTCTTCAGCCATCTTTTCGCGCCGCTCACTGCGCGATACCCGATTCTTTCCGTCATTTTCGAGCGGTTTGGAGCGCTGATTGCTACACTGGCGGGCGTTGTGCTGCTGGTTCTGGTGCGCCTATCGGGCAACGCGGTGGCCAGCTTTTTTGAACACTCCTTCGGACTCATTTCCAAGAGCCTGGGCCATGCAGCCGGCCACAAGATCAGGACGTTTCACGCCGGGCTCGACGTGATTCACAATCTCTCCGACTTCGCGATCTCGGCATCGCTTTCGCTGAGCATGTGGGGCCTGATCGCCTTTGCGTATCTCGAAACGGTGCACGCGTTCACGGCCAGCCCAGCGCTTGCCGGGATGAGCCTTTCAACCTGCGTTCTGCTCATGATGATCAGCGGAGGCGTGAGTGTGCTGCAGCTGCCGATCCTGGGTTGGTTTTCACAGATCGCCTTTGTGGCCGCGGCCCTCTCCAGCTTGTTTGGCGCGACGCCGGAAGCGGCCACGGCCTGCGCGACGACCATCCTGCTCGGGACATTTCTCTGCGTCATTCCGGCGGGGCTGATCTGGGCCCAGTTCGATCACATCAACCTGCGCAAGGTCACCGTGGAAAGCGAATATGCCGAAGAAGAGCTCGTTGCGAAAGAGGAAATCAGCGGGACGCCAACTGGAGCCGGTCCTTCGCCAGCCGCAGATCAGATTGGCCCGCGCTGAGGCATTCTGATCAAGTCAGGCCGCGCTGAAATATTCCCGCGCCTGTCGCCGGAAGAGAAGATAGCCGAACAGCACAAGGAGGACACAGTGCACGATCAGCTCGTGGAGCGGATGAAACACGCTGATGACAACATGGGAAGCGATCCACGCCAGCGCCAGCCATCGCGCCCAACTCTGCCCCCTGAGCATGAAGATTCCGGCAACCACAGCTGACGCTCCAAGTACGGTGATCCAGACGAATTCATTCAGCAAGGGCTTATGCAGCCTGAAATCCTGAAAATGAGCGGCCGTCCCCAGCGCGCCGACTGCAATATACAGCCACGCGAGGATTGTGATTGAGATCGGACGCTTGTTTGTCTGCTCGGTTGCCACGGATTCGTCTCCTGGTTCGATTTCAGAGTGTACTTCAAGAATGGTTCTATAGGATCCGGTTGTTGTCCCTCAGGGGCTAAAGCCCCATCATTTTGGCGTCCATTTTCGGCACGACTAAAGTCGTGCCCTTTCAAAACTATCCAATTCAGTGCCGCTGGAGGAGATCTCGCTTCGCTCTAAGTGAGCGATCCGCGCTGCGCCACAATTTTGTCGTTTCCGCTTTCGCCGCCTGTTTTCGAGTACTGAATTGTCTCCGGGCCCACTGCTCCGCCCGTCATTACCATGCTCATCGCCTGCTCCATGGTCAGGTCCGTCTCGATTACACGCTCCATGGGGAGAATTTGCAGGAATGCCGAGGTGGGATTGATTGCGTTGGGCACAAGCACTGCCGCCAGCGGACGTCCGCTCTCAGCGTCGCTCAAGGTCCGCGTGAGGAAACCGATGCTCTTTTGTCCGGCGATGGGGAAGTCGATGAGCACCACGCGCTGGCTTGCGTCCTTCTTGGCCATCATCGTGTCGAGGAGCTGCCGCACCGAAGTGTAAACTTTGGCCACAAACGGCAACCTCTCAAGAAGCGACTCAAAAAGCCCGAAAGCCTGCCGGCCGATGACCAGAGAAGTGACCCGGCCAACGACGTACAACACCACCAGCGTGAGCAGGATGGCCAGCACCGGTTGGAGCCACGGAGAGCTGAACCATACTCGGGGGAAGGTTGCCGCAAGCAGACGAACCGCGGGTAGTCCAGCCCTGGCCAGTTCGCCCAACAGAAAGCTGAAGATCAGGTAAGTTACGAAAAGTGGACCTACGGTAATGATGCCGGCAAGAATGCTTCGCTGTACACTGCGAAGCGTACGGCTTACGTGTGCTCTCACGCGCGTCTCCTGGTTTCGAGGATACGCCGGGCTCGGAGCACATGTTGGCCTCGCCCCTCCCCCGGAACGGCCGCAGCCTCGAAAAGAAAGTTTCGAACGGACGTCAAATGAGCTATACATGAGGATTGCCTCCTGTAATTAAAGAGGGACTTCTATGAGCGAACCAGAGAACATTGAATCTATCGATCGAGACACCTTTTCTCCCAGATCTGCAGCACCGCAACCGCGCGCCATTGGATCGCCTTTGCCGGTCGGCTCGGGCAGGCACCCAATCGGCTCACCATCCGCTGGAAACCGGATCGGTGCGCCCCCTCCCGGCCGCGCTTTGCCCGGATCGACCAACGGGGACGAACTCTCAGGCGCTCAGCGTGTCATGAACGGTGTCCGAGCGGTGATGCCGCTGGTGCAACGCCTGTTGCCGCTGCTCGAAGGCAATGTTCTTACCGCGATTTCCAATGTGCTCACTCCGCGCCCGCAGGCGCCTCCGCCTCAGCAAACGGTTGATCTCGCGCCTTTCCAGGAGAGCCTGGCCGAGCTACAAACGCAGCATCGCGGCCTAAGCGAACAGGTGATGGAGCAGAACGCCTTGCTCAAGCGCGTTGAAGATCAGTTGGAGATGGTGCGCGAAGCGACCGACCGCAATACTCTCGAGCAGCAGGAGCTGCTTGAGGACCTGAAGATCTTCAGCGGGAAGGTGAAGGTTATCGCCGCAATTGGAATTGGCGTGCTGTTGATCGGCATTGCGCTGAACCTGATTCTGTTCCTGCACATTCAGCGCGTGCTGCCGTAAAGATTCGCTGCTACAGCTCCAGGACGTTGTCTTCGATGGCCAGTCTCACGTTGCCATCGGACTTGGCCAGCCGCCGCACTGCTTCGGGCTTGTCCACCTTGGCTCGCAGCATGACCAGAGCCACCGGCACGCTGCGCCCCGCGCTCTTGATCGTTTCCACTGCAGTTGCGCGATCAATCTTGCACGCGGACATCAGAATGCGAATGCCGCGCTCCACCAGCTTGGAGTTTTGCATGTGCACGTTCACCATCAGGTTCTCGTACACATAACCCAGGCGCGTCATGGCGCCGGTGGTGATCATGTTCAGGATCATTTTCTGCGCGCTGCCGGCCTTCATGCGCGTGGAGCCGGAGACCACTTCCGCGCCCA
>CAYYKV010000181.1:0-6383 GCA_964468605.1 uncultured Occallatibacter sp. | reverse complement strand
TTGTTGTGCACCTTGGTCACGCCGTCAACGTGCGCGGCGATCGACTCGGCCAACTGTTTTGACGCATCGGTCGAAACCGTTCCTGAGAGCGTAACCTCGCCCTGAATTGTGGCCGCGGTAATCAAATCGTTCTTCAGCGCCGCCGAATCGTCCAGAGCATGAACGACGTCCATCTCAATCTGTCCGTCGGTGCGCTGCCCTGGCTGTGCAGCCGGCTGACTTTGAGGCTGCGCAGGTGCGCCCGCATCCTGCGCAAGCGCGAACGCGGTACACAGCAGTGCCAAACCCATCCATGCGATGAACTGCGTGCTCATTTTCTTTATGAGGGTGCGATTCATTTTCATTTCTCCTGGTTCTCCACCGTCATGACCAGCGGCAAAAACTCACGCTGGGTGAACGACTTTTTCGAACTCGTTTCATCGGCTCAATCGGTTAGACGAGACTCGGCTGAGCCTGTTAACCATTCAAACCCGGTGCCCGCGAAAAAGTTGCCTAGGCCATTGCCGCGTTCATCGCTGTGGCCAGAGCCTTTAGCCCTACGGCAAGGTCGGCGCCAAGGTGCGCCCGGAGAGCCCGGCGTCCGCGCGACTCCAGCACCGCCAGATCGCCGGCAGCCTGCGCATCGATCACCACGCCAAAGCTGTATTTCTGGCCGGGAATATCCAAGTCATGGGCATGTGCTCCCGTGATCTGCAGAAATACGCCCGTATTCGGCCCTCCTTTGTAGTCCTGCCCGGTCGAATGCAAGAAGCGCGGCCCAAACCCAAGACAAGTGGCCACGCGCTTTTGATCGCGCACCTTGTGCCGGAATCCCTGGATGGCCGCCTCATGCTCCTCAAACATGGGCAGAAAAGCAACGGTGGCAAAATAGTCTCCGGCGCGAAGCTCGTCGAGATGCGCGCGCAGGATTCCGGCCAGTGTCGCGGTGGGCGCGGCACCCTTCAGCTTTGCGGCGTATGCATCGGTCGCGTAGAGAGCGATTCCGCCGTCGGTCAGGAAGGGCGTGCGCTGCGGCAGCTTGCCGCTCTTCTCATATTCGGTGGTCAGCGCGCGCGTCTCTATCTTCGCCGCTTCCACATCCGGCTGGTTGAAGGGATTGATGCCCATCACGGAGCCAGCGACGGCAGTCGCAATCTCCCACGTGAAGAACTGCCCGAAGATCTCGTAGAGGTTGCCGATTTCGAAATAGACCACCGGATGGCCCGCGGCCTGGAGAGCCGCAACCTTCGCATCGAGATCCGCCTGGGCGCTTGCATCGGCGGCGCCTTTGAGCCGCACATACGCAAACACGCGGTCTTTGCCATACACGCCCGGCGGGCCAATTTCTTCGCGATCCACCGGCGTGATTCCCTTCCCCTGCTTGCCGGTGGATTCGGCGATTAGTTGCTCCAGCCACGCGCCAAGGTCATGAATCTCCGGCGAAGTAAAGAAGGTGATCTTGTCGCGTCCCGAGTTCGCCGCGGTCCCCAGCAGCAGACCAAGCTGCACGCCGGGATTATCGGCGACGGGCAGCTTGGCCGCGGCCACTGCCTTGGCTGCCTCAGCTAACAGCGTCTCCACGTTCAGGCCTGTTACGGTCGCCGCCACCACTCCAAAGTTCGAAAGCGCGGAGTAGCGTCCGCCAATCTGCGGATCACCGTAGAAGATGCCCCTGAAGCCGTCAGCTTTCGCCACCTGCTCCATCTTCGAGCCGGGGTCGGTGATGGCCATGAAGTGGCTACCAGCCTCCTCGGCGCCGACCGCTCGCCGCATCTCCTCAAAGAAAAACTGCTTGAGGATGTTCGGCTCGAGCGTGGAGCCTGACTTGCTGGCAACTACCACCAGCGTCTCGGCCAGGTCCACCGCGTCGCGGGCAGCCTTCACCTGCGCCGGGTCAGTGGAATCGACGATGTGCAACTCCGGGAACCCCGGCTGCGGTCCGAAGGTCTTGGCCAGCACTTCAGGGCACAGGCTCGAGCCGCCCATGCCGAGAAGCACAGCCGATTGGAAGTCGGAGCTTTTTACGTCGCCGCCGAGCTCTGCGAAGGACGGGAGGTCCTTCTGTTGCCGCTCGACGATGTCGATCCAGCCCATCCACTGCTCCTCGCCATCGCGAGTCCACAGCGAAGGGTCCTTCTGCCAGAAACGCTCAACTTTATGGTTGGCTTGCCAGTCGGCTGCCGCCGCATCCACGGCGCCACGAAGATCAGAGGAAACTGCGAGTCGAAAGCTCATATCACCTTAGATTCTGCCTGAATGGCCGGGTTGCAAAGCTAAAGATTGTGAAAAAGTTCACGGTGGCGCCAGCGCTCAGCCTTCCACCCTGCGTGTCGCTCTCATGCGGATTTTGCCGGCCAGTTCGGTGAGATGCGGATCAATTCGAGCCTCTCACCCGCGCTGGCTGCCGCTTCCAACTCGAACTCCGGCGACGCCGCAGGTATTGCAACAATCCCGCGCGGAGGCAGATCGACTGGCTCGAAACCCGTGCCTGTCAGCCGCGCTGCTCCGTTGGCTGCGAACAGGTACGCCAGGCCACGCTGTCCGCCTGTGCCGCGCAGCCCTTCGCTCGTCAGAAGGTCATCAACCGGAATTCGCTCCATGCGGAAGTACTCGACATCGATGAGCACCGTGCGGTCGGCGAGCTGCCGCGGGGCTACTTTGCCCGCTCGCGTCACGAGCTTCGTCGCTTCAAGCGACTTCTCAATGTGCAGCTCACGCGGACGTCCGTAGTCGTACATGCGGTAGGTCAGATCGGCATTCTGCTGCGTTTCGAGCAGAATCGACCCCGGCCAAATCGAGTGAATCGTCCCGGCGTCGACAAAGACGGTGTCTCCGGTCGCGACGGGAATCATATTCAGCCTCGCCTCGAGTGTTCCTGCTCGAATGCCTGCCTCGATTTCACTTAATGTTGTCCCAGGTTTGACTCCGACTGCGACTTCCGCTCCCGGCTCCGCTGCGAGCGCGTACCAGCACTCCGTTTTGCCTCGGGGCTGGCCGTATTTTTGCGCGAGCTTGTCGTCGGGATGGACCTGTACGCTCAGCTTTTCCCGAGCGAAAATGGTTTTGATCAATAATGGGGATTCCACCTGCGGCGGGAGCGGCGAATTTGTCACACGCGCGTCCGAGCCCGGCGAATCGGGGCCGAGCAACGAATCGTGTTCTTCGCTGAACAAAGCACCCAGCCGCTTCCCCGCATGGGGCCCGGTCGCCACAGTGCACTCGTCGCCCGTCAGCCAGACTTCGCCGATGGGATCGCCTTCGGCCACGCGGTCATACCATGGCCGCAGATCGCGGAATCCCCATATTCGCGCGGTGAAGATGGGCTCGATGCGAAACGGCGCCATCACTGGCGCTTGCGATGTTCGCGAATCTGCCATTGAGCCGGCCCCTAGCCTCACTCCCATGTTATCTGCACCGGGCAGGTCGACCGCCCCGATGCACTCTGCCGCGAGGTCGCCGCGGTGCGCCTGTGGACCACCGGCGACTGATTGCGTCCTCTTATCGCAGCCGGTGCGCGGTTTGCTAATCTTGGCGCAGCATGAACAGACCGGCTCGACAGTTTGCCGCTTTCCTTCTTCTCTGCTCGCTTTCATTGCTCGCGCAAAAGACGGCTCCGCCCAGGGCGATCCGCTTTCAAGGCGCGCCCCAATATACGCAGGAGGAGCTGCTCGCAGCCGCCGGCCTGAAACCGGGCGCGCGCTTGAGCGCCGCCGACGTAAAGACGCACGCGCGGCAGCTCAACGATACGGGGTTCTTTGCGATTGTCCGGTTCAGCAACGACAGTAAGGGGCTGCTCTTTACTTTGGCGCCTACCAGCCAGCTTTTCCCCTTGCATCTCGACAACCTGCCCTTCAAGCCAGGTAAAGACCTCGACGATAAACTCCATGCGCGCTTCCCGCTCTATCACGGCCTGTTGCCGGCCAGCGGGTCTACGGACGACGGAATCTGCCAAATGCTTGAAGGAATGCTGGCGGATGAAAGCGTGAAAGCGACAGTGAAAGCCAGTCTCACCAGTGGGCTCGGTCCGAAGAAAATTACGGCGGTGAACTTTGCGATCACCTCGCCGCCGGTGCGCATCGGCCAAATCCAGCTTGCCGGCGTCTCGCCCGCAATGCAGGCCAAGGTCAATACTCTCGTCAATGGCCAGACAGGAAACGAGTTCGATACAGAGAACACTGCAATCGGTCTTCAGCGCGCTTTTCAGGATCTTTACCAGGATCTGGGCTACGCGGCCGTCGAAGTTGACGTGAGCCAGCTTGATCCACCCATCGTCTCGGGCCAGACTTCAGATCCGGCGATCCAAATACCCTTCTCGGTCGTGATCAAGGAAGGCGGAATCTACAAGCTCGGTACGATCAGCTATCCGGCGGATGCGCTGGCTTCGCGCGCGGAGGTTGAGAAGCTCCTGTCGAAGTATCAGGCCGGTTCCGGCAGGCCGCTCGATCTTTTTCTCCTGGCTGTCCGCGACGCCTATCATGCCAGAGGTTATCTCGATTGCTCCGTCGACTCGCACGCTTCGTTCAACGAAGCTACGCACATCGTGAATTACAGCATCGAGATCGATCCCGGACCACTCTATCGAATGGCAGCAGTTCAATTCGATGGCGCGCCCGATGCGATGGCGGCCAGGCTCACTCGCGTCTGGAAGATGCCGCCTGGCGAAGCATTTGATGAAAGCTATGCGTCGGGCTTCGCGGCCCGCGCGGAAAAGCAGGACCGCACTCTTTCAAAATGGATGCAATCGGTCATTGTCACATTTGATGTGAAGGCAGACGCAGAGACGCATCAGGTCAGCGTGATCTTCAACTTCGCCAAGGCCGCGCAAGGCGGGCATTGAATCGAGCGCGATCCCCGGTCCCGAATCAGGACCGGAGGCGCCTGGCCGGCTTCATAGCGAATTACTCCCACTCAATTGTTCCCGGCGGCTTCGAGGTCACGTCGTACACGACGCGGTTGATCCCGCGCACCTCGTTCACAATGCGATTGGACATCTTTTTCAGGAGCTCATACGATAGGGGCGACCAGTCGGCAGTCATCCCGTCCTCTGAATGCACAGCGCGGATGGCGCATGTATAGGCGTATGTGCGCTGGTCGCCCATCACGCCCACGCTCATCACCGGCAGCAACACAGCAAAGCTCTGCCAAATCTTGGTATAGAGACCTGCAGCCTTGATCTCGGCAACGACAATTTCATCGGCCGCCTGCAGCAGGGCCACGCGCTCCGGTGTCACCTCGCCGAGGATGCGAACTGCCAGCCCCGGTCCCGGAAACGGCTGCCGGCTCAGAATTTCTTCCGGCATGCCAAGGTCGCGCCCGATGCGGCGGACTTCGTCCTTGAAGAGGTCGCGCAGCGGTTCGATGAGCTTTAATTTCATCCGCTCGGGCAGACCGCCCACGTTGTGGTGGCTCTTGATGGTCTGGCTCGGCCCCTTCACGCTCGACGATTCGATCACGTCGGGATACAAAGTGCCCTGCACCAGCCAGTCGACACCGCCCGTCTCCTGCGCGATGCGATTGGCTTCGTCCTCGAAGACCGCGATAAACTCTGCGCCGATGCGCTTGCGCTTCACCTCGGGATCGGTCACGCCGGCCAGTTGCTCCAGGAAACGCGCGCTCGCATTCACAGCCACGATATTGAGGCCCAGCTTGCCGCGAAGGTTTTCCTGCACACTCACAAACTCGTTCTTGCGCAGAACGCCATTGTTGACAAAGATGCAGGTCAGCCGGCTGCCGATTGCCTTGTGCACCAGCACTGCCGCCACTGACGAATCCACGCCGCCTGAAAGCCCGCAGATTACGTGCCCATCGCCCACCTTCTCGCGAATCGAGTTGACGGTGCTCTCGATAAAGTGGGCCGCCGTCCAGTCGCCGCGCGCTCCGCAGATGGTGAGGAAGTTCCGGATGAGTTGCGGCCCCAGAGGCGTGTGGTGCACTTCAGGATGGAACTGCACCGCCCAAATGCCCCGTCCCTCGTTGGCAATGCCGGCCAATGCGTTGGATGTGGCCGCCACGCGGCGAAAGCCGCCGGGCAGTTCGACCGCTTCGTCGCCGTGGCTCATCCACACCTGAATCGCCGATGGCAGGCCTGCAAACAACGGCGTGCTGTTGTCCTCGATGGTGACTCTCGCGTGGCCGTACTCGCGCTTGGGCGCCCCACGCACCAATCCGCCCAGGTGATGAACTATGTAATGCAGCCCGTAACAGACGCCGAGCACGGGAACGCCGAGTTCCAGAATCTCCGGGTCCGCGGGAGGAGCGTCCACGTCATACACCGACGACGGGCCGCCCGAAAGGATCAACCCAATCGGCTTCAGCGCGCGAATCTCTGCGATGGGCGCCGTGCATGGCAGGACTACCGAAAACACATTCTGCTCGCGGATGCGCCGCGCGATGAGCTGCGTATA
>CAYYKV010000180.1:0-6397 GCA_964468605.1 uncultured Occallatibacter sp. | reverse complement strand
CGTGCACCAGTTCGTTCTCGGCCGTCACCACGTCCTTCCGTCCCGCCGCAACTTCGATCGCGCGGTCCGCAAGCATCCGCGCCGTCCGCGCATCGGGATTCGTATTGTCGTACCGGTACACCACCCCTTCGCCGCGCTGCTCGGCCAACAGAACAATGGTTCCCACGGCCAGCGCGTGCGTGCCCGCGCTCTCATCCATCTCCGTCGCCTTCAGTCCCTTGTCCGCCGCGAGCGCCTGCGTCAGTTGCTCCGTAGTCGCGCCCACCGGCAGCACATCCGCCGGCCGATTGCGGAACGCAATCCCCAACCCAATCGCCAGCAGAATGGGAAACCCGAAGATCCAGAAGATCGCCTCCGGCTCGCGCAGTGTCAGCTTCATCCGCGTCACCGTCAACTGAAACAGGCTGCTGTACTCGAAGCTCATCTTTCGGGAACTACTCATCGCGCAGATTCCTCCCCGTCAGCCGCACAAATACATCCTCCAGAGTCGCCGAGTGCGTTCTGAACTCGCTCAAATGCAGCCCCTGCGCCTCGAGCGCCGCAAAAATCCGCGGCACCGCCGTGTGCAGCTCGCTCACTGAAAGCTGGTGCAGGCTCTCATCCATGCGATGCGATTGCACTCCCGGAATTTTCTTCAGCGCCTCCACATCCACCACAGCCAACCTTCTGCCCTCTCTGTCATCCTGAGCGGAGCCCGCCGCAGCGGGCGAAGTCGAAGGATCTGCGGTTGCTCTTCCGCTCACCGCAAACTCCACAATGTCCTCGCTGCACACCGTCGCAATCAGCTCTTTCGGCGTGTCCAGCGCAATCACCTTGCCGTGATCCATAATCGCCACGCGATCGCAAAGCTGCTCCGCCTCATCCATATAGTGCGTGGTCAAAATGATCGTGCGCCCCGCCTGCTTCATCTCCTCCACCAAATCCCACAGGTGCCGCCGAGCCTGCGGATCGAGTCCCGTCGTCGGCTCGTCCAGAAACAGCAGCTCCGGATCGCCCACCAGCGCCGTCGCCATCGCCAGCCGCTGCTTCTGCCCGCCGCTCAGCCCGCCCACGCGTGACCGCCGCTTCTCTTCAAGTTGCGCCAGCTTGATCGACTCATCCACCGTGATCCCGCGCCGGTAAAAGCTTCGGAACAGCCGCAACGTCTCCTCCACCGTCAACTTGTCCGGAAACTGCGTCTCTTGCAGTTGAATCCCGATCCGCTGCCGCAGCTCGTCGGCGTCCGTCCGCCATTTCAACCGCAGCAGCTCAACTGTCCCCTCGTCCGGCTCGGTCAGTCCTTCGCAAATCTCGATCGTCGTCGTCTTCCCCGCCCCATTCGGCCCCAGCAGACCAAAGCACTCGCCCTTCGCTACCTCCAGGTCGATCCCATCCACGGCCTGCACGTCCGCGAACGCCTTCTTCAGCCCGCGAATCCGCAACGCCGCGCCCGCGCCGTCAGGTGCGTGCGAATTTTCCGCAAGCGCATGATCTCCCACGTTCCCCATCGCCCTAGATTAGCGCACCGCCGTCGAGCGGCTGATTGGAAACATGCTGCGGTGGATGGAGGGTTTGCCGCTGCCAGCCGAACATGCGCGGCACCCAAACGAAATCAATCTGGACGGCCGAGAGGAGTTGACGGGAGAGGTGTCCGTGAGTTGGATTCCAAATCAGGCAAGTCGTGGTTTTTTCCCTCGGAGAGGCCCACGGCCTGATACGACCGGGTATTTGGTGTGGAAACAGATACAAAAAAGGATCGCAATCGGAGGCAAATGGCGTATATTGGGCGCAGCCGAAGAGCAAAAGGGAAATTCCGGCGACGGTGACAATGATTTCCCCCAAGCCATCGAACCTGATTCCATCTCTATTAGCGACCTTCTCCATGCTGGGATGCGGGGGAGTGAGTCCTACGCCGCTCACAACGACTGCTTCGACGCACACCGGTAGCAGCTTGGTCGGCAAGGTGAAGGGCGGCCAGCAGCCGGTATCGGGCGCCACGATTCAGCTTTATCAGGTGGGAACGGCTGGCGACGGCTCGAGCGCCGCGACTTTGGGCTCGTCGACCACGACCGACCCATCGGGCGGTTTCACCATCCCCGGCCCTTACACATGCTCAGGGTCAAATCCGCAAGTCTATCTGCTGGCAACCGGCGGGAATCCGGGCCTTGCGAGCGGAACGAACAATACTGCAATCGACCTGATTGCGGCACTGGGATCATGCAATTCTCTGAATTCGACCCCTTTCATCTATCTGGATGAGGTAACCACGGTGGCTGCAGTGGCGGCGCTCTCGCCGTATATGACTTCGCCGACCAGCATTGGATCGGGCACGTCGGATGCGCCTGGGCTCACGGCCGCGTTTACCCTGGCTTCGCAATACGCAAGCACGGCAACCGGCGCGTCGCCTGGCGCTTCAATACCGGCCGGCGATACAGTTCCGAGCACACTGATCAATTCGCTTGCAGACATTGTGTCGGCGTGTGTGAACAGCGTCGGAGGCACTGCCGGCGATGGATCGGCCTGCGGCACGCTATTCACCGATTCCACGCCCTCGGGTGGCGCAGCTCCGGCCAACGTTGCCACTGCGTTGTTGAATATTCTGAACCATCCAACCAGCGATCTAGCCTCGTTGTTCTCCTTGCTGCCGCCATCACCACCGTTCCAGCCAGTCTTGAATCGAGCGCCGTCGTCGTGGGAGATCAGCCTTGCTTATTCAAATTGCTCGTCGCCAAAAACGATCGGTTCCTTCACGAACTGCGGTAACTTCTTCGCCGTATCCCTGACTGACGTCGATACTGTCAGCAAGGCCTATAGCCCCTCCGCGGGGAACGGTATCTTGATTCACGCTTCTTGGTGTGGTGCTGCTGATTGCGTCGGTCCTTTTGTGACGACGATTACGGGAACTGTTTCAGATAACATCAACTCGCCCGAAACCTGCTTTCACGCTGCGCCAAACGCCCCATATGATATGGACAATTCAAGCGTTCCAGACTACCCAATAGGTTACGCGTGGTATTGTCCAAGCATTCCGGCAGGCGTAACCAGCTTCACCATTACGACGTCAGGAGCTGGAAGCGCCGATACAACCTTCCTCACGATGTCGGGCAGTGAGTGGCAGGCCGGGTCGATCGCCTCGACCGGCTATTTTGAGAGCGTTGACCAGGGAATCACCAGTAACAACACGCCCAGCCTGAGTGCTTCGGTTCCCACGAGCGGGCCGACCACCAACGCAAACGATCTTATCGTCTCTACAATTGTCCTTTGCGGCGGTACGAAAGATATTTCAGCCGGTTCCGGCTATACGGCATTGATCATCAATCCGTCAGCCAACCCAGGGGTTCTGACCGAAGCCATGGCGGTAGATTCTACCGGCGTGCAAACGGCCACAGCGTCGTGGACCACGACGAATACCTCCGGCAACTGCCAGCTTGGAGACTCGGGCGGCCTGGATACTTGGTATGGATGGATTACGCCAATGGTAGCGAATCCCTGAGCATCGCCAACGAGTCAACACGGATCAGTTACACCTATAAACTAAATCGACAATTCTCCACATCTGTAACCCCGCGTCTAGCTGAATCCGCCTCGCGCATCTACCCCTTGCACCCAGCCCTGTCGCGCGACTGCGATGCCGCCGCCTCCGTTTTCTCTCAACTCTTCCATCGATCTGAATTACCGTACCTTTCATATCGCCTGTTTCAAAACGGAACCATTGAGCCACGAGATTGTGGAAAAAGATCACGAGGATTTGACGCAGTTTTCATTTTCCATCCTCCCTGCCAGCCCTATCGTTGTTTTCATTGGTCCGTTCGCCTGTCGCCATGATTCCGGACCCCAGCAATGCATCCGGCTCTATGCGCATACTCGAGGTGTCTCATCCCCAACGTAACGCGCAGCGGCAGATTTTCCTCTGACCGCACCATCCGCGACTCATGCGCCGATATCTGGGAAACCTGGCTCGTCAAAATCGAAGTCTAACTAAATTAAATAAATAGATTACATTCCCTCCGCATAGATCGCTACTCACCTCGCCAGCCCCACGGACGTTTCTTAGTCCGTGGGGTGCCCGCCCTTTTGTTCCCTTGTTCCCTGTCCTACTTGATCCCCACCACCATCGAGTCCGGCCCCGCCAAATGCTCCACGCGCGTCTCCCTGAATCCCGCTTCCCGCATCCATCCCTGGCAATCCGCGCCCGTGTAGTCGAACCCGCCATACGTCTCCATCAGCATATTCAGGCTCATCAACAGCCCAAACGCATTTTTGTTCCGTTCATCGTCGATGATCGCCTCATACACAATGAACGCCCCGCCCTTCGGCAGCGCCTCATACACTTTTCCGATCAGCATCTTCTTCGTCGGCAAATCCCAATCGTGCAGAATGTGCCCCATCACAATCACGTCCGCCGTCGGAATCGCGCCCTTGAAGAAATCTCCCGCCGCAAACTTCAACCGGCCATTCAGCCCCAGCTCGCCCACGTACTCCTCAAAGATCGGCCCCACCTCCGCCAGGTCGAATCCCGTCCCGCTCAGATGCGGATGCGCCAATGCAATCTGCGCCGCCGTATCGCCCTGCGCCGTGCCCACATCGCAATACGTCTTGTACTCCTTCCAGGGAAACTTCGCGGCAATCGCCAGCGCCGCCCCGTGGCTTATCCCGCTCATCGCTTTCAAGAATCCCTTTAGCCGAGCCGGATCGGCATACAGCGTCTCAAACAGCGGCGCGCCTCCGCCGCGCACCTCATTCTGCGGCAGCCCCGTCCGCAATCCTTCCGTCAAATGCGACCAGTGGCCATACAGCCGCTGGTTGGCCATCTCCAGAATCCCGCCAATGTACGAAGGCTTCTTCCTGTCTAGAAACAGATCCGTCGACGGAGTGTTCGCGTACTTCCCCTCCCGCCGCTCCAGAAACCCCAGCGCCACCAGCGTGTCCAGAAAATCCCGCGCCGACCTGGGATGCAGCCCCAACCGCCCCGTCAACTCCTCTAAGCCTTCTGGGCGCTTTGCCAGTTCGGTAAACACTCCCATCTCTACTGCGCTCAGCAGCACCTTCGAGGCCATAAATCCCATGCCGATTTGCATGATCTTTTCCGGTGTCGGTTGCTCGCCCACAAATACCTCCTCTTTCATCTCGCAATTTGAGTTTTGTTTTGGGGGAATCTTCTTTGTTTCGGGGAACCAGACTCAACTCGTGTCTCAGAGAACGTTGTTTTCTTTCGGGGAATTTTTCTCTTGCTTCTCGGAACCAGGCCCTGCTTCGCTTCGGAGAACCCGTCCACTATAACCCATACCCTGCCGCAGCAATCAAGCTGACGAGCTAGCTCGGCCCCTTGCTTCTTCGCTCACTTCTTCACTCGTTCACTTCTTCCCCGCCTTTTCGCTCCAGGTCTTTCTAACCATTAATCCCTGTCCCCGGTGCCTTCCTAATCACTAATCACTAACCACTAATCACTGCCTTTGTCATGCCATACTCTTGAAATGCTTCTCCGTCCTGCCCAGCCAACTGACGCGCTCGCCATCGCTCGTGTCCACGTGCGCTCATGGCAGCGCGGCTACCGCGGCATTCTCCCCGACACCTATCTCGACCAGCTCCGCCCCGAAGACCGCGCCGAAAAATACGATCTCTCCAACGCCGACCCTTCCCACCCCCACACCATCGTCGCCGTCTCCGGCAACATCATTCACGGCTTTGCCACCACCGCTCCCTCGCACGAGGCCGACCTTCCCAACCATGGCGAGCTCACTGCCCTCTATGTCGATCCCCACTCCTGGGGCCTCGGTGTCGGGGTCGCTCTCGTCACGGCCGCTCGCGCCCACCTCGTCTCTCTTGGATTGCGTCAAGCCTACCTTTTCACTCTCGTCGACAACCTTCGCGCCCAGCGCTTCTATAAATCCGATCAGTGGACCCCTGACGGCCTCCGCCGCATTGACGTCGTCTGGAACACCGCCGTCGACGTCCTCCGCTACCAGCGCAGCCTCTAGCGCCTACCACCCACTACCCACTAATCACTACCCACCAATCACTAACCACTAACCACTAACCACTGCCTTCCAGCTATTCTGGTAAGTGCCCTCCGCCCCCAACCCACTCCCCGCGCCAAAGTCCACACCCCCGCGCCGCAAGGGTCCCGCCAAGTCCCTCGTCCGCTCCATCCTTCTCGCCATCGGCCTCGGCCTCGTCGCCGCCTGGCTCGCCGCCGCGCTCACTCTCGTCGCCGCCAGATTCATCAACCCTCCCACCACCGCTGTCCACGTCGAGCGCCGCTTCCAAGCCTTCATTCACGGCAAGCCCTACCACGAGCACTACCAATTCGTTCCATTGCGCGAGATCTCGCCCGACCTCCAGCACGCCGTCATCGCCGCCGAGGACGCGCGCTTCTACCAGCACCATGGCTTCGATTGGCAGGCCATGGAACTCGCTG
>CAYYKV010000179.1:0-6417 GCA_964468605.1 uncultured Occallatibacter sp. | reverse complement strand
GGGGCGATTTGAGGCCGATTTGGGGCCATTTTGCGGACAAAAATCGCAAAAAATCGCAAAAAATCGAGGCAGATTTTGGGCAATATTTGTTGATGCTAAAGGAGTTATCGTCATTTTTCGAGTTTCAAAGTGTATAAAATCACCCCCCTTGCCCGCGGCGGGGTTTGCCGTTGTGCAAACAGCGGTATCGACCGAAGCCGTGGTGCCCGCCATGGAAGAGCTCCTTCATCTTTAAGGCTAGCGACTTCGCGGAATTAACCGGCAAACTTTGGGAAAAAATTAGTCAGTGAATAAGTGAATGAGAAGTCAGTGGGTTGGAGTGGATTTGGCGGGTGCGTCTGAACGGTTGGAGACTTGACAGCAAAATGCAGGGAGCGAAAGAGGAAGCAAAAAGAATTGGGCCCTTCCCGAGGGAAGGGCCCGCTTTGTGCCGGTTCAAGAAATCAGTTCACTGAGACGGTGAACGTGGCGGTCGGAGCCGGGGTCACTGCAGGAGTGCCCGAGGCCGTCACGGTAAATGTATAGGCGCCAGCAGCAGTTCCGGGATTCGATGGACCCGTTCCGCCGCCGCCCCCACTGCCGCCGCCGCAGCTTGACAGGACACCGATCACGGCCATCGCAACGATGATGCCGAGCATGGAGCGCCAGCCACGGCGACGTGCGGGGATTCCGAAGAAGAGAAGCAAAGCGAGGACCGCGCCCGAGCCGGCACCGAGCCAGCCCTTGCCTTTACCGAAGCTGGGGCGGACCAGGTCGGCTGTGGCGGCCACGGTGACGACGGTTGCCGTCGCCTGGCCGCTTGTTGTGGCGCCGCTCAACGCGATCGCCGAGCCGCTCGAGTAGGTGACGTCGCATGCAGGCGCATCTCCCGTCTGGTTTTGTGGGCCCGAGCTCTCAATGCAAACGAGCGTGACGCTGCCGGTGTAGCCCCCACTGCCCTGCACGGTGACAGTTGAAATGGCTTGATTGCCGGGCGAAATGCCGGACGAGGGGCTGGTCGCCGAAACCGTGTAGGCCGGAACAGCGGATGCGTTCACCGTGACGTTGACTGTGGTTGTGTGCGTGTCGCTGCCATTCATTCCGGTGACCGTAATGACGTAAGCGCCGGTCGTCGTCGCTGCGGTAGTGCTTGCGGTCAATGTCGATGTCAGCGGCCCCGTGCCGGCGTCGATCGAGGTTGGATTCAGGTTGGATGCGCCGCAGGTCAGCGGATTGGCTGCGCCTTGCGGAGCCGTTGTGACCGCGCAGCTCAGGCTCACCGTGCTGCTAAACCCGTTCAAAGGCGTCAAGGTGATCGTGGTTGAGTTGCCTGTGGTTGCGCCTGCATTCACCACGATCGGGCCGCTGGGACTCAGCGAGAAGTCCTGAGGCTGGTTGACGGTGACATTCACGACCGTTGTCGAGACGAGCGCGCCGGAGGTGCCCGTGACCGTGATGGCGTAGGACCCGGGGGTCGTGGTGCCCGTTGTGACGGCACTGAGCACGGAGGTGAGTGCTCCGGTGCCGGTGATGTTGACCGAGTCGGGATTCAGGTCGGCGGTAGCGCAGGCGAGCGGATTCGCCGCGCCCGCTGGGGCGGTCGTTACCGCGCAAGTGAGGTTCACAATCCCGGTAAAGCCGTCGGACGGCGTGACCGTGATGACCGAGGTGTTGCTCGTAGTGGCGCCTTGAACCACGGTGATGTTGCCGCTGTTGGTGAGCGTCTCGGCCGGGCCCGATCCGCTGACATCGGCAGTAATGGCCAGGGTGTGGACGAACTCGCCGGTCGCAGCGTCCTTGCCGGTGACGAGAACGTTGTAGTTGTGGTTTGGCGTGCTCGCTGGGACGTTGATGGTGAGCGTGGCCGTTGAGGGATTGCCGGAGCTCACGGATGGATTCGGCGAGATGGTGCAGGTGAGCGGAGTTGTAGCCGTGCAGGTAAGGTTGACGACGCCATTGAAGCTGTTCACAGACGAAACGTTGATGGTGTCGGTGCCGCTACTAGCGCCCGCACTGACGCTGACGGGCACGATGGTGAAGTCTGGCACCAGCGAGAAGTCGGAGCGCGGGCTGGAAAGCGGAGTGTTGGTGTAGAGCACAAACGTAGAGGGGTTGTAAACGGTGTCTCCGGAGTACTGGAGAGTGATGTAGTTCGATCCCTGCACGAGGTCCTGACTGCTCAGCGCGAAGGCGAACGACGAGGCAATTCCGCTTGTCGACGAGAATCCAACCTCGCCAAGGTAGGCGCCGGAGGAGAAGACGTAGACGCCGTTTGTGGGCGCAGGATGCCCGCTCTGACCGGTGACGGTTCCCGAGACGGTAATTGAGGTGTTGGGAGATATGCTCCCGGTCGTGGTCGCTATGGTTGTCGACGGGAGCTCGCTATCGGTGTTGAGGTTCTCAATGGGTAAGGTATACGTGGTGTTCGCTGACACCGGGATCGAGTTGTAATTTCCGTCGCCGCTGTACGCGATTGCGACTGAATAATTCCCCGTAGCAGTGTTTGCCGGGACTACGAAGTTGGCCACGCCCGACTGGGCCGACGTGGTTGGGTCGACGAAAGGACTCAGCGCCACGGTTCCGTTCAACGCGGATAGCGTGCTACCGCTCAAAGTGACGGTTCCGGTTGGCGGAGCAACAGGAACGGGATAGGTTGCCGATGACGTTGCGAACGAGCTTTGAGCGTTGTTGGAGATCTCGACGGTGAGGATCGTCTGTTGCCCGGTGCCGCTGATCAGGTCATTTTGGGTCGTTGTGAGCGTCGTATAGAGCGACAGGTCGGGCGAGTCCTTAGCCACGGTGAAGCTGATCGCGGGAGACGTCGACTTGTTATAGCTGTTATCGCCGCTATAGTTGGCGCTGACAGTATGAGCGCCGACTGCAAAGGGAGCGTTGTACTCGGCGTCGCCCTCGGCGTTTACCACGGCGGTGTCGATGTTGGTTGAGCTGTCGGCGAATGTGACGGTTCCGGTGGGAATGGTGAAGATCGGGCAGCTCGTGGTGCAGGTGGAAAACGATGAAAGTTGAGAACTGGGCGCGATCTGGGCGCTGAGATCCATCTGGGTGCCGTAGTCGATGGCCGTGCTTACCGTTTGCGGAGCGGTAAAGGAGCCGCTCGGCGAGAGCGCGCTAAAGAAGATCCCGCTATTCTCGGGCGTGACGTTGATCGCGATCGGCGGCGCGGAAGTGCTCATCGCGTTCTTGGAGTCGCCGCCGTATTGGCCCCAGATGTGGTAGCTGCCGCCGGGCAGGGTGCTGACGGAGCCTGTATAGGATCCGCTGCTCAATGCGAAGGTGCCAGAGCCATAAGTGCCCACGAAGCCGTTGAGGGTTTGGGCAAGCCCCTGGCCCTGCTGGACCTGCTCTGAGCTGTCGGTCATCAGGGCTACGTTGCCGGTGGGCGAAGAGCCAGTGACCGTCCCGCTGATCGTGATGGCTGTTCCATGAGCGAAGTTGGTCTGGGACGGGGTCATTGTTGTGGTTGTCGAAGCCAGGACAACTTTTGGCCAGTCTGTAATCAGATTGTTGGCGTCGATGGTGCCGAGGCCAGTGGCAAGGTTGTAGCCGGCGGCGGCGTTGTACTCGGGGGTTGTGCCGGTTCCGATCTGACCTTCGGTGACTCCGCCATAGACGATGGCGCTTGCTCCCACCGCGATGCAGCTCGGCGATACAGTTGGCGCCTCCTCGCAGGGCACGGAATTTGTTCCGACGGTGACATCGTGGAAGGCTGCGGGGTACTGCGTCTTCAACGCGTAGAGAATATTGTCAGCCTGGCCCTGCCGGCCCCACTTCTCAACCACGAGCGCCATAATGCCGGCAAATGCGGGCGAAGAGGCGGATGTGCCGCCGACGCCGTATATCTGCACGACATCGCCAACGCCAAGGCCCGAAGTCTGGCAGTCGCCGTCGGTGGCACAGATGGGGTAGAAGCTGTTGTTGGCTCCGTTGGCCGAGTAGAGAGAGACGTCGGGAATGTCGCGCACGCTATCGCTGGGCACGCCGTTACCCGATTGCCAGGAGGGTTTTGGATAGCCACTGAGCGTTCCGGTGCAGACGCCGGTGGTTGTGCTGTAGGTGTTGTTACTGCAGATGGCGCCGTTACTGGCGCCGCCGCCGCCCCCGGCAATGGTGGTGCCTGCAGCCGAATTGTTGTTGATGATGTTCAGGCCGTACTGACTGTCGTTCCAGGGCTGCTCGGGGATTGGCGCCTTTGCGGCGTTGAGTGAAACGGCCGGTAATTGGCTGGTGGTTGTACTCCAGTAATTGGCGATGCTTGCGCCGCCGCTGGCGTAGTCGGAGTAGTAGAAATCGGTTCCACCGACTGCGACGTTGTACGGAGTAGAAGCAAATCCACTGACGGCCTGACCGCTGAGCGCGTATGGCTGGATGTTGTCGTCGTCGCAACCGGCGGAGCCGGCGTCGCCGGCGGAGACCATGGCGGTTTGGCCTTGCGCGGCAGCCTGTTCCCACAGGCCGTTGAGGAACGAGTTGGCGGAGCCGAGTTGGGATTCGCACTCGCCGAAGCTGAGGCTGATGACAGGCGCGACATCGCCGTAGACCGCGTGCTCCATGGCGAGGATCAGGCCGCTCTCCAGCGCCGTGTCCGCGCCGATGACCAGATCGATGGCGGCGTCTGGAGCGACTGCGCCGGACCACTCGACGTCGAGATAGGCTTCGACGGAGTCGTAGTTGGGGCCGTCGGGATTGTTGACGCCGTCCACGCCGGGATCGTTGCCGTCGATGATGACCTGAGGCGGGTTGGCGGGCAGGCCGAAGAGCGTGCGGAACTGATTGACAAGATCGACGTTGATGTTGGAGTCGTTGATGATGGCGATGGTCTGACCGGTGCCGTTTACGTTGGCGTTATAGAGCGGCTGAAGATCGTATTGAATGGCGAAGTCGCCGGGCGCGAGGATGTAATAGGTGCCCGTGGTGCTGTTGCCCCAAGTCCACTGCGAAACCTGATGCGTGGCGGGATTGAGGGAGGCTTTGCCGAGCTTCTTGACGTAGCTTTTGGGGTGGAAGTTGTTGAGCGAGGCGAATCCGCCGATGACCGGCGCGAGTGCCGCAGGAATCTGGGGATCGTTGGCGTTGGCGTAGTGGGTCTCGCCGTCAACCACATATTTGTGAATCTGGGTGTGGAAGGCGTCGCGCAATTGAGCCACGCTGCCTGAGAACTCGAGCGTTGCTTTGCCGGGATTCACTTTGGAGACGGCAAAGCCATGGCTGCCAAGCCAGGATTCGATGGTGGCGATGTCCTGATCAGAGGATCCAAACTGGGCGCCGAACTGGTCCGGAGTGAGCCATTGGTGGTAGCTGGGCGTGCCGGGAGTGTGCATTTGCACGATGAGCTGCTGAAGTGCGGTCTCCTGGGCGGGGCTGCGCTGGAGGACGAGCTGCATCCGATCAAGCTGCATGCCGTCGGGCGCGGCGCCACGGTCGTTCGCAGCGTTGGCCAACGGACTCACAGTGTGGGTAAGCGTGACCCGCTGGCTTTCATCGATTGGGCTGACGATGCGAACGGCTGGGCCAACCTGTTGTGCACTGGAGGCGGCGGTAAAGAGGAAGACACTGGCCAAGAGGCATAGGGAAAGCGAACGTGAATTGCTCATATTGTTCATAAGGGGAGTGATCCTGGGACCTTTCTTGAGAAAGAACCTCGAAAATCAAAAGAGTTGCCGCGGCCGGCAGAGATCGAGTTGCTGTTCAAAGCAAAAAACCCGGCGAAACGCCGGATCCCCTCGAACAGTCCGACTGAATTGGTCGACGACTTCATCATCATAGGACGGAAGGCCTCGAAAACCGAAGGCGAGCCCGGCTGTGCGCGCCTCGTGGCTCGACCGCGAATGCCACAAACAGGCACAGAAGATACCTTGATCGTTTGACACGGAATGAAGAATAAAAAAGCTTCTGCCCGAGGATAAAGCCGCGTAACTCGGAGATTTAGACGGGATTCAGCGTGGAAGGTTGAAGAAACCGAGCCGGGAAAGACCGAAATCACGCGCATCCGACGCGAATTGAGGCGCCGATGCGGGCGAATTCGGGGAGGGCGACACCGGCGGCCGGCCCGAAATCTTTTACCGAGGCGAAGCGGGTGGAAGCAGCGGCCAGAGGGCTGGAATTGCAATAGACAAACCGTTTCTCACGGTATATCATTCGGTTTCCTGGTTGAAACTTATGCATTTTGATGAGTGGCTGCATGCGCGTTTCGCTTTTCATAACCTGCTATAACGACACGTTGTTTCCAGAGACCGGACGCGCGGTTGTACGCTTGCTGGAGCGTCTTGGAGTGGAGGTGGAGTTCCGGCGAGGCCAGACGTGTTGCGGGCAGATGCACGCGAACACGGGGTTCCGGTGTGAGGCTTTCAGCCAGGCCAAGCGGCTGGTGAGGCTCTACGCCGATGCCGAAGCGGTTGTGATTCCGTCATCGTCGTGCGT
>CAYYKV010000178.1:0-6455 GCA_964468605.1 uncultured Occallatibacter sp. | reverse complement strand
GAACAGTTGGGACGCCTACGGCCTCACCATTAACGAAGATCAATTCAAGGCCAATGCCACCGTGCTTGCCTCGCTCCAGCAATACGGCTGGAAGTACGCCGTCATCGACGAAGGCTGGTATATGGCTAATCCCGCCGGCCGCACTCTTGAGGAGAAGAACTATCTCTGGGACGCGAATGGCCTGCTGATTCCCGTTTCTTCTCGCTTCCCTTCGGCCGCCAACGGCGCCGGCTTCAAGCCGATTGCCGACTGGCTCCACGCTCAGGGACTCAAATTCGGCATTCACATTGTGCGCGGTATTCCCCGCCAGGTTGTTGCCGCCAATCTGCCCATTGCCGGCAGCTCGTTTCACGCCGCCGACGCCGCCGACACCACTTCCCCCTGCCCTTGGGACGCGGGCAATTGGGGCATCAAGGATAATGCCGCCGGCCAGGCCTACTACGACTCGATGATTCGTCTCTTCGCATCATGGGGCCTCGATTTCCTCAAGGTCGACTGCGTCTCCGACCACCCCTACCGCGCCACCGAAATTCGCCAGATCGCCGAGGCCATTCGCAAATCCGGCCGGCCTATCGTGCTCTCGCTCTCGCCCGGCCCCACCCAGCTCGATCACGCCGCCGAAGTCGCAAAGTACGCGCAGATGTGGCGCATCGCCGACGATCATTGGGACGGCTGGACCTTTCCGCGCAAGCCAGACACCGAGTTCCCCATGGGCGTCCGCGACATGTTCGACCGCCTCGCCGAGTGGTACCCGTACACCAACGCCGGCAACTGGCCTGACGCCGACATGCTTCCCGAAGGTTACCTCGGCCCCAACCCTGGCTGGGGAGACGCGCGCCAATCCCGCCTGACTCCCGATGAGCAGCGCACCGAGTTCACGCTCTGGGCCGTCACGCGCTCGCCTCTCATCTTCGGCGGCAATCTCACTCGCCTCGACGACTTCACGCGCTCGCTTCTCACCAATCAATCCGTGCTCTTCATCGACCAGAACGCCACCTATAGCCGCCCCGTCGCACCCTCCGCACTCGGCCCCGGCTTTGAGAACGCCCGCGTTTGGCGCGCCTCCATCGGCCAGCCCGGCGATCGCGGCTACGCTGAGTACTTTGCCTTCTTCAATCTCTCGGAAGAACCCGCTACCCTTCGCGCAACCTGGCCGCAACTCGGCCTCGACAGCAAAAAGCACATCGCACACAACGTTTGGGACGATTCCACCGCGAAAGAATCAAAGGAGATCAGCGTCACTTTGCCGTCTCACGGCAGCGCCCTCTTCGACGTTCAATAAGCGAGCTCGCCTTGTCGCCGGCAAAATTCTTCTCGGTATTTCGCCTGACACGAATGTGTTAGCCGCCACGCTTTTTCGCGTCGCCATATGCGAAACTAGTGTGTCTGCCAGCCGCTCTGTCGGGCGCGCTTTTCAGCAGGGGCGAGTCATGCCGGTTCTTCGTTCCGCTTTCATTGCGCTTTCTCACAACCGTCCGCTACGCCGCTTCTTTGAGCACTCCGCGCTGGGCACCCGCCTCAATGCGCGATTCATCGCCGGCATGGAGCCGGAAGACGCGATTCGCGTCGCTGAAGCCGTCAACGGTCAGGGCATCTCTGTCACTCTCGACTCCCTCGGCGAAAGCGTCACCTCGCCCACCGAGGCGCATCGTGCCGCCGACGTCTATCACCATCTGCTCGATTCCATCGCCGAGCGCGGCCTCGACGCCAACATCAGCGTCAAGCTCACGCAGATGGGCCTAAATCCGAAAATCGACATGTCTCCCCAGCTAGCCGAGTCCATCGCCGAAAATCTCGTCCAGCACGCGCGTTCCACGCAGAGTTTCGTCCGCATTGACATGGAAGACTCGCGCCTCACGCAGGACACACTCGACATTGTGCGCCGCGTCCACTCGCACGCCGGGCTGCGCGGCGCCGTCGGCGTCGTCATCCAGGCTTATCTCTATCGCTCTCAGGCCGACATCGAGCAGCTTCTCGCCGACGGCATTCGCGTCCGCCTCTGCAAGGGCGCGTACAACGAGCCGCCCGAGGTCGCCTTCCCGCACAAGCCCGAAGTCGACGCCAACTTTTTCAGGCTCGCCAAAATGCTCGTCGACAGCCCCATCTACCACGCGCTCGCCACGCACGACGAAGCGCTTATTGACAAAGTCAAAGCCTACGCCACCGAGGCCGCTATCGACCCCAGCCACTTCGAATTTCAAATGTTGTATGGAGTGCGGCGCGATCTGCAGCGAAAACTTGTCAGCCAGGGCTACAAGGTGCGCGTCTACGTGCCCTTTGGCAGCGAGTGGTATCCCTACTTCATGCGCCGCCTGGCTGAACGGCCTGCCAATGTTTTGTTCATGGCAAAGAACTTCTTCCGCTAAATTCCAGCCAGCGCTCCCTTACACACCGTTCAGCCGATCCAAGCCTTTTCTTGCCAAATCCGCGACAGCTCTCGCAAGTGTTTGCGACCCGTTCAGAGACTCGGGACGCTCCAGCTGAATGTGCTTCTTGCTGGCATATTCGCGGAAAAAGATATCCACGTCAAACAGAATTTCCACATGATCGCAAAGAAATCCGATCGGCTGGAGGATGAGAGCCTTCACTCCCTCGTCCGCAATCCGGTCCAGCGTCTCCTCCACGCTCGGACCAATCCACGGTCCCCCGCTCGCTCCCTGGCTCTGGAACGCAAACCACCACCGCGAAATCTCCGGAACTCTCGCCGCAACCAGCTCCGCCGTTCGCCGCGCGTCCTCCGCATAAGGATCGGCTCCCTGACCCGGCCACATCCGCGGCCCCGCGCTCTCCGCTCCTGCGGCCGGAGCCTCCACCGTCCGCGTCGGCACGCTGTGCGCAGTAAACAACACCGGTACGGGCACGCCCACTTCCGCAGTCAGTTTCGCCAGCGCCGGCCTCAGCCGCTCCGCAAACGCATCCGCCAGCAGCGGATGTTCCGCCCATCCCGCGGTAAAGTCAACGCGCAATCCGCCCGCCTCAGCCTCAACCGCGCGCCGGTAAAGCCCCACGCTCGTCCGCGAATTCTGCGGCGCCATGCAGATCACCGCGGCCTCTTCCACGCCCTCCGCGCGCATCTGCTTCACCACATCGGGAATATACGGCCGCCAATTCCGCATCCCCACATACACCGGAATTCGCGGGTGCCCCATCCAAGCTTCGCTTGGGTGGGGAGCAGGACCTGTCTTGCCCGCGCTGTTAAGCTCCGCCTCAACCAGCCGCGCCTGCTCAACTGTGATTTCGGTCAGCGGGCTTTTCCCGATCAGCGAATACCGGTGCTGAATCTCGTCCACCACCGCTTGCGGCAGCGGCCGTCCGCTCACCACGTTGCGCAAGTATTCGGGAATCTGCTCCACCGTCTCCGGAGTTCCATGCGCCAGCAGCAACACCGCTTGTTTAGCCACGCGCGCCCTCCAGCCTGAACTCGCGCACCATCTTCACCACTGCCTGCACATTTTCGACCGGCGTCTCCGGCACAATTCCATGGCCCAGATTAAAGATGTGCCCCGGCCGCCCACCCGCCGCGCGCAAAATCTCCTTCACTCGCTGCTCCAGCACCTCCGGCGGCGCGAACAGCGTGATCGGATCGAGATTTCCCTGCACCGCGTGCGCATCTCCCACTGCGCGCCAGCCCTGGTCGAGCGGCTGCCGCCAGTCGAGGCCAATCACGTCCGCTCCGGTCGCAGCCATCTGCTCCAGCAGCCCCGCCGTCTCCACGCCAAAATAAATCACCGGCACGCCCATCGCCTGCACCGCTCGCACCAACCGCTTCGATGCTTCGAAAGCGTAATCGCGATAGTCGCTTAGCGAAAGCGACCCCACCCAGCTATCGAAAATCTGGATCACGTCCGCACCCGCCTGCACCTGCAACCGGCAGTATTCCGTCAACACAGTGACGAGCTTGTCCAAAAGGCTGCTCCATGCAATGGGTTCTCGGTACATCAGTTGCTTCGTGTGGATGTAATTTCGCGAGCCGCCGCCTTCAATCATGTAGCTCGCCAGCGTGTACGGCGCGCCGCAGAATCCAATCACGCCCAGCCGATCGCGAAAATGCGCAGCCACTTTTTCAATCGCCCGCGCCACGTACGCCAAATCATTTGCGCGGTCAGTCCGCAGCGCGCGCACGTCCTCGGCGTTCCGCACCGGCTTGTGCACCACCGGCCCCTCGCCCGCCTGGAACTCGAAGTCCAGTCCCATCGGCTCCAGCGGCAGCAGCAGATCGGCAAAGATGATCGCCGCATCCACGCCCAGCTTTTCCGCCGCGGTAATCGTCACTTCCGCGGCCAGCTGCGGCTTTTTGCAAATTTCCACCAGCGTGTGGTGCTTGCGCACTTCGCGGTACTCCTGCATGTACCGCCCCGCCTGCCGCAAAAACCACACCGGCGTCCGGTCCACCGGCTTCCGCAGGCATGCGCGAATAAACCGGCTCCCGGCGAGAATCGTCTCCGCCCCCTCGGCACTCTGATGAGTTGAATCCATATCGATCATTTTACCGGGCCAGTCGACAATTCCAGTTGATGCAACCGATCAGATCGGTCTCGCATCCATCGAGGTATCATTAAGCCGCATTCACTCAAGAGTTGCCGGGACTCGCAAAACTCCGACCGGAGGCCCTCGATGATCATCTATAGGATCGTCCTCACGTCGTCCATCGCCTTACTTGCGGCTCTGCCCGCGGCCTCTGCCCAACAATCTCTGCCCGTCATCTCGCCACCCGGCGCTTCGGCCTCTTCCGGGCCCATCCTGCTTGACGTCGTCGTCGACACCAAATCCGGCCAGCCCGTGCCCAACCTCGCCCAGCAGGATTTCACCCTCCTCGACAACAAATCTCCTCGGCCCATCACTTCCTTTAAGGTTGTCACTCCCGCTAAAGAGCCGGTCGAAGTCATCCTCTTCATCGACGCCGTCAACACACCGTTCTCAATGGTCGCC
The DNA here is from genome assembly GCA_964468605.1 of uncultured Occallatibacter sp. Lineage (GTDB taxonomy): Bacteria > Acidobacteriota > Terriglobia > Terriglobales > Acidobacteriaceae > Telmatobacter. Next base: position 1,526 of record CAYYKV010000178.1, on the reverse strand, counting down.
TACGTGCGCGATCAAACAGAAAAGTTCCTCAAGGCGAATGAAGGAACGCTGGCTTACCCCACCACATTTGCGGTCCTCACGGATGACGGCGTCCACTTCGATAACGGCTTCTCCACCGACGGAAACCAACTCAGCGACTCTCTGGAGCACCACGAGAGCGGTTTGCGCCAAATCACTCGAAGCTCGCAATGGGGTGGGATCGAACGCCTTGATATCTCCCTCAAGGCACTTCATCAAGTCGTCGATTCCGCCGCGAAACTGCCCGGCCGCAAAATCATTCTCTGGATCTCGCCTGGCTGGCCTCTGCTCTCTGGCCCCTACATCAATGTCTACTCCAAGGATCAGCAGCACATCTTTAGTGAAGTCGTTTCCTTCTCTTCGCAATTGCGCCAAACCAAGATCACTCTCTACAACATCAATCCTGTCGGCGCCAACGAATCCCTGATGTCGGCCGATTACTACCAGACCTTTCTCAAGGGCCTCGCCAAACCCAACGATGCGCAATTCGGCAACCTTGGCCTTCAGGTGCTTGCCTACCAGAGCGGAGGTCTCACCCTTGAGGGAAACAACGACGTCGCAGCTCAGATCGAGAGATGCCTCACCGATGCGAACTCCTGGTATGAAATCGCCTTCGAACCTCCGCCGCCCGACAAGCCCAACGAGTATCACCACATCGAAGTCAAAGTCGACCAACCCGGCCTCGTCGTCCGCACCCGCACCGGCTACTACGCCAACCCCGTCGCCGCCGACACCGGTCACTGAGCCCAAAACTTGAGGCTAGAAGCTAGCAGCTGGAAGCCGCATTCCTGTTCCCTGTTTTCCTGTTCTCCTACTCTCTGCTGGCTACTCCCTGCTCCCTGCTTCTCTCACCGCCACCGGAAGATCCTCAGCGACACCGCGAACGGCACCACAAACCACGCCAGCAGAATGCCCATCTGCAACGTTAGCTGCCCCAATTGCACGCCCTGCAACATATTGCCTCGAATCGCATCGATCGCCGCCGTCAGCGGCAGCGCGTGCACCAGCGGCTGAATGATGGCCGGGAATCTCGACGCCGAGAAAAAGATTCCCGACAAAATCCACATGGGCATCATCACCAGGTTCATCAGCCCGCTCACGGCCTCCATCGTTTTCGCGCGCGACGCCACCAGCAGCCCGAGGGCTGCAAAAACAAGCGAAACCAAAACACAAAGGAGCGCGAGCTCCCAGAGCGGTCCGCGGAATGGCACGCCAAACACCAGCTTGGCAAACCCCAAAAACACCACGACCTCGATCGCCAGCATCACCAGCCGCGACAGCAAATACCCCGCCAGGAACTGCCACTTCGGCATCGGCGACGCCACCATCCGCTTCAGCAGCTTTTTCTGCCGCCCATCCACAATCGAGAATCCCAGCCCCCACATCGCTGAGCCCATCAAATTCATGCCCAGCAGTCCCGGCACCACAAAGTCGATGTACCTTGAGCCCGTCTCGTGCACCAGTTCGTTCTCGGCCGTCACCACGTCCTTCCGTCCCGCCGCAACTTC
>CAYYKV010000177.1:0-6459 GCA_964468605.1 uncultured Occallatibacter sp. | reverse complement strand
TTCTCGGTGGAGCGGCTGATGCACTTCGCTACGGCGCTGCAACATGATGTGGTGATCGAGATTCATCGCGTGCGTCGGCAAATCTGATGAGCTGAGGTTCTAGAACGGGTATATTGTTGTTTCATTCTCCCCTTTGGCTGGTCCGTTGCTTGGAACCAGATCGGGGAGCGGAAGTTTTCTCTGGGACGCAGGGGACTCCGTATTATGCATCGAGTTCTTCGGTCTCGACTTTGACTGTTTGGATTTCAGGAGCTTCGATATACCGATGGAAGAGTTATCTCGCTTTTTTGACCTAACGTTTTCTGGTAGGGCTGTCCTTTATGCTGGGCAAGATCTTGAGCCCGGCACGAGCGAGCGACTAGCCCAGTTGCTTCGGGAGTCTACTCGTTGTGGCTCGAACCGCTCGTTTGCGGACGTATGCGCGGCCCTGTCCGACCCCACTCCGCTAAACGAGGCGGCGACGGTAGTTGCCAGCAGCGGGCCAAGTGAAGCATTGCGGAGAGTCGCCGAGGTTCCCTGGGCCGCCGTTTTTACGTCATCTATAGATGACTTGCTTTCAACAGAGCTTAGTCGGCAGGGATCGGAGGGGCGCCGGATTCGACATCTTTCAGTAGACGAGAGAATGCCCGCATTTTTCCCGAGGCAGAATGACGTTCTCTCGGTTCTGCACTTGATGCATCTTGCCGACGCGCAGACGGCCACCGGGGTGCCGGTTTATGGTCGCCACTGGACGAAAACTCAGCGACTTCAAATCCCTGGAGTACTCCGGGGTCTGCCCGAGGCGATCGGACCGGCACATGTATTGTGTGTTGCAGGCGTCAGCGCCTATGACCCCATCGCGTTCGACCTCGTCGCGGCGATGACCAGTGATCTCGATCCCGATAACGTTTACTGGTTCAAAACCCACTCAGACGGGATCGATCGTGACGCTATCCTGGCTATAGCACCGAACATTCACATCATTGATTCAGATTTGCCTTCTGCGCTTTCATCAAGTGAAACGATCATCGCGCGGCTCTCTGAAGCCAAACGGAGAGTACTGGAGACTGAAGATTTAGCGATCACGGTCGGGACTGCACCGCATCAGCGGGTACTTACGTTCCGTGCCGCTGAACTGCGTGAGTTCCGGCGACATTTGGTAATACTGCCTGACATCCCAGAAGCTCCTGCGCCCCATGATCCGTTGAAGCGCAAACAAGAGTTCATAAACTTTCTTTCGCAGAGCAGACAAACTCCGAGTTGGCGCGGGATAAGCGAAGGATACGTCTTTGAGCGTGATAGTTACAGAGCTCTGTTCAATACTGTCCTCGAGCGTGTCAATGTGGTGTCGGGCCTGGCTTCTCGTTCACGTGGCCGAGAGCGCGGGTCGATCCTTCTTTCTGGACCACCAGCTAGCGGACGAACGGTCGGTCTGCTTTGGCTGGGGTACCAGCTTCGACGACGCGGTATATTCACCGTCCAATTGCTGCCTGCTGGAGGCATGGTAGACAATGGCGCGATCGAGCAGATCATTCGGCTTGCAGAAGCACGTGGCACACCAGCTACAGTAATCATCCTTGATCGTACAGATCGACGTATTGCCGAGAATTTAGACAAGCACTTGCGTAGCGCCGGCCGCCTGACGATCGTCATCGCATCCTCCGCTCCAGCCCTTGGACGCTACCAGGGTGGGCCAAGCGAGCAAGAAGAAGAGGAGGAGGGATTTCGAGGGCAAAAGGTCCCGATTGAACACCGCCTGTCCCTGAGTGAGATCGAACGATTCCGTGCGTATGTTGTGAACAACAGCCCCGCGACGAGCATGGACTTGCTGCTGAACCTGCTCACTTCTGATCCAGCACTCTTTGCCGTGCTCTATAGGCTGATACCGGACACACGCGAGAACATCCGGGGTGTGCTCGTAGACGAATATATGCAGCTCGTTGAAGGGCTCGCTTCGTTCCGACCGCCTAGTCAGGATGTTGTCAGAGGGAGTTCTCTCAGCGAGCAACTGCGACTCTGGGTTTCGACGCGCCAACTTCCAGCGGGTCCTGACAATGTTGGAGGTCTGCAACAACCACGCGACGCCTGGTACTACATTGCGACCCAACTACCGCAACTTGTTCTTTTGTTCTCCAGTTTAGACGAGGCCATATCACTCAACCTTTTGACGAAACGGTTCCCAGGCCTGCTGCGCGTCTATTCGACCCTCCGCCATACTTTGGAAAGTAGCGGATTATTTGTGGAAGTGTCCCTCGATCGACAGAGCGACATCGGATTGACGGCAGTGAATGCGTTCATTGCACACCTTCTGTTGGATGCGGCGCTCCCTTCTTCAATCGCTAGACTCGACACCTTGGCGAAGCTGCTGTTCGAATTCCCATGGGATCCCGATCAGCGGGCTATCGATGCGCCCGAACAGGCGCTATTGCTTCACGTCATTCGCAGCATCGCACCGCCCAGTGGTGCATTCCAAGGAGACTACCAGAGGACTGAGGACTTACGTGCACTCGCCAGTATCCTGAAGACGCTGCGGGAAAAACACGGTGCAATACTGCCACAGTTGATTATGATCGAGGGAATCGTACTCCGCCATATCGGACGAAGAATGAGCGACACCGATAAGGGACCCGAGGCGATCGAGTACTACCGACAAAGTAGGGTTGTGCTTGAAATGGCGAGGGAGATTCTTGTTGGTCGCAAGCCCTCTCCTGGACGGAACTTCGAGATGTCGATGGTACTTACCGCAATTGCAGCGACTATAGGTCACAGCTTTGGGGCCGAATCCAAGCTGTTGCAGGTGAACGAGACCAAATGCAAAGAGTTGGTTGATCGTGCACTATCCACCGCAAGTGAGTCTCGAGCATACACCGATGCTTACCATCCCCTCGACACCGCTTTTTGGACGAACAGAGACTTTCTTGACTATCTGGGCAGCCGCTCACACACTCAGGAGACCGAGGACGCTCGTCAAAATGCGCTACTCAACATGGCAGATGCGCTGGACAAAGCCGGAGAACTCGGCGAATTGCCGCCAGAGCAGGCTAATCGCCTCTCTGGACGGCTCGTTGAGTTGGATACACGACTTGGCAATATGAAGAAGGCCCTAACCCGTGCAGAAGCGGATGCGGCACAGGGACGATACAGCGGCGTATGCCTACTTGCGCGATACAAGGCAATTGACAGTAACAGTTTAATAATCAACTCAGAACAGGCAAAATTAGCTCTATCCGACCTTGAGAGGTTTGAGCCTCGTATCATGAGCGATGATCGAGCGCTCACGTTGATGCACCGGCTCTGGGTTGCGGGCCACCTCGGTAATAGACGGTTGGACGACGGGCCGCATGCAATAGGTTGCAGTGCCACCGAGTGGCGACAGCTTGAGGGTATCGCGTCGGCTCGCAGGAATCTCGGCGGACATACGCGCATACCATATGTGAACTTCTGGCTTGCAGTTGCGTACGCGCAACAGGGGGATATGAGACGAACACTGCAGATCCTGGAGGAAGTCCAGGCAAATTCACTGGCATTTAGTCATCGCAGGCTGACACCCTTGATTTACCTGGCAGAAGAAGGAGGAACTCCGAAGCGCTTCGGTGCAATCGTGCGCCGTCGCGATGAAGATGACCTCATTACGATGTTCGTTCCCTCGATAAGCATCGAAGTCAAACTCTCTAAGCGGTACCGGGGGCAGACCCTTATGAATCTTCAACGAGGAGATGAGGCCAGTGTGCTTATCGCTCTGAATTATTGGAATCCCACGGCTGTTGATCCCGATTGGGAGCTAGATCGCACTCAGCGGATGTCCGCATCGAGAAACAGGGTAGGGAGGGGATAGTGGACCACTATGGAGCAGGTTGATCTCCGAATTGTCGAAGAGTTACTCTCTGGCGAGGTTTCAGAATTTTCTAATGAACTCGGCGGGCTCGAGTTCTATGGACACTCCCCCGAGTTCCGCGACCTTTTAAGGTTCTGTCGCGATTTCACATTGGGCGAATTCGGGGAGCCAGATGCGTCCCGAAAGGCATACCTCTTTCTGCCTGCCTCCCACGGGAAGAGTTCCCTTGCGAAAGCGATCGCATTTCAGGCGTCAGCCAATGGGCTGAAGGCTTTCCGCTTTGATGGAGCACAGGGGAAGACGTCTAAGGAGCTGAATGATCTACAGGCGCAGAAGGACGTCCTCGTCATCGTAGATGGTGTTCCAGAAGCCTCCCAACCGCGCACGACGTTGCTGGAGCGCTTCAATGCCTTGAAAGGTTCTGCGATTCTATTCGCACGTCCGGAGTATTCTTCAGACGCAAACCTGAGGCCGGGCATCACCACGGTCACGATAGCGCACGTTGATGAACGTTACCCTGACAAGGTGGTGTGGCTTCTAGGTTTGGTGCTCGAATCCCTCCGCGATGAGACCGGTGCAGTGCCCGAAAACTCAATCGCCGCGCTTCGTTCCCTACCGGCGGGCGTCCTTGCGACACTGTGCCGGGTTCACTTGGGTGAGAAGGTCTCGAAGATGACGGTCCTCTCTGAGAAGATCGGCCAGGCGATCCAACTAGGAGTAAGCCTGGGCACAACTCCAGTTCTCTCTGGCGAGGACTTGGCTGCCATCTTCGTGGAGTTCCACTCGTCAGGCTCTCCCCAAATTGGCGTTGGCTTTCGCCTGTGGGTAGAAGGCGAGTCGGACTCACGCTTGCTGAACTTGGTGTGTCGGCTCGCCTATCCTGTTTACGGGATAGACTTGGGACAGAGGCTGACCATCATTCCGCTGGGCGTTGGTCGAGACGGCGGTACCAGCAAAGCTACTGAGACCGTTGTTAGCCGACGAACAAAAAGATACCATGATGTGTTCCTTCTAGATTGTGATGAACAGGGGAGACACGCCCAAAAGGAACTAGAGATGCTGGACCAGGATGTCGTGCTACTTGATGTCACATTGGCCTGTAGCCGCATGGGCGACGATGTTGAGGTTGAAGACCTAATCAGCGTTGGATGCCTCGATCGGTTTTATGCGGAAAACTCGAACCTTCGGCCGGAAAAGGAAGTCATTCGTTATAAGCCGCCGATGTCCAGGAGACTGGTGATCAATGGTGCCGATAAGGAGTTACTGATCGAATGGCTGGAACGTAATGCGGAGCTTAAGGATCTGGAGAATGTTATGTTCATGCTCTGCGAGGCTCGAAGCCGCTTTTCTCTAAGAAACTTGCCATCTCTGGAAGACAAGCAAATTTGGAAGAAGAGATTGGCTGAGGAGATCGATTCATACAAGTGCCTAGGGAAGCGTTCTGATCAGTGGAGTTGCTGACGCGAGTCTAGAACGTACAGAAAAGGTTGACGCTTGTAGTATTAGGCCGAAGAACTGAAAGGAAATACTAGTGTACAAACAGATATCCGACGACATTTCCCAAGAGTATTATCAGCAGAACTTTCCCAACGATGGGCAACGCTTTGTTGCATGGTATCTCCGAAATATTCACCTCAGAGACTTGATACAAACTCGCGACGACATTACTGACGGCGCGGATGACAAGCAGATCGACGCTATCTTCGTTGATGACGACAAAGCGACTATCTTCGTAATTCAAGGCAAGTTTATTGGAACGTCTTCAGTCGACGCTGAGCCGCTGCGCGAGATATTGTCCGCTTGGATCCAATTGCGGGATCTCATCCGTCTCCAAGAGGTTTGTAATAACAAACTGAAGCAGAAGCTTTCTGAAGTGGCTCTGGCTATCGAGGATGAATACGAGGTGTGCTTTGAACTGATTACTACGGCTGCGCTGACTGACAGTGCGCGGAAGGACTTGGCAACATTCCAAGAGCAGCTTGCAGTACTTTCGGCAAAAGATGAGTTCCCCGCAACACTGGTGCTGGTCAATGATGATGAAATCCGTCGTCGCTACGACATCGCCCTCGATAGGGAGAACCCCTCGCTTTCACACTCCCTCGACCTCAGCGCATGCCAAACCCTTCCAGTAAAGATCGCGGGGACACAGGTTGTTGTGGCTATCGTGCCCCTGTCGGAGTGCATAAAGTTCCCCGGCATTAAGGACGGGACTCTCTTCCAGAGAAATGTCCGCCAGAGCCTTGGCCTGAGTAATGCGGTTAACAAGGGAATCAAGAACACAATATATGGAGACAGACACCGGGATTTCTTCTTTTTTCACAATGGCATAACGGCCATATGCAACAAGATGGAGATGAAAGACTCAAAACTTCATCTCCACGGTGTGAGCGTGGTCAATGGTTGTCAATCTCTCAATACCATCCTTAGCTGTAGCGAAAGGGTAAAGAAACTAACTGATACGAGCCTCCTCTTCCGCTTTTACGAGATTCCTCAGCGAGAGCGCGCCGACAAGATCAGCATCAACACAAATTCGCAAAGCGCCGTGAAGCCCCGCGACCTACGAAGTAATGACAAACGCGTACTGAACTTAAAGCGATCCTATGAGCAGAAATTCCCTACTGGTTACTTCGTTAGCAAGCGAGGTG
>CAYYKV010000176.1:0-6471 GCA_964468605.1 uncultured Occallatibacter sp. | reverse complement strand
GAGTAGCTTATGAAAACGTCGTGCGCCATCTGCTATGCCTTTGCTTTCATCATCGAAAAGATGATTTGATTATGTTCATGTTCGCATAGCAAGCCCTAATTATGCCCGGGAATCGTAATGCAAAACGCGCGGAAGACCGGACACAAGCGGTATTCCGAACTGCTCGTCGGCCCGTTAATGCGCGCAAATCGGGGCCAGATCATGTTCGCAATCAAGCTTGGTGGCGGCGGCGGAAGTCAAATAAAGGGGCGGACCGAATTCAAGCAAATTATTGAGAATAAAGAGTGCTCAACTCTCATCTTCTCCTGACCCAACTAAGATTGCGCGGGTGAACTGCCACGATCTAAGCTCCTGCGTGCTCTAGGATGAGCGCATGGATGCCCCCGTCGACCCTCGCAATGTCGAGGTGCGATTTGGCGCCGTGGAAGCCGTGCGGAATGTCGCCGCGTAGATATACTCAAGGCCGCGTAGACTCAGGAGAGAGGTTGCGCGCGATGCGATGGTCAGCCGAATTCATGCTTTCAGCGGTTTCGGCAGCGCAGTTCCCCGGGGCGAGCGTGCCGGAGATCGCGTTTCTGGGGCGGTCGAATGTGGGCAAGTCGAGCCTGCTGAATGCGCTGGTAGGCGCGAAGGCGGCAAAGGTCTCTTCGACGCCCGGCCGCACGAGGGCGATCAATTTTTTTGAGGTCTCGGGAGAGCGGCGCGCGCCGAAGTTGATTTTCGCGGACCTGCCCGGCTACGGTTACGCGAAGATTTCGAAATCGATTTCGGCGGAGTGGCCGGGGTTTATTGAGCCGTACCTAGCAACGCGCAAGACGCTTGCGCTGTGCATCTGCATTGTGGATGCGAACGTGCCCGTGCGGACGAACGACCGGCAGTTGCTCGACTGGCTGCGATCCGTGGACCGCGAACTGCTTGTGGTGGCTACAAAAGTGGACCGGCTGAGTGGCAACGAGCGCACGCGCCGCCTGGCGGTGCTGAAGCGAGAACTCGAATCTGACGAGATCTTGCCCGTTTCGGCCAAGTCCGGATACGGCATTCAGGAGTTATGGCGGAGAATTGGGGAGGTAGGGACCTAGCCACCTCCACGAGCCGCCCAGGGGCGCCTGTCGCTCGATGGGGACCGTGGCTGCGACCAAGGGGCCAAGGGATCAGGTAAGAAGGCGGTTCGCGGATCAGGGTTTGGTCGGAGCAAATCGGAATTCGTCGCGCAGGCCGCGAAAGTAAGAACAAATCTCAACGGTAACCGTGATTTCGTTTCGCTCGACGGATTGGCGAACGCGGTCGATGAACCGTGCGGCGAATTCGCGGTTGGTGTCGAGCAGGCGCAAGCCTTGCGCGAGGCGGCCGAGATAGCGCGGGGAAAGGTCTAGCCAGCGGCGGGCGGCCCAGGCATCGGCATCGAGACAATATAGGGCAGATTCGTCAAGCTGGTCCATCTCTTTGGGAAGCGCTGAGTCCAGACGCCAAGTAACGAGAGCGGGGATCTTGCTGAGGTCGCGTACTGTCTCCTCACTTTCCTGAATCAGGAATGCCTGATGGAGGAGCGGAACGCGCAACTTACGGCGCAGGAGATCGGGGGCGACGCCGCGCTCGTTCATCTCGCTCTCTACCGCTGAAGGCGGCAGGGCGACGCAAACCGCGACGGTCTCGCGCTTGCGGAGTTGATTCTTGAGGATACGCAGGGCTTCGTCGAGCGTAGTGACGAGGAAATCAGCGACGCCCTCGCGGATGGCCAGTTTTTGCGCGGCGGGATCCGCCGTTGCGGCAAGTGTAGCAGCGCCGGCGATGTTGGCGGCGACCAAAAAAGCGCGGCCCGCGTCGTCAAGCTCGCCGGCATAGAAGAGCTTGCCGCCGAGGCCAGTCTCGGGGTGAGCAAGAGGGGTTTCAAGCAGGCTCGCATAGGACAACGCGACCTGCGTGACGAAGTTAAATGCGGCCGGGGATAGAGAATCAAGTGCCAAGGTTCCATCTTAACGATTCGCTGCAGCGCCAAGACGCGGTTCGATTCAAAATGCGACGGAATTGGCTAATTCTCCAGTTGATCGTACCAGCTGCGCTTGCGGACGAAGAAGATAAACTCGCCGGGCTTGGCTTTGAAGTCGGTCTTGGCGCACTCATCGGGCGCAACGACGCCAGCGTTCAGGATGATCGCGATCGGATACCAGATGTTCCTCTCCTTATCGCTCTCTTTGGCGGCATCGCAGTCGACAAAAGTGTCCATTCCCATGCCATAGGTGGCCTTGACGGAGACTTCTTTGGCGTCGGCGGGGAGGGTGACGACTACCGTGCCATCGTCATTGATCTTGACCCATTCGGGATGCAGGGTTTCGTTGTGATCTACGCGCACGAGGAAGTTGGAGGCCTTGACGGGCAAGCCGGTTCTTCCGTCAAGCAAGCGAATGGAGATGGTCTGTGGGGTTTGAGCGTTGAGGGCAACGCAAAGGCCTGCGATGAAGGCGAATGAGGCAAGAGCGCGGATAGTGGACATGGAACTGCTCCTCACTCCCGAATTTACCAAGAGGAGTAGGGCTGGCCGTCTGAACCTTGCTCATCGGAACCAGAGTGGACATCGCTTATCCCGGGCTCGCTTTCGTCAAGGGAGTACATGGCGTCGCTGGTGTCCGTGACCCAGGAATCCTTGGTGTGGGTCATGGGATCCTCGGGGATGGTCTTGAGGTAGCCTTCCTGGACCAGATCGTCGAGCGATTGGGGTGCCTTCTGCTTGTCCATGGTGTAGGAATCAATGGCCATGCGCATAGTCTGAAGATCTTCACGCAGAACTGCTTCGCGCGCGTGCTGCACGGCGGCGGCGAAGCGGGGAATGGCGATCGTGGCCAGAATGGCAATGATCGTCATGACGATCAGCAACTCGATGAGCGTGAAGCCGGATTGTGTTCGTCGGTTGCGCAAAGTGTTCCTTGGTTCTCAGTTCTTAGTTTCCAGCTTCACGACTGCGCTGACAACTGCGAAGTGTGAACTGTCTTTCACCACGTTGAGTATTTCGTTCCGTCGAGCCCCGTGCCCTGAGATCTGGAGTAGACGTCGAAGACGCTCTGGCCGCCATAGGAATCGGAGTCGGGATCGTCCTGCATTGAGCGCATTCCCCAGTCCGTATTGCCGGTCATGGGATCGACGGGGATTTTACGAAGGAATTTGAGCTTTTTGCCCTGAACGTCGACGCCATCGACTAGTGTCTGGAGGTCCGGCGGATAGTTTTGACTCTCGACCTTAGTCTGAAATGCGCCGCGATCGGCCGCGTCCTTATATTTGTCGATGGCGTCACGCATCTCCCAGAGGTCGAAGCGCAGCTCGCGTTCCTTCTGGCGCTTGACCTGAAATCGAACAATCGGAAACGCGGCCATGGCCAGAATGCTTAGGATGGACACGGTGACGATGAGTTCGACGAGCGTGAGGCCGTGCTCACTTATCCGACGGACGCCTGCTCCGCGAACCACCTGTTCACGGGGGCCCCGTTGGCTTGGCGGAACCGGAATAGGATGCAGAAGGCTCATCGGCGCTGTTTCCTACTTGACGACGATGCTGGTTTGGGCGCTGGCCACGGGCAACTGTTGCTGTGCACCGTTAACCACCGAAGCACGAGCGATGGACAGATCGCTTGGGCCCGAGGCTTTGGCCTGGAAGGTGAGAACGCAGACCACTCCGGAGCCGGTGACACCGTGCGTGCCGGGGGGACGCGAGATGCCGACCACCAGATTTCCCGCAGGCTGGTCGGTGTGAATGGGAGTCGCGGCCTGACCGTCGCGGCTGAGGAAGTCGCCGCCCGAGACGTTGACGAGCTGGAGCTTTGCTGCATCGTAATGGAGTTGGAGGGCGATGGAAGCGACGTCAGTCGCGCCGTTCAAGACAACCGGGACCTGGAAGGTCGAACCGGAAGCCGGCGGAGTGGACGGGGCGTTCAATGCAAAGGCGGCGCCAGTGGCGGGAGGCACTGGTGATGCGGCGGGAGTTGCAGCCGCCGGAGCTGGCGATGCAATTGCCGGAATCTGCGCCGGAGCGGTTGAGGGAGTTGCGGCGGGAGCTTGGACAGGGATTGCTGGGGCGACGGTCGGCGATGCGGTGGCCGGAGGAGCGACCAGTGGAGGAGCCGGCTGCGGAGTTGGCGGGGGAGCGACAGTCTGCGAAGCTGCTTGCGAAGCGGGATTGGGCGCTGTCGCGGCGGCCTGGGCGGCGGTATTTGGGCCTCCATTCGAAGCCAGGTCGGAGCGTAACTGCGCCAGCATCTGTGGGGCGGCCTCAATGGCGCTTTGGGCGGGAACTGTGCCCATTGGCTGGCTTTGCATCGCGATGGATTGCCCGGTGGCAGCGGGCGGAGCTGGCGCGCCGTCCGAATCGAGGTGGCGCAGATCGATCGACTGGCCTGAGCCGGTGTCGATGACGCGGAGATTGGCCTGATCGAGTTCCTGCGAGCGGACGATGTGCGGCACAACGACGAAGACGATATCGTCATCCTGGATCTGGCGGTCCCTGGAGCCGAAGATGTACTTGATAATGGGAATCGCGCTCAGGCCGGGGATCCCGTTCCAGTTGTTCTGCTCTTGCTTGTTCTGAATTCCTCCAAGGATGCTGGCCTCGCCCTCGCGCAGGCGGATGGTCTGGTCGACGACGCGTTGGCTGATGATCGGCTCAGTAACGCCTTCGATGGTCTCGGTTCCGCTTTCAGCGGAGACTTCGATCTTAATCTTGAGCGTAACGTCGTGGTCGTAGTGAACGCTGGGCGTCATCTCGATATTTACGCCCACATCCTGGTACTGGAACTGGGTCTGCGCGTAGCCGATGGCCGAGGTTGAAGCAAGACCCGGCGCCGAGTAAGACCCGGTCGCGATGGGGATGCGCGAACCGATCTTCATGGTGGCTTTTTGATCGTCGGTGGCACGGATGCGCGGGCTCTGCAAAACCTTGGTGTTGTTGTCGGTCAGGAGAAGATTCAGCGTGGCAGAACCGACGGTCATTGCAAAATCAGTGGAGTTGAGGTGGGCCAGCGTGTAAAGCGTCGGGTTCGTGGTGTTAGTGCTGCTCGTCGTGCTCGAGGTGGTGCTGCCGGAAGAGCTGCAACTGTTGGTAGCCGAGCAATTAGGCTGCAGGGCGACGCCAATGCTGCTGGGCCAGGAGATGCCGAGCGTTCGCTCCCAGTTCTTGCTCACTTCGAGGACCGCGATGTCGACGACGACTTCACCGCGCGCTTTGTCAAGATCGTCAATGAGCTGCTGCGCGAGGAGAAGCTCGTCGGGCGTGGCACGCATGACGATCGCGTTCTGGCTTTGCACGCCGTAGACCTTGGCATTCGGCATGACGTTGCGCAGGGCGGTCTGCACGTCGTTGAGGTCGTTCTGTTGCCAGGCATTGGTCAAATAGAAGGTCTGCACCGCCTGCTCGTCGAGTTCCTGGCGCTTGGTGCGCGAGTTCTGCGCGATGAAGATTGTGTTGCCGGTGACCGGACGCCAGAAGGTATTGGACATGACACCGACGATGCGCAAGGCATCGAGGAGAGAAACATTGTTGAGGTCAACCTGGATGCGCTTGGAGTTAAAGTCGGGGTCGAAGAGCACGTTGACGCCGGCGGCCTTGGCAATTGCCTGGTAGACGACCTTGGTGTCCTCCGCCATGTGCAAAGTGAGCGGTTCGTTGGTGAGCGCGTGAAGTTCAGGAGGAGCCTCGACCTGGTCAAGCTCCTGCTCCTCGCCGGCCGGCTGGGGCAGAGCGACTTCGGGTGCCGCTGCGGTAGTACCCTGACGCTGGCGAACGCGGGCAATTTCCTGCTGCGCGGCCTCGTTGCCCGGGTCGATTTCAGCGGCATGGAGGAACTCAGAAAGCGCGCCCTGGAGGTCGCCCGTCTGAAGTATTTTGCGGCCTTTCGTGATGTGCAACGAGGAAGCAGTGACACGTATGCGCGCGAGCGCGATCTTGAAACGTGCGTCTTTGGGGTCGCGTTTATAGGCCTTCTGGTAAAGATCGAAAGCGGTATCGTAGTCTTCGCGGGCCTCGGCGGCCTGGCCTTGCTTGAAGTCAGAATTAGCCGACTCGGCGTGCAGCCAGGCAGCGGGTAGGCCGAGACCGGCTGTGGCGGCCAGAAGCGCGAGAAGGAGGGTGAATCGCGACGCCATGGTTCGAATTGTGGCTTGTGCGGGGTTGCGATGCTTCATACGACTCCACGGCATTGCGAAAGGCCCACGCTCGCGAGCGAGGGCACAATCTTGCAGGCCGCGGGCGTAGCGATGTGATTCATTGTGCCGAACTTCCCGGAGAAACGCTCCCTCATTCTAGCAAAGCTCCTCTGCGATTCTTCGCGGGCCGTTAAGATATGGCCCGATGCTACGATGAGAATTCAAGGACGCCCGCCAATGGCCCGCCAAACCAGCCATAATGTCACTGCAAAGGACTCGCCAGCCGCCAAAAAACCGGCGAAGCCCCGCGATCCCGTGGCCAGCGGCCAGCGCGATGCGGCGCACA
>CAYYKV010000175.1:0-6482 GCA_964468605.1 uncultured Occallatibacter sp. | reverse complement strand
GTGTACTGGTACGGGTCGCACTGTCGGCGGATGCGGCGCTGGATCGAACAACGGGGTGCTACCCCAAAGGCATCTTAACTCAGCGCATGATCTCATGACCAGGTCGGGGCAGGATAATCGAACCTTGCGGCGTTTGCCGGAAGTTATCCCTTGAATTGCGCGCAATCTGTGGTCAGTGAGCGCATTGGCCTGTTGGCGTCAATTGAGAATCGGATTCCTTCCGGCCGGCTGTGATTCGATAAGACTCGATTCTGACTACTCTTTGGAACTCAACGGTTCTGGCACGTAGATTCGACGTAACGGCAACACGCCCTTGTAGCTGGAATCAAACTCCTCATAGTGAGTCAGAATTAGGTCAACTAGTTCGGTTCCGCTAATGAGTCGCAAATTACTCTTGCTTTTGGCGAAATTTATTGCTTGCGTCGTGAATGTCCCCAGGGTCACGATCATTCCGAATTCTCCGTGGCCTACTTTTCCGTAGAGCGCCGAAACAACAGGGTCGCCGACCGTCCCCTTGTCGCCGCTCTTGACCTGGACTTTGATGATAGGAGGCTCAAATCCTAATTCGTCCTTGTGAGCAATTATGTCTATTCCACCATCGGGGCCTTCGGGCGAGACGCGAGTTCGATATCCCATTGTTCGTAAGAGGTTCGCTACAAAGTGTGATAGGGGGTGGCCCTTCAGTTCCTGCGCCAGGGTCTTCAAAACGAAGTCTCGAGTGTTTTCTTCAATCTCCTCTGCCACGATACCTACGGTCTCATCCTGACTGACTGGCTCTTCAACTGAACCGCCAGCAAGCACCTCCCGGTACTCATCAGCGTAGGTTTTGACTTGGAAAAGGCTCATCGCTGACCCGAGTTCGTAAAGCGCTCCCTGCGTGAATTGGGTCCGCGGCACTGCTTTGATCCATTTCACCGGGCGCTGGTTGGGATATCCCGGTGAATTCTTGGGATCATAGAAATATCCGCCCTGGACTTGACCGAAGTGAACCATCCGATCCTGCTTCGATGGATAGAGCACGAGGTCGCCCGTTTGCATTTCGCAAGCAAAGCGCAGGAGCTGACCGGCATAGTTCGGAACCGCACCAGGCTTCGCATTGGGATAAGCCTTCACAACAGAGAGTTTGTAGGCCTCACGGTCGCAGGCGATTTTAGATAGGTCGCCCATCTCATGCCAGCCAATCGCAACAACGTTGTTCTTAAGAAATAGCGAATCGGCATCTCCCGTTCTTCCGGCGTGAATACCCCAGACAGCTGGTTCTTTCATGGCTGCTCCGTCTCTCGGTAGAAATCATAGAACATCAGACAAGCAATTTCGTGACTCCGTAGCTGAAAAGTGCTTTATCTAATCTGCGCAAATCATTTGTCTTGCACTCGGCAGCGAGTTCCTGAAACTGCGGATAGAAAGTATTCCAATAGTAGTTCGCTGTGTACGACGGACTGACTCCATACAACCGCCGCGTCGCTTCAATCACGTTGCTGTCGTAGATTGGGAATCTTCCCCCGCTAAGGAAATGAAGCAAGGTAGTAGCGCGCGAAAGCCCAAATCGTTTATTGACCCGTTTAGCTGAAAATACGTCCTCATACGTTCTGCTTGACCAGTTGTCTAAGAATCTCACTGCTTGCTCGTTCGCTGGGCAGTGCGGCTGTTCGGCCTCCGCTTGCAGCCAAATGATGTATGCGACCGACGCCACGTTCGGTTTCCATCGGCCATTCGTATTTGCAGAATCCTTCCATCGGCCGACTCGTTCGAAATACCTCGCAGGTAGGCAATTTTGCCGCGCGAGATCAATCAACTGAGTGTATTCGTCCTCATCAAAACCCGCTGAACTGTCATACTTGGCGGCCCAGGTAGCTAGCCACACCCCAGGATCACACGCTCGCACTTCCACAATCTTGAATTGGGGCATCAGTGGAATGTTACATGCTGATGGGGCATAATAGGTCATCGTCTCCCCACGAAGCCGTCCCATTGCGACAAAGGTCAGGAATGAGGCAATAGGTCGAGAGCTTTGCGGATCGATTGCACGCCATGGCACCGAATCACGCCTTTGCCATTCTTTGTGTCCAGCTCGTAAAAGGCCAGCCCTTCTAATGTCATTTTTGATGTGATCTGGCCGGTATCTGGCTGAGAGTAAATCTGAACCCGCCACAACCCTCCGCCGCTTACACCGCCAAAGGTATTCGCTTCTGACGACGGATGGAGTGCGGCCTCGACATCGAAGTAATCCCACGCTCCCCGCGTGTAGAGCTGCGGACTGCCCACCCACATCGCGAGGAGCTGAACACTCGCATGGTTCTCGTTGTAGGAGCCGAGAACCGCCGGTGTGCCGGCCAGTAGGAAGGTCTCATTGCGGTCGCAGGTGACCATCGCCTTCAGGCCGGCGTCCATCTCGTAGAAGACCTTGAACGCCTTGATCTCCCCGACCCGAACCGCGGGAATCTGAAGCACAATCACATCAGGCCCCCATTCGCCCCACTTCGCTGGATGCTCCGGCTCATGGGCCACGATCGAGGAGGTCTCAATCAGGCAGGTGTGGTCATAAATCTCGCGCAACGTCACTCCGACAAAGTCGGCATGCTTCAGCACCTCGTGCCAGACATGGGCGGCGGTCAGAATGTAGTGGTGATTTCCCTTCATCAGCAGCGTGCCCGAGCCGGCCAGCTTAAGCAGGTCGCCTTGCGGAGCCTTCACGAGTGCAAACAGGGGTGTGCTGTACATCTGCGCCTCGCGGGCGAAGGTCTTCCACAACTCTTCGGCTTCCGCGGTCTTCGCGAAAATTGCGGCTTCGAGTTCTTCGATGGTCATGCCTGTTCATTCACCCCACGGAAGGTCGTCAAATGCGTGAACAATGGCCTGCCAAATGGCATCGAGGCCGCTCCAGTCCGTTTCCGCTCGAAGACGCGGTTCGGTTCTCAATCGTGCCGACCGCTCCCAGAACGCGTCCTGCAATGCGCCCTTGTGCATGACCTCGCCCTGGTACGTTCCCATCCCTTCCGAATAGCCGCGCCACTGCACCGGACACTCCTTGCCAATGCTTGTGATCACGTCCTCTCCCAGATAAAGCTCGATACTCCCTGCCAATCCGTTCACATCGAATGCAGCCGTGCCCGTGGGGCCGATGGTCGGGTAGGAGCGCAGCCGTTCGAGATTGGGATAGTGGAGCAGGGCGACGCTGCGAGGCAGCTGGACCCGTTCGAGACTGCGCACAGCCTCGCGCCCGGCCGTGTCGTTGTCAAACAGCGCGACCACCCTGTTTGAGATTCCGGCAGCGACAAACGCCTTGATGACGCTCACCAGTTGCGAGGCTCCGCCCGCGGCCCGAGAGGCGTGAAAGTCAAAAAACGCGTAGAACTCGGCGAGATGAGGGTAGAGAACCGAGAGAGCCTCTCTCAGGATGGTTGCGTCGGACGAGCCTTCTGTCAGGAGGATGATCTTTGCGTTTGCCGGATAATCGCCGGTCAGGGCTTTGAGAGCATTCTCAGCGATCGGATCTTCAATCTGATAGTACCCGGCGTACGCCACCTCGGTGAGATTCTGCTCGACGATGGCGTCGGGGGAGACCAGGGAACACGCGAGGCGAATGAGGAACCGGGTATCTGAACAGAAAAAGCCCATCAGGAGGTGTTCCTGGTAGTAGTTAGCTTCGACAATGTACCTTTCCGTGTCTGAAAGGTCCCCTCGCTCGCTGTCTCCCAACGGCGCTTGGGGAATGCGCCTGGAGATGATCGAGCGGAGATTCTCGGCATAGTCCTCAAACGTCATCTTCTCGAATTGCTTTCTATCCTTCGCGAAGACGTCCTCTTCGCCCTCCTCGGGCGAAGAAATGTCGAGCAGTTTCTCGCCGAGCGCGCGTTCAAAATCCTGCTTGGCGCAAGCCAGGGTGAAGCCCATGATGTCCAGCCGTTGCGCGATTTTCTCTGCCGTCGACTGATAGAGAATCACCGTTTCGAGCTCGTCGTCTCCCGGGGATGAGGCGCCCCACACCATCGGATTGCGTTCAGACACCTTGCGATCGAAGACACGCTTATCCGACTCGCGAAAGATCGCAAGAACCTCGTCGACCGCATAGCTCTTGGTTTCAAGCAGCGGATATCCGTCGATCGAAAACTCGGTCATGCTACCCACGGCATCGCCTCAGATCCGTCATTTTCAGTTCCGCTCCCGTCTGCCCACCGAAAACAGCCCGTGCTTGCGCACCGGATAAAGCCCGCTCTTATAAGCCTTGTCGATATGCGCGGCGATATCCCTGTCAAGCTTGCGCATCCTGCTCTGGACCGAGAGCGCATAGCGCATCAGCTCGACCCGCAACGGAAAACGAAAACGCAGGATCTCGCGCTCATTCGGGTTACTCGGAATCTTGCACCGAGTCTCCCAGCCCGCCTTGCGGCGCACCATGCGGATCGACAGCATCGTATCGACGGGCGTGTAGTGCACGAAGCAGTCCCGATAGTCCTTCATCCGATTCACCCATTCCTTCTGCGCAGCCTGGAAGAGCAAGAGGATTTTGTCGCCCGGAATCTGTTTCCGGCAGAAGCGGTTAAAATTCGGCGGCATCTCGTCGCGATAGGCGGTGCCCGCAATGCGCGCAAGCAGGTCGAGCACGATTCCGATCTCGGCCAGGAAGGATTCGAAGTCCCAGTAGATTCTCCGCACCCGTTGCTCTCCCTGTGATAGCTCAATCACGGAGGGATCGTCGCCAATCCTCGCAGCGAGTTCTCGATGCAGTTCCTGATAGAGCAGGGAGATGCTTTCGAGCCGAAAGTCGGCGCATTCCAAGTGATAGCGATACGCCCGCGGATACTCGCGAATGAACCACGCAACCTCATCCATCTCGCCCTCGGGATCATTCTTCGAAAGCTCAAATCGGATGCCATCCAGCACGCTGACCAGACGCAGCGATTCGAGTCGATTAACATCGACCCTGGGAATCGGGATGAATGGGATTTTGGTCATGTGCGCGGTTTGAATCCATCTTCATTGTAGTGAGGAAGAAGCCTGATCGGTCAGATGACGCTATCGGTCCAAAGTGCCATTGACGCACGTTGAGCACAACTTGTGACGCCTATGTAGCCGGGAGGAATTCTGGCTTCCCGCTAAATCGCCAATACGCTCATTGAAGACGGATAGGTTCTCAAATGTTGGCCAGCGTACTGTGATCTCATGACCGGGGCGGTCCAGGACAATCGGACACTACGGCTTTTATCGTTATTGACAGGAAGCTGCATCGACCAACTGCCACAGACAAGGGTTGCGCTAAGTTACCGCGGCGATCCATGATGATGACATGACCAAGGTCAATAGGAAAAAAAGATTCCTCATAAACAATCCCATCTGTTGCTTTTGCGGGGGAACGAGATCGGCGACGACTCTGGATCATGTACCGCCTAAAGCATGTTTTCCGGTTGGCTATGGTCCTGACCAGTTTGAGTTTCCAGCTTGTAGTCCATGTAACAACGGGACGTCGAAACACGATATGATCTTCGGTTACTACTCGATGCTCCTCGACTTCAACGAAGCAAACCGAACAGCCGGGGATCGGGTCCGATTACTGAAGCTCGGAGAAGAGATAAGGAAGCGCTATCCTGAAGCGCTGCCAGATGTCACAATGTTGCAGCCTGTCTACCGAGTTGGTCATCTCTACGCACCTTCTCCTGTCGCAATATCATTAGTTCGAAAGCCAGCCATGAACGAGGCGGTACAAACTGTTGGCGAGAAATTGGCACACGCTCTCTATTACCGAGAAATGAAGAAGATTCTCACGCGAGACCATCGTTTTTTTGCCTCGGCCTACCAGATTCAGGACCCGCATACACAGAACATAACAAAGTACTTCAAACAACTGCTCCCAGATATGACGATGGGCACACGGCCCAACATCGAGACATATGGCTCGCGGTTCTCATATAAGTCGGGTTGCATGCCGAGAGATGACTTCTTTGTCTTTGCAGCGCAGTTCGGATACGGTCTAATCCTATGGGGCATGGTGCTTGGTGCCGGAATGGAAGTTGATCCCTCGAACGGTGCGCTAAAAGATATGCGATGGCGAACAGGCGGTTGTGGTCTCGGCAGCAGTGGGTGAGAGGGAATATGAAGTCCTCCAAGAGCATCTACAGGATTAGTACTGTAAAGTCGGCCAGTGTCTCTTGAAGTTTCCGCCAGAAATCAAGACTGGATCTCAGTTGAAGCCAACAGCCCGATGCACTCAATGAGTGCCCAGACGATTCGCAACGACCGAATTTACCATTGGAAATCCCGCCGCCGTATGGCCACGCTCAGATGGCGGCCTCACTGAACACGATCCTGGCGGAGCGCAAGCTGACGCAGACCGAGGCGGCGCAGGTGCTGGGCGCGGTATGGTTCATGGAAGGTGCATACATCTTCTCCTGACGTGACGCTGGCAGAACTTCAGCTTTGCAAAAGTACGGTTTCGTTAAGAGTGCAAATCCTTCGCAAAAGAGCGGTAAGCTAGGATACGATGC
>CAYYKV010000174.1:0-6521 GCA_964468605.1 uncultured Occallatibacter sp. | reverse complement strand
ACTGCACCCATTCGCCGCGGGCTGGGATCGAGTAGACACCCCAGTGAAGGAACATTCCGAACCGTGCTTCGCGCCACCAGGCAATCCGTTGAGCAGCACCGGGATCGGAGACGAGAGGCGCCCATTGAGCATTCAGAAGTGAAGAGAAGAACAGGATGAGGAGCGAGGGCAAGCACTTGCTGCGGCGAAGAAATACGAACATACTAACTCCTTGTTATTGGATGGATCGTGTCGCGCAAATCCGCCTTCAAAACTCAACTCACTTGCGCTCATACGACGCTCCCCGAAGTGTTCGGACCGTCTTGCCGCGGGCTCTTGCATATTTCAGATTTCGTCAAGGAAACAACTTCGCGGCACCAAGAGGGAACTCGAAGCAATTGCGAGTTTACACCCTTCAATTCTCAACCCACAGCCTGCACGGAGCCCTTGCCGGCCAGCTCCTCCACGCGCTCCACCCAGCCGCGATCCGCCGCCACGCTCATGCCTTCCGGCTCAAGGATCACAGCGTACTCGCCTTTTTTTTCAAACTGCAGCATCACTTTGCCCGGTCCGGGTGCGCCGTCCGCCGTGCTTTTCAGTGCGGCGAGCATCTCATCCGTCGCGCGATCGAGATTGATGCGTATGCGCACGCCGCCGGGGAGCTTCACCTGCACCTCTTCGAGCGCCTGCACCTGGCTCACAGCGATCTTCGGCGCCGCATCTTCATCTCCCATCAACGTGCCGCGCACCAGCACCGGCGCCTCAATCTTTAACTGCTGAGCCAGCCGCTCGTAGTCGCGCGCAAAACAGATCAGCTCGATCTTGCCCGTCGCGTCTTCCAGCGAGGCCTGCGCGTAAAGCCGCTGATCGCGCCGGCTCTTCTGGACGCGCAACCCATGAATGATTCCCGCCACCTGAATTTCGTCGGCCATGTCCGCCTGCGCACCCCATCGCCGCTCCGGCGGCTTGCGCTCCAGCGCCTCGGCCACTGTGATCACGCCCGTCAGGTTGCGCAGCTTTTCCGCGTACTTGTCCAGCGGATGTCCCGACACGAAGAATCCCAGCACTTCCTTCTCATTCGCCAGCCGCTCGCTCTCTTCCCAGTCGGCGGCAGCCGGCAACGCATCCGCCTCGCGCCCGCGCGCCGGCGTTTCGTCGAATAGCCCGAACAATCCACTCTGCCCCTGCTCCGCGTCGCGCTGTGCCTTCTGTGCCCGCTCCATCGCCTTGTCCACGGCCGCCATCAATTGACCGCGCGTGCCCAGCGAGTCCAGCGCGCCCGCCTTGATCAGCGATTCGATCACCCTCTTGTTCATCAAGCGCAGGTCGACCTTTTCGCAGAACTCCCAAAAGCTCTTGAATCGCCCGCCGGCCTCCGAGCGCGCCTTTAAAATCGACTCGATCGCGTTACCGCCCACGTTTTTCACCGCGGCCAGCCCGAAGCGAATCGCTTCGCCGTGCGGCGTAAACTGCGCGCCGCTCACCTGCACGTCCGGCGGCTCGACGCGGATGCCGATCTCGCGGCACTCGCCGATGTACTTCACCACGCTGTCGGGCTTCGACGTCTCCGACGTCAGCAGCGCCGCCATGAACTCCACTGGATAGTGCGTCTTCAAATAAGCCGTTTGGTAGGCCACCAGTGCGTACGCCGCCGAGTGCGACTTGTTGAATCCGTACCCTGAAAACTTCGCCATCTGCTCGAAGATTTCTTCCACCGCCGCCTTCGGATGTCCTAGCTTGGCCGCGCCCGTCATAAATCGGTCGCGCTGCTCCGCCATCGCCCTGGGATCTTTCTTCCCCATCGCGCGGCGCAGAATATCCGCCTCGCCCAGCGAGTAGCTCGCCAGCACATTGGCGATGCGCATCACCTGCTCCTGGTAGACGATCACGCCGTACGAGTCTTTCAGAATCTCTTCCAACGGCGGCAGCAGGAACTCCACCTTGCGCCGTCCCCATTTGCGCTCGACAAAGTCGTCGATCATATCCATCGGTCCTGGCCGGTAGAGCGCGTTCAACGCCGTCAGGTCCTCCACCGTGTCCGGTTTGTAGCGCCGAAGCACGTCGCGCATGCCGCCCGACTCAAACTGGAACACTCCCGACGTGAGCGCGGTGTGAAACACACGCCGGAACGTCTCCGGATCGTCCATCGGCAGCAGATCGATGTCCAGCTTCTCGCCACGCGTCTGCTCAATCAGTTTCAGGCAGTCGGAAATTACCGTCAGCGTCGTCAGGCCCAGGAAGTCCATCTTCAGCAGGCCCATCTTCTCCACGGCCTTCATGTCGTAGGCCGTCACAATTTCGTCGTTCTTGGTCCGGTTCAGCGGCACCAGCTCCGTCAGCGGCCGCGGCGCAATCACCACCGCTGACGCGTGTACGCCCGCGCCGCGTACCAGGCCCTCAAGCTTCTTCGCTGTGTCAATCAGCTCGCGAACCTGCTTGTCGCTGTCATAGGCCTTGCGCAGGTCGGGCGATTCCTTGAGCGCATCATCGATCGTCACTCCGATGGTCAACGGCACCAGCTTTGCGATGCGATCCACGTCGCCATAGGGCATATCCATCGCGCGCCCGCAATCCTTGATTGCGGCCTTGGCCGCCATCGTGTTGAACGTGATGATCTGCGCCACCTGCTCGCGTCCGTACTTGCGCGTCACGTATTCGATGACTTCGCCGCGCCGGTTCATGCAGAAGTCCACGTCGATGTCGGGCATGGTGATGCGTTCAGGGTTCAGGAACCGCTCGAAGAGCAGCACATTCTGCAGCGGATCGATGTTGGTGATCTCCATCGCGTACGCCACCAGCGACCCTGTCGCCGATCCGCGTCCCGGCCCCACGGGGATCCCATGATCGCGCGCATACTTGATGAAGTCCCACACGATCAGGAAATATCCCGAGTAGTTCATCTGCTTGATGATGCCAATCTCGAAGTTCAGCCGCGACTCATATTCATCCGGAGTCGCGCGTCTCACGCCGCGCATCTCCAGGTGCCGCACAGCCGACTCCATCCTCTTCTTCATTCCCGCGCGGCATACTTCCTCGAAATAGCTGTCCACCGTGTGTCCCTGCGGCACGGCGAAGTCCGGAAAAGGAGTTTCCACCTTGTGCAGCTTCAGGTTGCAGCGCTCGGCAATCTCCATTGTTCGCGCAAGAGCTGCCGGCGAATCCTTGAACACACGCGCCATCTCTTCGGCGCTCTTGACAAAAAACTGGTCGCTGTCGAACTTGAATCGGTTGGGCTCGTGGATCTTCGCGCCCGTCTGCACGCACAGCATCACGTCGTGCGCGTGCGAGTCTTCGCCGCACAGGTAGTGCGAATCGTTCGTCGCCACCAACGGAATTTCCAGGTCGCGCTCCAAGCGGTACAAATCCGCCAGAATCTTCTTCTCCGCCTCCAGCCCCTGGTCCTGAATCTCGAGGAAGAAGTTTCCCTTGCCGAAGATGTCTTCGTACTGACGCGCCACAGCTTTGGCCTTCAGGTATCTCTCCGCTGAGTCCAGGTTCTCGTCGCCCAGCACTTCGCACAACTCGCCGCTCAGGCAGCCGGAGAATCCAATCAGCCCCTTGGAGTTTTCCGCCAAATACTTCTTGCTCACGCGCGGCTTCCGGTAAAACCCATTCAGAGAAGCCTCCGACGTAAGCCGGATCAGGTTCTGATAGCCCTCTTCGTTCTGGGCCAGCACCAGCAGGTGGTTGTATTCGTCTTTTCTCCCGGCTCCGGGCGACGGCAGGCTCACGCCGCCGGAGTCGTTCCCGTTTCTGGTCGCGTCGGCGCGATGATCCTCCGCCTTGCACACGTAAAGCTCGCAGCCCAGGATCGGCTTGACCCCTTTTTCCTTCGCCGCGTCAAAGAAATGCACCGCTCCGTAGATATTTCCGTGGTCCGTCATCGCGACGGACTTCTGCCCCAGCGCTGCCACGCGGTCGACGAGCTTGTAGACATCGCAGGCTCCGTCCAGCAGCGAATATTCCGTATGCAAATGCAAGTGAGTGAATTCGGACATGGCTAAGCTAGATTTTAGCTGTTATCGATTCGACCGGATTGCCGCGAATCGCCAGCGTACCGACAATGCGGAGGAAAAACGGGGTCAGAACCAAGCGGCATGCGGTAACATCGTGGGCGACGGTCAGACGCAAACGAAGAGAGAGTCCTCATGATCGCTGAGAAAGCGGCGGCAGATGCTGTTTCCGCGGATGAAAAGCAATGGTATCGCTGGGGTGGGGTCGCTGCGCTCGCGCTGGCTGTTGGTTATATCGTCATCATCCCCTTGTTTGCCCGCGTTGGAGCTCCGCCGAGCGGAGGCGAGGCCTTTTTCAAGTACCTTCCCGGCAAGACCAAGATCTGGTGGGTCATTCTTTGGATCTCAGTTTTCACTGACCTTCTTTACGTCCCGTTGGCGCTGGTTCTTTACACCGCTCTGAAAGCGGTCAACAAGAACGTGATGCGATTGGCGGCTGCTTTCATCGGGATATTCGTTGTCGTTGACCTGGCCATCACGTGGTCGCACTACGCCTCGATTCTCTCCCTTTACAACAGCTATGCGGCGGCCGCAGATGATGCGCACCGCGCTGCGTTCCTCGCGGCTGCGGAGTACGCTGCCGCTGTACTCGCTACTCCGCTCGAGGTTGTCTACGCGATTACGATTCTGTCGATTGGGGTTCTCTTGATCGGCATTCTCATGTTGAAGTCGCAATTCGGCCTCATTCCGGCTTATCTGGGCTTGATCACAGGTGTGCTTGGGATCGTTTCACTCACCGGTTGGCACCTGGCGATCATTGGAAACGCGCTCTTCGCAACGCTTTGGCTCTTTTTCGTCGGTTTCAGATTGATCCGGCTCGCGAGCCAGTAGTCGCATTCAAGCTCCGTGAGAATTGATCGCGATGGGGTTTGCACCAGTTCAAACCCGCCAGAATCCTATTCCGGAGTGCCGTTGCCGTGAACCTGCGTGGTGGGCGTCCAGTTTCCCTGCAGGACGCCGTTCGGGTTTGAATTCGGAATGTCGGTCTGGTACCACTGGCTTCCGTTGGTCCAGGTCTGCGAATAGCCGGCGGAAACCTTGGTGGTGCTTCCGTCGGGGTTCATCACGGTTTCCTGGTCCAGGGAGTAGTCCACCCAGTCGGAGGCCGCTGTGCTTTGCGCATTCATGGACGCGTTGGCGTTGTTCATTGCGCTTTCGAACTGGGACTCCTGCTGCTGCATGAAGGCCTGATGCTCGGCCGCCGAGCGCTGCATGATCTGCTGAAACTGCTGATAGATCATCTGGCTCTCCCTTTGTTCCTGAGCTGTCAAATTAGCCAACGCCTGCTGGCCCTGGCGCTGTTGACGCTGCAGTGCGGCCTGCGTCCACTGCGGGGAGTTCACGCCGTGCGGAAGATTGTTGTTGTCGACCAATTGAACCAGCGCGTCGAGCCGGCCTTCGGGAGCAGAGAGGACATCGACTCTGGCCCAGCATGTGCCGCCATAGAGGGCGTTGCTCATGGCCGTGCTCCGATCGTTGCTCATTGTGCACTCCACCGCCGTCCGCAGGCGCTCCTCCACCACGAACGACCCGTTCACCACCTCGATCCGCAGCGCTGCTGTGTCCGCAGTGCTCTGCGTCTGCATGGCCGCGGGCGCGCGACTCGCCAGCTGGTTCTTCTGCGCGGCCAGCCCCTGCGCCCACTGCGAATACGCCGACGTCACTGTCATCGGCCCAACGACGTGCACGCCGCCCGGAACGGACGAAGAATCACTCTCGCGGCAACTGTACGAAATGTTTGCTGAGTCGTATTTCAGCGAAAACAGGGGAGAGGCAATGCAGTTGCTTGGACCGATGATCGGGTGACAGGGTAGCCGAGGCGCGCAAAATCGCTGCTGCTCACGCATTTTTCACTTGCCAGCCCTTCATAGCCTCCTGTAAGACTCACCGAAGGAGGATTTCCCATGACAAGAAGCAAAGTGATATCGGGCTCCATCGTTGCCTCGGCAATCTTTGCAGCAGGCGTATTGGTCGGGCAGGTTGTTGTGCCTATACCACCTCCGCCAAGAGTTACAGTCCCTGCAAATTATGGCAACTTGCAGGATGCGCAGAAATCCCTGCTCGTGGCTTACAACTACCTGAGAGCGGCCCAGGTAGCCAATAATGACCAATTAGGCGGGTACGCCTCAACTGCAGAGGATCTGATTGATCAGGCAAACAACGATGTGCTCCTGGCTGCGGAGTATGCGGCCGCCCACAACCGTTAACCTCAACTCTGTCGGGGAAATCCCCCCTCCCCTGACATCCTCCGCAGACTAAGCGGCGATTTGTCCTTCCCTCCAGGGTCTGTTCACACTACTGAGGCGGTGGCGCGTCAAGCTGCGCCGCTTTCTCAAAGTGCGCCCTGACGCTTGCCTCCTATTGCACGCACCCCTCGCGCAAGCGTTGCGGGTGCGATTGCACTTCGTCGACCCGCGCCGCCGGCACCTGGCTCATGACCCGCCTGGGGCAATAAAGTGCCAAAGCGATGCTGCCTTCGCCCGAATTTTCATGAATTTTTCTGTTGCCAGCCCTTCGCCGGCGTCTGTA
>CAYYKV010000173.1:0-6550 GCA_964468605.1 uncultured Occallatibacter sp. | reverse complement strand
CCACGGCTCTGCTCGCCATGATGGCGCAGGGTGGGATTCCCGTGCCCGCCTCGCGAGCCAGCTTTCCCGTGTTCACGGCATTCCTGGCCGACATCGGCGATGCACAATCCATTGAAGCGGCGCTCTCCACCTTCTCCGCGCACATCACGAATCTCGACCGTCTCTCTCGCCTCGCCGATGCTCGCTCGCTCGTGCTGCTCGACGAGCTTGGCTCCTCCACCGATCCCGAAGAAGGCGCGGCTCTCGCCGTGGCCGTGGCGCACCACTTTCTCAAAGCCGGCGCATGGTCGCTCATCTCAACCCATCACACCTCTCTCAAGGTCTACGCGGCCAACACACCCGGCGTGCGCAATGCCGCGGCTGGCGTGGACGAGTTGACACTGGTTCCCAACTATCAGTTTCATCTCGGCGTGCCGGGCGCTTCGGCCGGAATCCAGACTGCGGAGCGGCTCGGCCTGAACGCCGCAATCATCGCTGCGGCCCGCGAACGCCTTGGCTCGCAGCAAGCAGACATCGCGCGCTTCCTCGACAAACTTCACGCTGAACTAGCAGAACTCGAAGTCGAACGCAAGGCGGCTCGCGAGCAGCAATACACGCTCAATCAGGAGAGGAAACGGCTGGAGCGCGAAGGCGATGTCGAGGTACGCAACCGTGTGCGCGAACTGGAAACGAAGCTCGCCTCGCTGCTCAAGGATTTCGAATTCCAGATGCGGGAAAACGTGCGTGCTGTCGAGGACCGTGCCGCGCAACAGAAGCTCTCGAAAGAAGCCGAGCGCCGCATCACCCGCCTGCGGCGCGAGTTTCAGGAAAGCTTTAACCAGGCCGTTGTTGCGCACCGCACCGGTGCCGACCAGGGCGACGAAAATGCGCAACCGCACCTGCTGCGCCACATCGCGCCAGGCGATAGCGTATTTCTGAAATCGATGGGCAAAGTCGCCGTGGTGCAGCGCGAAGTCGAAAAGGACCTATTCGAAGTTGCGCTCGGCCCCATCAAGATGCGCGTCAAGCGGGACGAGTGCTCCGCGCCCCAAGGTTTTGGAGGAGATTCCGGGCATGGGAAGCCCGGGCAGGTGAAATTTGACCCGCTCGCCGCGGCCAGAAAACAGAAAGGCGTGCATGTAACAGTGACGAGCGCGAACACTGACGAGCTGCGCGCGGAGATCAATCTCATCGGCCGCACGGTCGATGAAGCGGCCGGCGAACTCGAGAAATATCTCGACCACGCCTTTCTTGCCGGGCTGCCGCGCGTGCGCGTCATTCACGGCCACGGCGCAGGGATTCTGCGTCGCGGCGTCCGCGAATTCCTCAAATCTCATCCCCACGTCGCGGGAATCGCCGAAGCCCCGCAAAACGAAGGCGGTCAGGGAGCCACCCTTGTGGAATTGCGGCAGTGAATTCTTGCGCTGCGCCAAGGCGCTACTATTGCAAACGTACAGACAAACAAAAACAGGCTCCGCATCGCGGAGCCTGTCTGCTGACCACTGACAACTGATCACTGACCATTGTTTCTTACGCCATCGCTTCCCGCCCCATCGGCTCAAAGACCAGCTGGCTCGACTTACGGTCCGCATCGATGCGCACATGCGCCCCGTGCAGCACTTCGCCGTCGAGAATCTTGATCGCCAGCGGGTCCTGCACCATGCGCTGCAGCGCCCGTTTCAGCGGTCGGGCACCATACGCCGCATCCGATCCGGAAGCCAGAATCAATTGCCGCGCCGATTCCGTAAGTTCAAGCGAAATCGCCCGGTCTTCGAGCAGCTTGCGCACTTCGTTCAGGCGCAGATCGAGAATCTTGCTCAACTGCGCGTTGCCGAGCGGCCGGTAGATCACAATGTCGTCCACGCGGTTCAAAAACTCCGGCCGGAAATGCTCCCTTAGCACGCGCATCACACTTTCGCGCGCCATGTCGAAGTCGTGCTCGGTCTTCAGTTTTTCGCCCGCAAGCATCGCCGCGCCCAGATTCGACGTCATGATCAGCACCGTGTTCTTGAAATCAACAGTCCGGCCCCTGGCGTCCGTCAGGCGGCCGTCGTCCATCACCTGCAGCAAAATGTTGAAGACATCCGGGTGCGCCTTTTCGATTTCGTCGAACAGAATCACCGCGTAAGGCCGCCGATGAATCGCCTCGGTCAATTGGCCGCCTTCGTCGTAGCCCACGTAGCCAGGCGGCGCACCGATCAGGCGAGCCACGGCGTGCTTCTCCATGTACTCGCTCATGTCGATGCGCACCAGGGCCTGTTCGTCGTCAAACAGGAATTCCGCCAGAGCGCGCGCCGTCTCCGTCTTTCCCACTCCCGTCGGTCCAAGGAAAATAAACGAGCCGATGGGCCGCTTGGGATCGCTCAGGCCCGCGCGCGAACGGCGAATGGCGTTCGCCACAATCGTCAGCGCATCGTCCTGGCCCACCACGCGCTCACGCAGCCGGTCTTCCATCTGGACGAGCTTCTTCACCTCGCCCTCCAACATGCGCGAGACGGGAATGCCCGTCCATTTGCTCACGATCTTTGCAATGTCCTCTTCGTCCACTTCTTCTTTCAGCATCCGCGCCGCACCGGCCTTGCCATTCTGCGCCGCGAGCTTCTTCAGCTCCGCTTCCAGCTTCGGCAACTCGCCGTATTGAATCTGCGCGGCGCGATCAAGCTGGCCCTTGCGGGTCTGCTCCTCGGCCTCGAAGCGCAGTGCTTCAATCCTCTTCTTCAAATCGCCGATGCGATTGATGGCCTCGCGTTCCTTCGTCCACCGTGCGCGCAATGCGGTAATCTGCTCGCGCAGTTGCGCCACTTCGCGCTCCACCACTGCAAGCCGTTCCTTGCTCGCAGTGTCGGTCTCGCGCTTCAGCGCGGCGCGCTCGATCTCGAGCGACGTGGCCTGGCGCTCCAACTGGTCGATCTCGGTCGGTACTGAGCCGATCTGGATCGCCAGCGAAGCCGCAGCCTCGTCCACAAGGTCGATTGCCTTATCGGGCAAAAAGCGGTCGCTGATGTAGCGGTGCGAGAGCGTTGCCGCGGCAACAATCGCCGCGTCCTTGATGCGCACGTTGTGGTGCGACTCGTAGCGTTCCTTCAGCCCGCGCAGAATCGCAATCGTGTCCTCGACGTTTGGCTCGCCCACATACACAATCTGGAAGCGGCGCTCTAGCGCCTTGTCCTTCTCGATGTACTTGCGGTACTCGTTCAGCGTGGTTGCGCCGATCGCCCGCAGTTCGCCGCGCGCCAGTGCCGGCTTCAGCATATTGCTCGCGTCAATGGCGCCTTCGGCTGCGCCCGCGCCCACCAGCGTGTGCAGCTCGTCGATGAACAGCACAATCTGGCCGTTCGATTCCTCGATTTCTTTCAGCACCGCTTTGAGCCGGTCTTCGAACTCGCCGCGATACTTCGCCCCGGCAAGCATGGATCCCAGATCGAGCGCGATCACTCGCTTGTCGCGCAGGCCTTCCGGCACATCGCCCGAGATAATGCGCCGTGCGAGTCCCTCGACGATGGCTGTTTTGCCCACGCCGGGCTCGCCAATCAGCACAGGATTGTTCTTCGTCCTGCGGCTCAGCACCTGAATGACGCGCCGAATCTCCTCGTCGCGGCCAATCACCGGATCGAGCTTTCCGCGGCGCGCGAGCTCCGTCAGATCCTTGGCGTATTTTTCCAGCGCCTGGAACTTCTCTTCCGGATTCTGGTCGGTCACGCGCTGCGAGCCGCGCACGGCAGTGAGCGCCTGCAGAATGGCCTCATGCGTGGCGCCCGCGCCAACCAGCGCATCCCGCGCTGCATCGCCTTTCAAATGAGCCACGCCAAGCAGCAGGTGCTCCGTTGAAACGTACTCGTCCTTGAAGTTCGTAGCCTCGCGAAAAGCCTGTTCGAGAACCTTGTTCATCGCCTGGCTCAGGCTGGGCTGCGCCGCCACTCCGGCTACACGTGGCAGTTTTTGTTCAATGCTGCGCAGGTCGCTCTCCAAATGCTCGATGGGCACACCGATCTTTTCGAGCACGGCGGGCACCACGCCCTCGCGATCCTCAATCAGCGCCAGCAACAGGTGCACGGGCTGCAACTCGGGGTTGCTGAGCTCGGCAGCGCGCGACTGTGCCTCCTGGATCGCCTGCTGCGTCTTGACCGTCAATTTTTCCCAACGAATGGCCATGGTTTGATGCCTCTATGACTGATTTTGCGGAACGAGTGGGAAGGTTTCAAATGTTCGAAATCAGAAAAACGGGATCAGCCGCTGTCCCTTCACGGGCGCTGCTGCACTGAACTTGCTCTATGGCAAGCATAGTACGGGTCGCGCCAAGAAGGGCGACTGATCCCTGAAACCAGTGAACTGACCCCTGGCTTTTACGCCGCCAGCGTATGATTCACGTTCACCTTGATCTGCTTGGGCTGGGCCTCGGGCTTTTTCTTTAGCTCCAGCTTCAGCACGCCGGCGTTGTAGCTGGCCGCCACGCTCTCCGTATCAACGGTCGTGGGCAGCGTGAACGCGCGATAGAAGCTTCCGTAGCGCCGCTCGATGCGATGGAAGTTCTCTTCCTTCTCTTCTTTCTCGAACTTGCGCTCGCCCTTGACCGTCAGCGTGTTGTTTTCCACGCTCACGTCCAGGTCCTTCTCTTCGATGCCCGGCACTTCCAGTTTCAGGACGACCTTTTTCTCGTCCTCATACACATCGACCGCCGGCACAAAGCTGGCCGTCGTCATCGGCCCTTCCCCTTCGTTCAGATCGCGGAACAGCGAGTTCATGCGATTCTGCAGCGACACAACTTCACGGAACGGATCCCAACGAGTAATTGCCATGATCTTTCCCTCCTGATGGATTAAGAGAATTCGATTGCAGCGGGGGTGCAATCCCAGCCGCTCAATCAATCTGATGAAATCATAGCACAAATGATTCATAAAATATGAGCGTTATACGCTAATATTATTGAAAATCTCTATATGGTTCAAAATAAATAGTTTATGTAAAAATTGGATACATCATTAGCCATTTTCCTGGCCTCGCGCTCTAATCTGCTTGCTCGCGGACTCGGTTCTTTGCCCTTTATCCGTCCTGGATCCTGTTCGGCTCCTGGCGGTTGTCCAGCGAACCGGCGCAGCCTGCCCAGTGCAATACAATCCGCTTCATGCACTTTTGGGGATGGACGGCGACGATCAACTGGGCCTGGGTCTGGCTCGTCATCGCCGCCTTCCTTGCCGGCGTTCTCAACGCCGTCTCCGGCGGCGGCTCATTCCTCTCCTTTCCCGCCCTGCTGAGCATGAAGATCCTGCCCGTGCAGGCCAACGCCACAAACACAGTCGCCATCTGGCCCGGCCAGTTGACGTCGGTTGCCGCCTACTGGCCCAATGTGCGCAAAAACGCGCGATCGGCCGTA
Source organism: uncultured Occallatibacter sp. (assembly GCA_964468605.1). GTDB lineage: Bacteria > Acidobacteriota > Terriglobia > Terriglobales > Acidobacteriaceae > Telmatobacter. The sequence goes on along the minus strand of CAYYKV010000173.1, from coordinate 1,200 downwards.
TTGATGGGGCTGGCGGGATTGATTGGCGGCACGGCTGGGGCAGTCGTCCTGCTCAACACGCCGCAGGCGACGTTTCTGCATTTGGTTCCGTGGCTGCTGCTGGGCGCTGCGCTGACCTTTGCCGCCAGCGGCCCCGTTTCCCGCTGGCTCGAGCGCTTGAAGCGAGCCCGCCGCGAACGTGCTGTCGGCGACCAAACGCACGCGCCGCGCCGCTTGCCGCTCTTTCTCACCGCCATCGTGGTCAGTTTTTATGTTGGCTACTTTGGCGCCGGCGCCGGCTTTCTCTTTATGACTCTGCTGGCGCTGTTCGGCTATGAAGACATTCACGCCATCAACGCGCTGAAAGTGGTGGCCAACGTGCTGGCCAACGGCATCGCCTTCATCATCTTTATCGTCGATGGCCAGGTCGTCTGGCGCTATTGCCTGGCGGCCATGATCTTCGCGGCCATCGGCGGCTACGTCTCGGCCAGCCTGGCAAAGCGCGTACCGCAGCCGGTGCTGCGCGGCCTTGTGGTCGTCATCGGCCTCGGAATGGCTGCGTGGTTCTTTGTTAGGCAGTGAACGAGTGAAAGGGTGAAGAAGTGTAGAAGTGAATGCCGGCCTGCCGGCAGGTTTCCGAAGCGGTGAATGGAATTGGCAATCCGAGCGAAACCAAAGCGATCGCTTTTTCACTGGTTCACTCTTTCACTCCTTCGATTTCCTACTGTCCCCTGACCCCTGATCCCTGAAACCTGATCCCTGACCCCTGTAAACTGTCTCTATGAGCCACGAGGGCATCCGCATCGCCTCAAAAGACGAGCAGGCGCGCGACAATCAAGCCAACCGCCCGCTTCCGCGCATCGCCATCACGCCGGAAAAGGTGCGCGTGCTCATGACCGAGGGCAAGGGCCTCGAAATCGACTGGGCCGACGGCCACAAAAGCGCGTGGGGTTTTGCCTGGCTGCGAGACGCCTGCCCCTGCGCTACCTGCGTCGACGAGCGCGCGCAGCAAGGTCGAAAGGCTGGCCAGCCCAAACCGAAGCCTGCCGCCGTGCTTCCCATGTACGCGCCTCCGCCAAAGCCGGCCAGCGCACATGCCGTCGGCCGCTATGCCATTCAGTTCAATTGGCAAGACGGCCACTCCGGCGGAATCTACTCGTGGGAATACCTGCGCCGCGTCTGCCAATGCCAGGAATGCACATTTACCGACGCCGAAACCAC
>CAYYKV010000172.1:0-6598 GCA_964468605.1 uncultured Occallatibacter sp. | reverse complement strand
ACGCCATCGATCAGGCGATGAAAGAGATTCGCCAGCGATTCGACCTCAAGGACACTCACTCCGAGGTCAGCCTTGAAGGTCAGGACGCAATCCAGTTGGCCTCAAGCAACGAATACAAGCTTGAGGCGGTCAAGGACATCCTAGCGCAGAAGCTGGTCAAGCGTGGCGTCTCACTCAAGAATCTGACTTACGGCAAAATCGAGGCTTCCTCCGGCCAGAGCGTGCGCCAGAAGATCAACCTCCAGCAGGGCATCCCCGTAGAGAAGGCGAAAGAGATCGTGCGCCTCGTGAAAGACTCGAAAAAGAAGGCGCAGGCCAGCATCCAGGGCGACACCGTAAGAATCTCAAGTAAGGACCGCGACGAATTGCAGGCAGTTATTGCCATGCTGCGCGCTAGGGACATGGGCCTGGAGTTGCAGTTCACAAACTATCGCACCAATTGACCGGAGCGGCGCGTCCGTCCCGGTGTTAACAACCCGCCGCGGCGCTTAAGGCTGACCCGCTGGACACAACAAGTCGCCATTCCCCCTGTCAATGCTTTAGAATCGGAGCACTTTGAGCACATTCACCATACCCACGGCGCGGGAGGTCTTTGAGCTGCTACGGGAGGACCTTGTCGCAGTGGAGCAGGAACTGGGCCGCGACGCCGCCTCCAGCGTCAGCACGATCACTGAGATCGCCGAGTACCTGCGCGAAGGTGGCGGCAAGCGCATTCGGCCTTCGCTCTTGCTGCTGGCGGCGCATCAGCTGGGGTTCTTCGGTCACAGTGCCATCCGTCTTGGCGCAGTCGTCGAAATGGTGCATACTGCCACACTGGTCCACGACGACATCATCGACGGCGCCGACACTCGCCGCGGCCGCCCATCTGCCAACACCACCTGGGGCAATGAAAAGTGCGTCCTGGCCGGCGACTGGCTTTACATGCAGGCCTTCAGAGTGGCTCTCGAAGAGCGTAACCTGCGCATTCTCGATCTGCTCATCACCCTGACCCAGCAGATGGTCGAGGGCGAGCTCCTGCAGATTCAAAAGCTAGGCAAGATGGTCTCCGAGGCTGAATACTACGACCTCATCTTCCGCAAGACCGCCTGCCTCTTCTCGATCTCCATGCGCCTCGGATCGGTCCTGGGCGGCGCCACTGAGGACGAGGAGTCCGGGCTCGGCGCGTTCGGCCGCGCCGTAGGCTTGGCCTTCCAGATTGTCGACGATGTCCTCGATCTGACGGCCACTGAGGAGGTTCTTGGCAAGCCAGTGGCCAGCGACCTGCGCGAAGGCAAGGCCACGCTGGCCGTCGTTCATGCCGCCGACCACGGTACCGCGTCCGACCGCAAGGCCATCCGGCGCGTTCTTGACGACCGCAGTTTTGAGAACGTCAGCCGCCAGCAGATTCGCGAGATTCTCGTGCGCAATGGGTCAGTCGAATATGCCATGGCAGCTGCCGACCGTTACGCCGAGCAGTCGCGCCAGGCTCTCGCCCCGCTCGCCGACAGCGAATTCAAACGCGCTCTCCTTTGGGTCCCGGATTTCGTCGTGGCGCGGGAGAAGTAGATGCCGTCGAAAACCGCCGGACAGCCCTTGTGGACCTCCATCGACCGCTACCTGGGCGATCTACTCGCTCCCTCTGACGAAAAGCTTGAGGCCGCAGTCAAGTCCAACCGTAAGGCGCGTCTTCCGGCCATTGACGTCTCCCCGCTCCAGGGCAAGTTCCTCCACGTCCTCATTCAGATGACGCAGGCCAGGCGCGTGCTGGAGATCGGCACCCTCGGCGGCTACTCAACCATCTGGATGGCGCGCGCATTGCCCAAAGGCGGGCGCATTATCTCGCTAGAATTCAGCCCCAGACACGCAGAGGTCGCCCGCGCCAATCTGCACTGCGCCGGTCTGCTCACTCGCGTTGAGATCCGCGTTGGGCCAGCCCTTGAGAGCCTTCGAGTTTTGAACGCCGGTCCGTTCGATCTCGTCTTCATCGACGCCGACAAAGAGAACAATCCACAATATCTCAAGTGGGCTCTCAAGCTCTCGCGCCGCGGAACGGTGATCGTTGTCGATAACGTCGCTCGTCATGGCAGCGTCATCCAGGCCAAAAGCTCCTCGCCCGACATTGTCGGCACGCGCCGCTGCCTGGAGATGATGGCGCGTGAGCCGCGCCTTAGCGCCGTCGCACTGCAAACTGTGGGCGTCAAGGGCCTCGACGGATTCGCTCTCGCCGTCGTCCTGCGCTGATTCTGCGCTAATCCCGTCCTGAATGGCCCGTCAAGCGTCCTGCACGATGGTCCCCTGGTGATACACGATCTTCCAGCCATCCGCTGCGCGCCGCCAGATTGTCGCCCGTCGCGTGAGCCGCTTGCGGTCCTGCAACAGGTTGTAGGTGAGCAAGTAGACGTCTTTGGCCAATTCGCGGCAATAGAAATCACGCGTTTCCCATACGTCGTTATGCGGTGCGGAAAAACGCCGCTCCAGCTCATCCAGCACAGACTGTCTTGAGTAACGCCGGCCCGAAGCGCCCGTCTCCCAAAAGTCCTCAACCGTCATTCGCTCAAAATCCGCCCGCGAAGTTCCGAACTCGGGACGGTGAAAGATCGGTTCGCGCGCGGACAGCTCCGCAAGAACATCCTCGATCTCCGGTGAAGTGGAAAGCGGATTTTCCGTCATCGGGTTCTCCATGGCGAATAGCATAGCCTCTCTTTTCTCGGAAACTTACGAAGGGCAGGGAAAATGCCTCAAAAACCTCGGCAATCCCATTCATGCGGCGTAAAATTCTTCCAACGTGATTCAGCGGCCACCATGAACCAGCGAATTGCCAAGATACGCCAGCTCCTTAATGAGCTTGAATCGGAGCCCAACGCGCCGCCCGCGCGAGATCGCGACTTCTCCGCCCGGGAATTACCGCTCATCATTCAGCAGATCGTCGACGACCTGCAACCCCAGCTCTCCCCTTACGATGCTGCGTTTTACTGGTTTCTCTTCCGCCACTCCTTCGCCAAAGACGGCGATCCCCATCTTCGCGTCAGCATGCGCCAACTACGCACGGCCGTCGTCAAGTCTTCCTACTCGCAGTTGGACGAGAATCCGGTCTCGCTGGGAAAGGTGCAGGATACGCTGCGCGCTCTGGAAACCATCGGCGCCATCCGCAAGGAAGGCGAACCCAACCGCGATGGAACGCTTTATCAAGTCTTGATCCCAGATGAGATTGAAGCCTGCCTGAAGTTTCGTGCGGAGCGCATGGCGTCGGACCAGAAATTTAAATTTCCCTCTGCCGGAATCGAGATCGGCTAACGCTCAGCGGGATCCTCAGAGCCGATTCTCGCAGTCAAAGAGTCGGCTCCTTCTTCCATCTGCGCCCTCAGTGCCGCAGCATATTTCTCGGGTAATGGTTTCCGTTGCAATTGATCGTCGCAGACCACGTGCACCGTCTCGCCTTCAGCCAGCAGCGTCTGCTCTCCGCCCTCGGGGGCTTTGCGCAGAATTCGATAGGCGAACTTGAGCACGGATCCACGCATCATCGCTGGCCGCGTTTCAATCAGAATCTCGTCGTCGTAGCGAGCCGGCGCGCGGTAGCGGCAGCGCGCCTCGATCACCGGCAAAATGCATCCGTATTCCGTTTCCAACCGATGATAGGAAAGGCCAAGAGTGCGGAGCACCTCTACGCGACCCAGCTCAAACCAGACCAGGTAATTGGCATAGTAGACAATGCCCATCTGATCGGTTTCGGCATACCGCACTCGCACTTCCGTTGTGACCGGCATTTCTTGCTCCAGGTTTCATGTGTCTTTTGCCAGGTCTCATGGAGAGTCCGTGCGCATCCGCAGTGACTAACCCCTGACCCCTGAAACCTGATCCTTGTTCTTACGGCTTGATGTGCGTAAACAGTTGGAGCCTGCTCACGTCATTGAAGATAGTGAAGGCGATGAAAGCCATCAGCACGACAAATGCTGCCTGGTAGATTCGCTCTTTGATGACCATGCTGATGTCGTGGCGCAGCACGCTCTCAATCAGCAGCAGCAGAATCATGCCACCGTCAAGGATCGGGAAGGGAAGCAGATTCAGAATCCCCAGTTGCAGGCTGATTTCGCTGGCTAGTCCGAACTTGGGCAACCAGCCGTCTGTTTGGGCTGCTTCGCCCGCCGCCTGTGCAATCCCCACCGGGCCCATCATCTGTTTCACTGAAAGCCGATGAGTAAACAGCCGGTCCAGCACCTCGCCCACAAGCAGAGAGTTGTCTCTGAAAAAAACCAGTGACTTGCCCGCGGCCGATACAAGCGACAGGGGCTCATCACGCATGGGAATCTGGGTCGTTGAGAAGCCCAGCATAAATCTCGTATCGAGTTTCTCCGGCGTCGCCACAATCTGCAGCGTGGCGCCGTTGCGTAGCAGGGTGAGGGTCATTGGTTTGCCCCGCTCCGCCTGCATGTAGGCGAGCAACGTATTCACGGAGTGGAATTCATGGCCGTCTACGGCCTCGATGAAATCACCGTCTCGCAGCCCCGCCTTCTCGGCCGGCATGCCAGGCTGCACCTGCGCCACCGCAATCGGGCCAGGTAGAAACTGAGGCGATATTCCCATGTCGCTCAGTTCAAAGCTGTCGCTCTTAGCGGCGACCGGCACCAGTAGGCTCAGCGTGAGCGTCTTTCCTCCACGGTCCACCACGATCGGCACCATCTGGTCGACATTCAAACGGGCGTGGTCATACACCATCTCCCAGCCGTCATCTCCAGCGGGGAGCTTGGAATTGTCAAAGCTCAATATTACGTCGCCAGCCTCGATCCCCGCCGCCGCGGCGGCTGAGCCCGGAGTCACCCACTCCACGGTGGTGGTCTTCACCGTGACCGAAGGGACCTCGTTGATGAAGGCGAAGTAAAACCACATCAGCGCTAAAGTCAGCAGCAAGTTGAATGTTGGGCCGGCAACACCGATCAGCATGCGCTGCCAGCGCGGATGCGAAGTAAGCGCCCCAGGGTCCGTCGCTTGTGCTTCGATCTTCTCCGGGTCGGCGCCCTCGAGGGCCATGTTCTCGCCGGGCAAGTTCTCGCCGCTCATCTTCACAAAGCCGCCGAGCGGCAACAGACAGACCTTGTAGTCGGTTTCGCCGATCTTGAAGCCGAAGAGGCGCGGGCCAAAGCCAACCGAAAACGCCTCAACGCGCACGCCGCAGAGCTTGGCCACGATAAAGTGCCCGAACTCGTGCACGATCACCATCACGCCGATTAGGACGATAAATGCAGCGGCAGATATCAGAAAGTCATGCATCGTTGTGCGAGTGTTTCCTTCGGATAAGCGCAGCCAACCGGCCTGCGCTCATTGAGATTGCACGAGCAGCGCCCGAGCTTGTTCTCGCGCTTCCTCGTCGGCGACAAGCACCTCCGCAATGGTAGCGGGATGGGCCTCCGGGGTTGCCGCGAGTACTCTCTCAATTGTACGCGGGATGCCCGTGAACGGAATACGACGTTCGAGGAAGGCCAAGACGGCCACCTCGTCCGCCGCATTCAGCGCAATGCAGTGCGCTCCGCCCTTTTCGGCGGCTTCAAAAGCCAGCCGCAGGCAGGGGAAACGCTCGAATTCCGGCTCCTCGAAATCCAGGCGTCGCAATGCGGCCAGGTCGAAGGTCAGGGTGGATTTGGGTCGTTCCGGCCATGCCAGAGCATACAGAATAGGCAGCCGCATATCGGTCACTGAAATCTGCGCCATGATCGATCCATCTACGAACTCCACCATCGAATGCACGGTGGATTGGGGATGGATGGTCACCCGCACTTGGCTCGGCGTCACGTCGAACAGCCGGCAGGCCTCGATGATTTCGAGCCCCTTATTCAGCATCGTCGCCGAGTCGATGGTGATGCGCCTGCCCATCACCCACGTGGGATGCTTCAGCGCCTGTTCGGGCGTGATACTCGCGAACTGCTCCAGAGGGAGCTGGCGGAACGGCCCTCCCGAAGCCGTCAGCCAGATCGTCTTTACCTCTTTATGCTCGCCCACGCGCAGGCACTGGTGTACGGCGTTATGTTCGCTGTCGATGGGCAGGATGGGCACGTTACGTTCGCGTGCAGCCGCCGTCAGGATCTCGCCGGCAGCCACCATGCATTCTTTGTTGGCCAGACCCACTGGCTTTCCCGCGAGGATAGCCGCATGCGTCGCTTCAAGCCCTGCCACACCCACAATGGCCGACACCACAAAGTCGGCTTCGGGCAGCGTAGCGCAGGCAATCGTGCCCTTGGTCCCGTTCGCCACCTCAACCCCTGAGATACCTGCTTGGCGCAGCCGCGCGGACAACTCGCTGGCCAACTCAGCCGTAGCCAGTGACACAACTCGTGGCCTCCAGCGCACAACCTGTGCAAAGGCCTGGTCCACGTTGCGGCCCGCCGCCAGCGCGGCCACTTCGTAGCGCTCAGGAAACTGCTCAACAATGGAGAGGGTGCTCTGCCCGATGGAACCGGTTGAACCGAGAATGGCGAGTCGCTTCAAGACAGCCTCTGACGTTTAGCCTCTAGTTGCTAGAAGCAATCTTAAAACCTCTGATGAATCACCTGTGCGTACCAGAGGACCGGTCCGGCGAGCAACAACGCATCGATCCTGTCCAAAACTCCCCCGTGCCCCGGCAGCAGGT
>CAYYKV010000171.1:0-6662 GCA_964468605.1 uncultured Occallatibacter sp. | reverse complement strand
TGCAGGATAACTCGATCACGATCGGGGGATTCCACTGGAACGATCCGCGGATGTTCGCGGTCGAGGCGCGATACAGGTTTCACTTTTAACGGATCAGGATTGGACTTTGAATAGGCCGGGCAGCACTTCCCCGGCTTTGCCTTCGACGATGTGGGTGAAGGCTGAAGCGTTGAGCGGAGGCTCGGGACCGATGTAGACCGTTTGCGCGCCGCTCTGTCTTGCCCAACTGACGAATCCCGCCGCGGGATAGACGTTGCCCGATGTGCCGATGACGATCATCAGCGTGGATTCGGCGATCTCGCGTTCGATGCGCGGCATTTCAAGCGGAATCTCGCCGAAGAAAACGATGTGCGGGCGCATCCGGCGGCCACAGGGGCAACGGCCGACCTGGTCCAGGCTTGCGTAGATTGCTCGGTCTTCGACGGGCGGGCGGCCGCATTCGCGCTCGCAGCGCGATTTGGCGAGCTCACCGTGCATGTGAACGAGATTCAGCGATCCGGCGCGCTCGTGGAGGTCGTCGACGTTTTGCGTACAAAGAAAATAGCGACCGGGGAGCTGCGCCTCAAGCTCGGCGAGCGCAATATGGGCTGGATTCGGATTCGCTTTGCTGCCTTGTGCACGACGCGCGGAGTAAAACGCCCAGACTCCAGCAGGATCGCGACGCCATGCATCGGGTGTGCACACATCCTCGACGCGAAAACCAGCCCACAGACCGTCGGAGGCGCGGAACGTCGGCAGACCGCTTTCGGCGCTGATGCCGGCGCCGGTGAGGACGAAGACGCGGTCGGTGGGCTTGATGAGGATTTGCGACACGACAGTGGCTAGTGGTGAGCGATCACTGGTTAATGGCCCCGCGGTCCTCGGTTACGGAACCAACAGAACCTTGCCGGCGGTTTTGCGCTCTTCCATGTCGATCTGGGCCTGAGCGGCATCGGCCAGCGGATAGGTGTGCTCGGTGCGGAGTTTGAGCTCGCCCTTGGCAGCCCAACTGAGCACCTCACCCGCGCGCCACTCCAGCTCAGATCGCGTGGCAATATAGTGCCACAGCGTGGGCCGCGTTAGAAAGAGCGAACCCTTGCTGTTGAGCAGACTGGGATCGAAGGGTGGGACGGTGCCGCTGGACGCGCCAAAGAGCACCATCAGCCCTCGAGGATGCAGGCAGTTGAGGCTGCCATCGAAGGTGGTCTTGCCAACCGAGTCGTAAACCACATCGACGCCCTTGCCGCCGGTCAGGCGCTTGACCTCGGTTTCGAAGTCCTTCTCGGCGTAAAGAATTACATCGGAGGCTCCTGCCTCGCGTGAAAGCTCGGCTTTGGCCTTCGCGGAGACCGTGGTGATAACCCGCGCGCCGATGCGAGCAGCGATCTGCGTGAGGAGCAGACCGATACCGCCTGCTCCGGCGTGGACCAGCGCTGTGTCGCCTTTCTTGAGCGGATAGGTGGAGAAAGCGAGGTAGTGCGCGGTCATGCCCTGCAACAACGCGGCGGCTGCGTGCTCCAGGCTCAAACCCTCGGGGACCTTGATCAATTGAGCGGCCGGAACGAGAGCATACTCGGCGTAGCTACCGAGGACCGCCACGGACACCACGGCGTCACCCGTTTTGAATCCGGTGACGCCTGGGCCAAGCTCTTCCACGGTGCCCGCGGCCTCGCTGCCCGGAATCATGGGGAACGAAGCTTTGTAGACGCCTTTCCGAAAGTAGATCTCAATGAAATTGACTCCGGTGGCCTCGATGCGGATAAGCACCTGGCCGGCTTCAGGTTGGGGGATCGGCAGATCGACGAGCTCGAGAGCTTCGGGCCCGCCCGCTGAGTGGATCTGGATGGCTTTCATGACTTGCTCAAGAATGAACCTTGAGGCCGGGCTACCGCAAGGGAATTGAAGATCCGATTCTAGGACTAGAGATTTTCATCCTTGCTCTCTGAGAGCAAGGTCCGCTCTTCTGAAGATTCCAGCCGCACCAGGCGGTCCACGGTGTAGGACGTGGAGCGCTGGTTGCTGTAGTAGTGGCGCACCTGCAGCTCACCCAGCAGGCCGAGAGCCAGCAACTGTACGCCGCAGACGATGAGAACCGAAGCGATGACGAACATGGGGCCGTGCTGCTCCATCAAGTCCGCGTGCGGATTGATCAGCTTCAGTCCCAGCAGGGTCGCCGCCATGATGCTACCGGAAAGCATGGCCAGAATTCCGCAACCGCCAAAGAAGTTCAGCGGCCGGCTCATATGCTTGAGCAGGAAACGAATGGTCATTAGGTCAAAGAAGACCTGCACTGTGCGGCCCAGACCGTAATGGCTCCTTCCGCGGACTCGCTTCAAGTTGCGAATTGGAATCTCGCAGATAGATGCGCCATGCAAGCTGGCGAGGGCGGGAATAAAGCGATGCATCTCGCCGTAGAGCGGAATATTCTGGATGACTTCGCGGCGATAGGCCTTGAAGGTTGTGCCGAAGTCGTGGATGGGAACACCGGAAAGGCGCGCCATGATCCAATTTGCGCAGGCGGAGGGAACCCGGCGAAAGATGAAGTTATCAATGCGCACCTTTCGCCAGCCGGAGACGACGTCATAACCCTCATCAAGTTTTTCGAGAAAAGCGGGAATGTCATTTGGATCGTGCTGCAGATCGCCGTCCATCGCAAGAATAAAGTCGCCCGATGCGTGGTCAAAACCGGCAGCCAGGGCGGAGGTCTGGCCAAAGTTGCGGCGCAGCTTGACGACCAGGACGCGGCTGTCAACGGCGGCAACCTCCTCCAGGAGCTTGTACGTGCGGTCGCTTGACCCGTCGTCGACGAAAATCAGCTCAAAAGACTCGTCCGTCTGTTCCATGACTTGCTTGAGCCGTGCATACAGGACGGTTACGTTCTCTTCCTCGTTGTGGAAGGGAACCACGATCGAGTATTTCGTCATATTGCTCCTTTAGACGCTTTAGATGCGCGAGGGATGTCTGGGGCAATCCACTAAAACGCGACGGATGCGGTTTGCGCTCGGATTCTAAGACTGGAGGAGAGAAGATCCCCCGCATGGTCAGCCTGGGAACTACTCCTGCGCCTCCATTTCGCCGAGCATCGTCTGCATCTCATTGAGTGCATGGGTATTACCGGTTCTTGCGGCACAAGCGATTCCGGCTTTGAGCCTTTCGATCGCCTGCTGCCTTCTGCCCGCGCCCGCCAACGTTTGCGCGGACATGAAGTAGCCTGCAGTGTAATCCGGATCGTTGGCCAGGAGATGATCAAATTCTGCAATCGAAAGACTGATTTCGCCCCGGCTCGCAAGCTCCATTGCGACCCCGTACCGGGCGAAGCTGTTCTTAGGGTCGAGCGCGAGAATCTCTCTCAATCCTGCGACTTTATCCATTTTGCCTGAGTCCGGGCCGATTTCGCTGTATCGGACGGTGAGGGATTTGCGGTTTTGGCGCGGATTGCCCAAACTGGAACATGAAGGCTGGTAATCTTCCGGACCAAGGCCGCTGCAGGTTCTATTTTAGCTTGCGGGCGATGAAGACGATCAAAAGATACTCAGGAAGCAGTGGAAATGGAGGCGCCATGAACAGCCCAGATATCCACCCTGAAGTCGATCTCCACCCCCGAGTGCGTACGGTGGCGAGCACGCAGTCGGAGAAGACGGAGATTGTGCTGCCCAATGACACCAACATGCTTGGCCATCTACTGGGCGGCCGGCTGATGCACTTTATCGATTTGACGGGTGCAATGGCAGCCTATCGGCACTCACGCACGAACGTTGTGACCGCGGCGATGGATCATATCGACTTCATCCGTCCGGTGCACCTGGGCGATCTGGTCACGCTGAAGTCGAGCGTGAACCGGGCGTTTACGAGCTCGATGGAAGTGGGCGTGAAGGTATGGGCAGAAAACACGCGGACCGGAGAAGTAGCTCACGTGGCCAGCGCTTACCTGGTGTTTGTGGCCATGGACGAGCAGGGGCGAGTGCAGCGAGTTCCGCAGTTAAAGCCGGAGACACCGGACGAGATCCGGCGCTATGATGACGCGCTGCGCCGCCGAGAACATCGCGAGCGCGAAAGCGTGCGGCGCACGGAGGGCAAGCTGGCTGTAGCGGCTCTGGCCGAAGCAGAAGAGAAACGCTGAAAGGAACGGCCCGCGATCTGAAACAACGCGGCGTTCGATCTGAAACAATCTAATAAGGAGCAACAAAAAACAATGGCACATTCCCAGGCCATGCCTTCGCCGGTCGCATTGCCCGGCGTTTCGAAGATTGTCGCAGTCGGTTCGGGTAAGGGCGGCGTGGGCAAAACCACAGTGGCCGTGAATCTGGCCATCGCGCTGAGCAAGCTGGGCCAGCGCGTGGGGCTGATGGACGCCGACGTGTACGGGCCCAATGTCCCGCTGATGATGGGCAGCTCGCAGCCGCCGAAGGTGGGCGCGGGCAACATCATCGAGCCCAACCTGACGCACGGCCTGAAGACGATTTCGATCGGATATATTTCGCCCGGCGACAAGCCGTTGGTGATGCGCGGTCCGATGCTGCACCAGATCATCCGGCAATTCTTGCAGCAGGTGAACTGGGGCGAGCTGGATTATCTCATCGTCGATCTGCCTCCGGGGACGGGCGACGTGGCGATTTCGCTGGTGCAGACCGTGCCGCTGACCGGCGCGATCGTCGTGTCTACCCCCAGCGACGTGAGCCTGGAGGACGCGCGCAAGGCTCTGGAGATGTTTGCGCAGGTCAATGTAGAGGTGCTGGGGATTGTGGAGAACATGAGCCACTTTACATGCCCGCATTGCCACCACGAGATCGACATCTTTTCGCGCGGCGGCGCCGAGCGCACAGCCAAGCAGTTCAACGTGCCATTTCTGGGAGCGATCGAGCTGGTCCCGGCAATTCGCGAAGGCGGCGACCGGGGAATGCCTGTGGCGCTGGCCGGACCGAAGAGCCCGCAGGCGGCGGCGTTCTACGCAATTGCGGAAAAGGTGATGGAGCAGGCCGAGAAAGCGGCCGCAGCGGCGTCGGATGTAATCGAGATCAGCTGAAGTGCAACCCGCGGAGTTCGGACCTCGATTTATCGGGCGGTAAACAGAAAAGCGGGGCTTGCGCCCCGCTTTCCCATTTTGGACTCTCGGCTACTGCCAGTGGCCCTCGATCAGGACCCAGCCGCCGTTGCGCTGTTCCCAATGATGAGCAACCCAGACAGCGCCGGGGTGCGGAGGCCGTACCCAAAAGCCCTTGACCCAGACGTAGCGTTGGCCATCCCAGCGATGGTGGCCTTCGTGCCATACCCATCCGTCATGCGGTGGATGGTCATGGACCTCGTGGATCGGTGGAGGCGGCGCAATGCGAACGATGACCTGCGCCATCGCAATCGCAGGAGTGAGACACAGGGCGAGCAGCCCTGCCAAAAGAGTCTTTTTCACAGGAATTCTTACCTCCGTGGTTCGAATCTGCCGGAAACGGGGAACCTTTTCCTGGCGGTTACATCGATTTCGATTCTGCGCTTAACAGAATGACGGATGTCAAGTGGCAATTTCCTCTCCAAGAGCCCCACTGGCAGGTCTTTGCCTGTGGGGTGGAGGTAATTGCCACGCTGCACAATGCCGACTATGTCCACATGTGAATCGAAAGCGCTCTAATCATAACAACCCAGGGGCACGGGTTTCGTTGCGCGCTGTTGAAAAATCTCCCGCGGAAACCCTTACTTCTGATTAGGATGCGTTTTCATGCCGGATGGTTAACCGGCGATTGCAACAGATTCCTTCGGCGCAAAGACATTGCCCAGCCGCTGGATCTGGGCGCCGACGCCGATCAGCTTCTCCTCGATGCGCTCGTAGCCCCGGTCCATGTGATAAACGCGGTCGACGATCGTTTCGCCCTCGGCGACCAAAGCGGCCAGCACCAGCGAAGCGGAAGCGCGTAGATCGGAACACATGACGGCGGCTGAGGTGAGCCGGGCCGGGCCGCGAACGGTGGCAGTGCTTGCGTCAACTTTGATGTTGGCGCCCATGCGGACGAGTTCCTGCACATGCATGAAGCGATTCTCGAAGATATTCTCGCGGACCAGGCTGACGCCTTCAGCCTGCGTGGCCAGGGCCATGTACTGAGCCTGCATATCGGTGGGAAAGCCGGGATACTCCTCGGTGGAGATGTCGACAGCGCGAAGTTCCGCGGCAGCGCGGACGCGGATCGAATCGGGGCCGAGCACGTCAAGACGCGCGCCGGCCTCCCGGAGCTTGGCAACGACCGCGCCGAGATGAGAGGCGTTGCAGTTGGCGACGATAAGGTCGCCCGCGGTAATGGCGCCGGCAATGAGAAAGGTTCCCGCTTCAATGCGGTCGGGATTGATGCGGTAGCGCGCACCGTGGAGGCTTGCGACCCCGCGCACGCGGATGGTGGGCGTGCCCGCGCCCTCGATTTGAGCGCCCATTGCGTTCAACAGCGCGGCAAGGTCGACGACCTCCGGCTCGCGGGCGCAGTTCTCCATCAGCGTGTCGCCCTCCGCGAGCACAGCGGCCATCAGCAGATCCTCAGTGCCGGTGACAGTGATCTTGTCGAATACGAGGTGCGCGCCGCGCAGGTGTTCCGCGCGGGCTTCGAGATAGCCGTGCTCCTGCGTAATGACCGCGCCCATCTTCTCCAGGCCTTTGATGTGCAGATCGATGGGCCGGCCGCCAATGGCGCAGCCGCCGGGCATGGCCA
>CAYYKV010000170.1:0-6780 GCA_964468605.1 uncultured Occallatibacter sp. | reverse complement strand
GACGCCGCGCTGGCCGTTGATGGCGAACTGCTGCGTGAAGTTTGTAGCGCCGTTGACGTCGGTCATGGTGCCAGCCGCGAGGAGAAGCAACTGGCTGAAGTCACGCTTGTTGAGCGGGAGTTCGCTGACGGCCGCACTGGAGAGCTGCTCGCCGCCGGTGGCGCCGGTAGTGCTTACGGCGCTGACAGAGAGCTGGCCGCCGGCGAGAGTGAGGAGGGCGGGCGGGGCGGCCTGCGAGATGGTGATCGTGGATGGATAGCCGATGTTGCGGCCACGCTCCTCAACAGCGAGTTTGTATTGACCGGCGGCCAAGCCGGCAAAGTGGAACGTGCCGTCGACGCCGGTTGGCGCTTCAGAGCTGATTCCGTTGCCGGTGAGGCGGATTTCGGCTGGGGAGATTGGAGCGCCGGAAGCGTCGCGCAGGGTTCCCTGCCATGTTACGAAGGCTGGGGACTGTTGCGCCCGCAGTAAGACTGTGGTCAGCAAGATCGCCGCGAGCGCCAATCCGCGCAGGCCGCGGCGTGCTGGCATGGCCCCTTTGAGAGGAACAGGCACAGAAATGCGAACCGCGCACGCAGGCTTTCCGCAATTCCCCGGGGTCATGGTCCCATGGTAGCTGATTCGAGCGATGACAGGTTGCGGCTTCAGGAGCGGGAGAGCAATCCAAAACAGGAACTGCGGAACTTATCTTCGAGATAGACGGTCGCACGAGCGGCGAAACAATTTTGAGCACAGCAGCACGAAGGCCGTCCGCAAGCGCGGACGGCCTTCGTGTTGAGAGAACCAAGGTGCCAGTGAAGCGATTAGTCGCCGGAAACGAGCTCACCTTCCTGCTGCCGGTGCCTGTTGATGGGCGACGTGGCGTTGTTCGAGGCTGGCTTGATTGAATCAAGGCTTACAAGGCCGTCAACCGGCTTTTCGCCGAGGACGTGCTCGCGGTAGAGCTTGGCCATGCGAGCGTTCTCGGCTTCCTGCTTCATCTTTTCGTCGCGCGCGCGAATCTTTTCTTCGCGAGCGTTCTTGGCGATGCCGAGGTTGTCGAGCGTGTGGTTGGCTTCGGCGTTCACGTGTTCCATATTGACGTTCAGATCGTGGCCAACGTGGTTCATGCCCACTTTCTTGCCGCCGGCGAAGATCTCGTGGCGGCCGTGCTCCTCATACCACTTGGTGAGGGTCGCGGTCATGTGCATCTTCTCGATGATGTTGCGCCACCCCACGCCGGTGTTGTACGCGCAGAAGCTGATCTCGCCTTCCTGCGTGGCGTAGGGAATGATGCATTGCTCGGTGCGGCGGAAGTCGTAGTTGAACAGATCCTGGAACCACATTCCGGCGATGAACAGGAAGTTCCAGCGATCCTGACGGCGAATCTTGATGTCCTCGATGGTGCGGTCGCCCTTGACGCTGCCGTAGTTCTTGCCGGTGGCGTTGAAGGTCTTGTCCATCTTCTTCATCATGTCAGTGATCTTGAAGTGGGTGGGCGCCTGGAAGGGATCGTAGTTGCGCATGAGCGAGAGACCGAGGCCGAGGACGGACAGGAACTTGCCGCGGGCGGCGTCATTGACCTTGGCCAGATCCTTGGCCACCTGGCCCATGTCGAGGAAGGCAGTGACGGGAGCGGACTCCTTGGTTTCCTTGTCGATCATCACAGCCATGCCGATGCCGCAGTTGGGGTGGCATCCGCAGGAGAGCTGGCCCCACTCGGCGGTGGGCCCGTGAATGAGATCGGCCCAATCAGAGAAGGTGCTCATGAAGCTGATAGGGAACCAGTCGCGCGCCGGCTCGCCCATACCGACCTGCGCCTTGACGTCGTGCGCCATGTGCGAGAGCGTGTAGCGCTGGGCAACGCGGCGATCGTCGGTGATGTCTTCGTCGCGGCCGGTGAAGCTGACCGGCTGGAACGAGAGGAAGCTGATCTTTTTGGGATTGTCGAGCGCGAACTCGATGATGCGGCCAACCTGCTCGTTGTTAATGCCGTTGATGATGGTCGTGACGGGCACGATTTCAACGCCGGCTTCGTGCAGATTGTTGATGGCCTGCAGCTTGACGTCGAAGAGGTTGCCGACCTTGCGGTGCGAGTTGGCAGCGTTGCCGATGCCGTCGAACTGGAGGTAGACGTAGCGCAGGCCCGCTTCAGCAGCGGCGCGGCACAGCTCCTTCGACTTGGCGAATTCAATGCCGTTGGACGCGGCCTGGACCGAGTTGTAGCCAACCTTGCGCGAGTAGGCGACAGCGTCAAGGAAGTAAGGCGACAGAGTGGGCTCGCCGCCGGAGAACTGAACGCTCATCTGCCGCCTGGGCTTGATGGTGATGGCGTTGTCGAGCATGGTCTTGATTTCGTCCCACGTGAGCTCGTGGACGAAGCCAACCTGATTGGCGTCCATGAAGCAGGGATCGCACATCATGTTGCAGCGGTTGGTCAGATCGATGGTGAGTACCGAGCCGCGGCCGTGAGTGACCGTGGAGGTGCCGTGATGGTGCAGATTCTTGTCGCCTTCGCCGTGGGCGCGCATGTCGCGGCCGGGGAAGCTCTCTTCAAGGTGCTTGAAGAAGACCGGGTCGATGGACATCACGTCTTCAAAGTGGCCGTGCTTGGGGCAGTCCTTGACCATGAGGATTTTGCCGTCGCGCTCGATGATCTGGGCCTTGATTTCGCCGACTTTTTCGTTGAGAAGAACTTCGTGGGGCAATTTGCCGTCGAGAATCTGCTTGCGAATCTCGGGGACGCACTTGGGACAGAGCGAGTCCGTGGTGCGCGGCCAGCCGAGGGGCGGCTTCTCTTTTTGATAGCTCTTGAGGAGAGGCTTGTCGCTCCACTTGGGCGTGAAGGAGGCGTTGGGGCTGATGCGGTTCAAGCGCTCAAAAACAACCCACGCTCCCTTGGCTGCGTAGACGGCGGCCTTCTCGACGTACTTGACGGCTTTAGGCATGAATGCGGTCTCCTCAATTTGGTTTTAAGGCGCCGGGGATCAATTAGTTCCCCGGCTCAGGCCTTGCGAATCCCAGAGGGGACACGAAGGCTAAGAAGTCATTACGAGGGTACTTTGGAACGGCGGTCAACCCAAGAGAGGTGCAGTGAATGGCGGAATCGGGGGCTGTATGGGGATTTGGGGGCGGTGAGCGGGAGCCGGATACGAGATCTTGGCTCGGTGCAAATGGCAGATCACACGGAAGTTAGAGCCTCGTTTTCTCTCGCTGCCGAGGAGCCTCGTGCTGGGCGCCCCGGGTCTCAAGATCCCCACGAACAGGTCTTCGTTCGTGGGGTGGGAGTCCGGATTCCAGCGCTGCGCCCTAGTTCGCCTGCTTGTAGAACGTCTCTCCATCGAGCGTGATGGTGGTCTGGTTAACGTAGATAACGCTCCAACGGATGTGCCCCGGCTGGAGAGGCATCGGGTACGTGAGGTCCAGAATCCCGCCTCTGGCCGAGGGGGTCTCCCACCTGCAGGTGCCGGACCACTTCGCCTTGCCGTTGACCAGGAAGCCACAGGTTCCGCTCTGCATGACCACCAGGCCATTGGTTTTGTTCACGTTGACCCAGCTGCCGATCGGCGGGGCCGCGGCCTGCGCCCTGGCGGTCTGGTTGCTCATCACGCCCAGCAGCATGCATGCAAAAGCCAGGCATATTGCACTGAACGTGCGGGAACGGGAGAAGGACCTGCGAACGCTTTTCATTTTCTCGAATTACCTCCGTTGCGCCTGATGAAGCCTGCAAGGGCTGAAACCTACGTGGGTGGGGGCCGGGGACTTGTGATGTGAATCTACCACGACACGATGGTCTAACGACAACCGCGACCACGGGCCTACGGCGGGTTGGCGGCGACCTGGTTGATGATGCGCTGGACGAAGACGACGTGGGTGTGGATGTGACTGGCGATCGAGGGCACGAATTCAGTGATGAGGTTGTCGATGGGCGCGGTGGCCACGTCGATTCCATAGCGTTCGGCATCGGCGGAGAAGCGCGTCTCGAGATCCGGAACATAGAGGTTGGAGATGGCGATGTCGAAGACGGGAGCGACAATCTGGGAGTAATTGAACGTGTTCGAGCCGTTGTCGGCACGCTGCCAGAAGGTCTCGTCTACACAATGGAGAATGCGGCGCGGAATGCTGAGATCAGGACGGCGATGGTAGTGCGGGTCAGTGTGGGTGATGGTGGGAACCAGGAAGGTGCCGAAGAATTGATCGGTCATGTCCTGGGTGAAGTTGACCCCGGACAATCTGCCCCAGCCGGGGAATCCTGGACCGTAAGCCGTGTGCGAATCGGCCGCGACTTGAATGCCTGCCTCGCCGAAGATGGTGGCGAGGTTGAAGGGGTTGATCAGGTTATCGAGAGCGAGGCGAAGCTTTTGTTCAGGCGAAAAGCGGACGACCTCGGGGCCGGTGACAAAGCGGGTATACCAGTTGAAGAACGGCGCATGCTGCACGCAGACTTTCGACTCGACTGCGGTTGAGCCGGCTTCACGCGTGGTTTCGCCCAAGCCGAGCACGGAGACCGCGCGCAAGGCGCCAGTGGCCGCCATGGATGCGCCTGCGTTTTTCACGGCGCAGGGATTAGGAGGTTCCGGAGGCTTGGCGGGCTTCCGCGGAAGGGGAGTCTCGACTTGCACATTTGAAGTTTTGGCGGACGGGGCCGCTGTGGGTTGGGTTGAGCTTTGTGGCTGGGGCGCGGGCGGGAGAGCAGGCGCTGAATCAGACGGCGGAGAATTGTCAGTCTGGGTTTGCGCGGCGGCAGACTCGCCGGCGCAAAGAGCCAGCGCCAACGCGAAAAGTTGCAGGGCGAAGATTCTGGGTTTCCGCGCTCGCGCACGCGATAAGCCGCATCCAATCGTCTTATGGCGAAAAACTTCGCTGGGCAAGATGGTGAAACCTCAGCTGGTGAACAAATCGAACTCGAAATAGCCGTCACAAATGAGCGGCGGGTCTTCAGGGGAGCCTCTAGCGTCATCATGCGAAAGCGGTGGGTTCGCGTCAATAGTAATCTTGGCGGTCCCCGCAGGCTGCCAAGGCATTGACGCGGCTCGTTGTGTCGCGCAGACTTTGGACAGGTTATGCATTTATCTAAGGATGCAAAGGAAGGGCTTCGATCATGAGCACACCAAATATGCCGGGATGGGGCGGTCCGCCGACGATGGGCCAGAGGATCGACGAAGCGATCGAGCTGATCGAAATGGAGTTGCGCCACGCCATTACCTATGTGAACGACGCAGTGATTCCGCAAGTGCGCAGGGAGTCGATTACCGCCATGCGCACGGCCGCCGACACGCTGCGCAATTTGGCCGACCGCTTTGAGCGACAAAACAAGCCGTCGCCGAATCAGCCGTATGGCCAGGCGCCCAATCAGGCGAATGATCCAAATAAGGGGCCGCGCACTTGAGCGCAGGCGATCCTCATGGCAGGGCAGTGCGGCCCGATGCCAGCTGGCGCGGCATGGTGGTGCGCTGGGCGGTGAGTTTCGCCCTGGTAGCAATCGTTTCACTGGGAGCGGATGGGTGCAAGCACCGGGAGAACACGCGCGCGGTTCCTCCGCAGGCTTTGCCGCCGGAGGCCGAGCCGGCTCCCGTGGCGCCAACTGCATCGGCGCCTGCAAGAATTCCGGTCACGCCGGCGCCGGCAGGAGGGATCAACGACGACGATCTCGCATTCGTTGCGACGCACAGGCCGATTCTGAGCGAGGTTGGCTACGCCACGTGGTACACCGCGCCGTACAAGGGCCGCCATGCCGCGAATGGAGAAGTCTTTGACGACGATGCGATGACGGCGGCGCATCGCACGCTGCCCATGGGTTCACTGGTGGTGGTGACCAACCTGAAGACCGGCGAATCAAGCGCCATGCGAATCACCGATCGTGGACCGTTCGTGGAAGACAGGATGCTCGATCTAACGATCGCTTCGGCCAAAGCTGTGGGCATTTACCGCACTGGCATGGCGATGGTGCGCATGGATGTGTACGAAACGCCCAAGCCGATCAATTCGGGCGGGCGCTGGTGCGTGCAGATCGGCGCGTTCCATGACGAGGACGAAGCGATTGCGCTGAAAGAGCAATTGCTGCGCGATTATCCCGGCGCGAACGTGATTGAGTTCCCCGGTGAGAATAGCTACTGGGTTCGCATCCGGCCGCAGGGTGACGATCGCGCGATGGCCGAGCAAATTGCGCGGCAACTGCAGCCGGTGGAAGGCGGCGCGTACCTGACGCGGCTGGACTGATTGAGAGCGGAGTTAGCGGCGCTAGCGGAGTCAGCTACGACAGCCGCGGACAGGCGCAATCTTCGAGTTCATTTCCTCACGGGCGCGATCAGCGCAGCAGAGCAGACGCGGCCCAGAGCACAGGCTCCTGGCCATGGAAGTCGCCGGTCCTGCGCTTGCGCTCCAGATAATACTCCAGATCGTTTTTCTTGTTCGTGCCCTCGCAGACGCTGGTCACGTCGTTGTTCTGATCGATGAAGCCGGTGACCGCGATCCACGCCTTGCGCGCCGCGGGCCCGTACGCGGCCGCGTCGAGCCAGCCGTTCTTGACGCCGGTGACAAGCGCGAAGGTGAACATGCCTGAGCTGGAACTCTCTTCCCAGGCCTCGTCGTGATCGATGAGCTGGCGCCACATGCCGTCGGGAGCCTGGTACTTAAGAAGCGCAGCCATCATGAGTTTGTAGCCGGCCATGATGCGCGCGCGCTGCGGATGATCGGCGGGCAGGTCGCGCAGCATCTCCGTCATTCCCGCGGCCACCCATCCATCGCCGCGGCCCCAGAAGAACGGGACGTCAGGTGCGTGATAGAAGAGGCCGTTGGGCT
>CAYYKV010000169.1:0-6821 GCA_964468605.1 uncultured Occallatibacter sp. | reverse complement strand
CGATCCCATCGGGAACGGCCTTGTCAGGCACAGACATAATCGAGTCGATCACGTTTCGGGCGGCGTCCAAGCGTCCATCCAACTTCTCCTGGTCGTCGGCGGCACGCGCCGCAACTCCAAAACTGGCAATCAACAGCATCACAAGCAACTTCTTCATCTCCAACCTCCTTGATTCCTAAGCCGCATCGGCGTCATGGCAAACTTCCACAAGTTTCAAATTGCTACTTCTGCTTCGATGCAGATTGTCGAGCGGCGGCAGGCTGAATTGTGAAGAAAATGTCGAAGTTCAGGCCGCACAAGGAGTTGTGTCGTCGAGTCTGCCAATCCAGAACGTTAAACGGTCTACTAATTCCGGTTGGGAAACAATCCTCCCGGAACCCAATAGTATGATTCATCTAAACGGCGAAAATCCTTTGAGTACAGGCGCTTCGCGCCTCGGGTTGTCGAGCCAATGAATATTGAATTGCGTGATGAGATTCTTCGGCCCTACATCTCAAATGGTCCAAGGAAATCGCTTAGTCGGTTTCGCGGCTTGCCATTGGATGTCTTGGAGAAACTTGTCGCCAACGGATTCGTGGCGTTGGGTAAATGGAATAGCTGTGCCGGTGTGGACAGCCTGTTCCTGCCATTTCTTAGGCGACATCCTCAGTTCACTGCCCACGGATACGCATTACCTAAGGGTCGGCCAGATTGTCGGATCACGATCGAAGGCGTCGAATGCGAAGAGCCCATGACGAAAGAAATGGTAAGCGACTTCACCGACACGTTCTCTCCACATGCGGACGAGGTCAAGGTTTCACCGTCCTACGCCTATTGTTGGTTCGATTAGCAATGGCTCCGGATGTCTCACCGCCAACTCAGCAACTAGCGGTTGATCAATATTCCATGACGCCACCGGCGCGGGTATAGCAATTGTGGAACCACTGTGCCGATGAATGCGGTAGGCTGAGCTGTAAACTGTTCGGGGAGGATTCGGCGCAGGCTGCCGGGCGACCGTTCCCATGAGTCCTCCAGCTCGATGGCTCCGGCAGAGGGACGAATGCCCACCGACACAAAGTCTTGCATCCGCGGCGCTAATCCGCGAATGGAAAGGATATTGAGATGAAAAAAGTCATTGTTTCGATCTTCCTCAGCCTACTGCTCCCCACTACAGCCTTTGCCGCCTCCACCAGGGAGGATTTGCAGGCTCGCATCGATGCGGCCAAAGTGGTGCTCGACCAGATCATGGGCGCCGGTGACAGGACGGTTCCAAGCAACATTCTCAAGTCGGCCACGTGCGTGGCTGTTGTCCCAAGCATGGTGAAGGGCGCTTTTTTCGTGGGCGCTCAGTACGGCCAGGGCGTGGTCACGTGCCGCACCGGCCACGGCTGGAGCGCGCCCGTGTTCATCCGTATGGCCGGCGGGTCGTTCGGTTTCCAATGGGGCGGCCAGGCGACGGATCTGATTCTGATCGCGGTGAACGATCGCGGCATGCAGGATCTGCTCAAGGATAAATTCAAGATTGGCGGCGATGCCTCTGCCGCGGCCGGGCCTGTGGGCCGCTCTGGAACGGCTTCAACGGATTGGAAGATGAGTGCGGAGCTTTTGAGCTATTCGCGCACCAAGGGCATCTTCGCCGGTATCGACCTGGACGGGACCAGCGTGAGCCAGAATCAGGATGACACAACGCTCTACTACGGAACGCCCCACCACTTCGAAACGATCCTGCAAGGCGACGTCGCCGTGCCGCCCGGTGCGGTTCCGTTTGTCCGCGATGTCGCGCAGTATTTCGTCCAGGCCCGGGCGCACTAGGAAGCAGGTCAGCGAGTTGGCAGTTCAGCCACCAGGCCTCAAGTGGCTGCGGATAAAATCGCTGTTTTGAAAGGGCACGAGTTTACTCGTGCCGTAAATGACGCAAAATGATCGCGGCTTTAGCCGCTGAGGGATGATTTTCTCCCCGTTGTCCGCTTTTTCCGCAACACCTGAAGGCCCGAGGCTGCGCCTGCGTTTTGTCAGGGCGTGAAGGCTCGCGTTCCACTCTCCTCTTGGTCGGAAGCTGGTGACGCTGGTGGCGAGGCGCCGAAATTGCAGCCGGTCAGGAGACCAGCGATTCAGGCAGGCTCCGTGGCCATCATCGCCGCATTGAGCGTCTACACTGGTCCTTACTCAAAAAACGATGTGGGACAACCTCGAGTATGGGATCGTTGTAGCCGTTGCCAGCTGCCTGGGCCGCTTGCCGCGCGGCGTTGCGCGCATTTTCTCTGGCGCCATTGCATTTTTGGTTTACTGGTGCTTCGGCCGGCTGCGCCGCGTAGGCATGCGGAATCTCGAGCTGGCTTTCCCGGAACTCCCGTCCAAAACCAGGAAAGGAATTCTCCGGCGCGTGTACGTTCACCTGGGCTGGCAGCTGGTCGAATTCTGCCGCATGACGCGCTACACGGCGGAAAATACGCGTGATTGGTTGCGCACCGAGGGCCTCGAAAACTACACGGCCGCGCAGGCTCGCGGCAAGGGAGTCCTTGTTCTCACGGGGCATCTGGGCGCGTGGGAGCTCTCAAGCTTCTATCACTCGCTGATGGGCTATCCCATGGGCATGCTGATTCGCAGGCTCGATAACCGGCTGCTGGATGAGTACGTGAATCGCATTCGCTGCATGCACGGAAATTTTGTCCTGTCGAAGGACGATTTTGGGCGCGGGCTGCTCACGGCGATTCGCTCCGGCGGCACGGTGGGAATGTTGATTGACACGAATATGACGCCGCCGCGGGGTGAGTTCGTGAACTTCTTCGGAGTCGACGCCTGCACGGGGACGGGCCTTGCGCACGTGGCGCGCAACACCGGCGCAGCGGTGCTGCCCGGATTCATGCTCTGGGAGCCTGGCGAAGGGCAGTACGTTCTCCGCTTTGGGCCGGAGATTGAGATTCCCCGCACGGCAGACCGCGCCGCGGATATTCTGGACGGCACGCGGCGTTGCACGGCTGAGCTGGAACGGTGGATTCGGCGCTATCCTGACCAGTGGCTGTGGATTCACAGGCGCTGGAAGACGCGGCCGGCGGGGGAGCCGGGGCTGTACTGATGGCAGGGACTAGAGCGTGTTTCAAGAATCAGTTTTGTAACAAGGGCACGGCTTCAGCCCGGCCGAAAAAGGCAGCAAAAAATGGGGTTTTAACCCCTGAGAGAGAACAACTGGACTCTATGCAACCATTTTGAAACACGCCCTGGAGACGTAGAACTAAGTGAGAGCGTCGTGCGATGACGATTTACGAATTGGTGAAACAACTCGGCGGCAAGCTGGTGCATGGCCGGCCGGAGACGGAGATCACCGGCGTGAACGGGCGCGAGCGCGTGTCGCCGACGGAACTGCTATTCGCCGAAGATGCAGCGACCGCTGGCGCAGCGCTCAAGAGTCCCGCGGCGGCAGTGGTCCTGAAGCCGGGGCTGGCGGCGTCGTATGCGTCGAACCCGTCGACTGCCGTGGTTGAATCCGACCAGCCGAAGTTGTGGTTTGCGCGCGCGGCCAAGTTGCTGGCGAAGCCGCAGCTCGTCAGGGGAGTTCACCCGAGTGCTGTTATCGGGGCTGATGTCAAGCTCGGCGCGGACGTGACCATCGGCGCTTGCGCAGTCATCGGCGATCACGCGCAGATCGGCGCGGGAACGCGCATCGAGCCAGGCGCGGTGATCGGCGAGGGCGTGCGCATCGGCGAGGCGTGTCGCATCTATCCGCGCGTGGTGGTTTATCCAGGAACAACGATCGGCAACCGCGTGATGATTCACGCCGGTGTAGTTCTCGGTGCGGACGGCTTCGGCTATGCCCGCGACCCGGCCACCGGCGCGTACACCCAGTTTCCGCAGCAGGGAACACTGGTGATCGAAGACGACGTGGAGATCGGCGCGAATTCAACCGTTGACCGGGGCGCTCTCGGCGAGACGCGCGTGCGGCGCGGCGCAAAGTTCGACAACCTTGTGCACGTGGCGCACAACTGCGACATCGGCGAGGATGCGATTCTGGTTGCGCTCACCGGCATCTCTGGCTCGAGCACGATTGGCAAGGGCGCGGTGCTCGCCGGGCAGGTGGGTATCGGGGACCACGTGCACGTGGGACCGGGAGTGATTCTCGGCGGGCAGGCCGGCGTCTTCAGCGGCAAGACGGTGACCAATGAAGGACTGAAGCCGGGAACGGTGCATTGGGGCACGCCGGCGCGGCCGTTACAGCAGGTGCTGCGCGAGCAGGCGACGCTGGCGAGGCTGGCGAAAAGGCAGAAAGGCAGCCGCTAGCTTCGAGCCTCTAGCTCTTCTGCGGTCGAACCGGCCATATCGATTCCCGCAAGATGAAGCTAGGGGCTAGAAGCTAGTAGCTAGAAGCTAGGCGTAGGGCTGGTGCGATGGCGATCATCCTCGTTGGCGGGGGCGGGCGCGGCGTGGGAAAGACAGCGCTGGTGTGCGGCCTGATGCGCGCTCTGCCGGAGATACCCTGGACGGCGGTGAAGATCACAATGGACGAGCATGGCAAAGCGGCTCCGATCTGGGAGGAAACGGTACCTGGACAGGAGACCGACACGGCATGCTATCTTGCCGCGGGAGCGCGGCGCGCGCTGTTGGTGACTGCGAGCGAGAGCGCGTTGGGACCAGTTGTGGAGCAGATTCTCAAAGAAATTTCACCACCGGCCGGTGTGATCTTCGAGTCCGACAGCGCGCTGCGGCGCCTGCGTCCCGACATTTGCCTTTGCGCAGCTTCGAGCCCGTGGGCCCGGCTGAAGCCTTCGTATGATCTTGCGTTGGAGAGCGTGGACGCCATGGTGGAGCTGGCAGGGCACGATCACATCATCGAAGCCGGGAAGATTACGTTTCGGCTGGCGTCGCTCGAGCGGGTTTCGCCGACGATGCAGGAGTGGTTGCGCGAACGGCTGGGTGATCGCATCGCTTGACTTCCTTCGTCCACCGGGGTAACGTGGGCGAACATTCCCTTGAACTGCGTTTGTGTCTTCTAAGACAACAGCCGGAGTGTGCGAATTTTGGACACTGTATCGATTTTGGACAACAGCGAAGGTTCAGACAGCAGCGCGGCAGCGATGACCGAGCAGGTCCGCAGGGACGGCGCCGTTCAGGCGGCACAAGAACCGGCGCTGCGGGCGCAACTGGACGAAGATCGGCTGGCGTGGCTGGCTCTTGCGTTGGCGCCGGGATTGGGTCCGAAGCGGATTTTGGACGCTGTGAAACAACTGAAATCGGCGAGCCAGATCTTTACGATGCCGCTCACGGCTCTTGAAGGGCTCCGGTTTCCTGCTCAGGCGGCGCAGTTCCTGTTTGACGGCAAGGGACGGCGCGCGGCGGAAGAAGAGTGGGCGCGGGTGACCGCGCAGGGCGCGACGCTGGTGAGCTACTCGTGCTCGGAGTATCCCGAGCGGCTGCGCGAGATCTACGATCCGCCCCCGGTGCTGTGGGTGCGCGGTGACGCGAAATTGCTGAGCCGGCCGGCGATTGCTGTGGTTGGCACTCGGCACCCGACTCCGTACGGGACGGGCATTACCGAGTTGCTGTCGCGGGACTTGGCGGCGCGGCGGCTGCTCATTGTGAGCGGCATGGCTCGGGGCATTGACTCCTGCGCCCACAAGGGAGCGCTGGCTGCGCGCATGCCCACTGTGGCCGTGTGGGGCACAGGAATCGACGTCGTGTATCCCAGGGAAAACAAGAAGCTGGCCGAGGAGATTCTGGCAACAGGCGGGGCGATTGTGAGCGAAGTGCCGATGGGGACGTTCCCCGCGCCCCAGAATTTTCCTCGTCGGAATCGCATTCTGAGCGGGCTGAGCGTGGCCGTTCTGGTCGTGGAGGCGGGCGAGAACTCCGGTACCCGCGTGACGGCAAGGTGCGCAGCCGAGCAAAACCGGGACCTGTTTGCGGTTCCTGGCAATGTGACCAACAAGGGCTCATGGACGCCTAACACGTTGATAAAACAGGGTGCTAAGCTCGTGGCCACTTGGGAGGACATCTGGGAGGACCTGCCCTCGCAAGTGCGGCAAGAGCTTGAGGCGGAGGCCCCCTCTGCATCTAAACCGATGGCTGGCGCATCCTTATTGCCTGATCCAGTGCTGCGGCCTCAGGAGGCTATGGTGCTGGAGGTCCTGCGCGCCGACGAGAGCCTGCAGATCGATGAGATTCTCGACCTGCTTGAGACGCAACTCACTTCCTCTGAGGTATTTACCGCACTTTTTGAGCTGGAGATGGCGGGCCGGGTTCGGCAACTGCCGGGGAAGAATTACGTGCGGACGATGTAGAGCAGGGACCGAGGGACCAAGGGACCAACGTGGGCGGCTCCCGGGCTGGCTGCCGAAATGTGGCAGTTACTTATCGGATGCGCCTCAGTATATGGATGCAAAAGGATGGATTTGAGGCGGTTTGCGGGCCGCGGAGGCGGGTTTCTGCACCTGGAATTGGGACGGACAGGCAAGAAAAACTCGCAAGGCAGGTGGAAATGAGGGGGTATTCCGTGCTACGGTGCAAGCCTTGCGGCCAATTTTTTGCCGGAGTCGGGCGGGAGGCGGGCCTAATGCGAGCCGGCCGCCGCGAACGAGACGCGGAACAAGACGCGGAAGAACGCGCTGAACAGGGATCGGAACAAGGCTCGGGAACGAGCCGCTGGAACGGAATGCCTGGCTGAGAGTCAAACAGGTCAACAGGTCGAGCAGGGTAAGAGAGGGAACTGGGTCAAGGGATGGCAACAACGAAATCATTGGTGATCGTGGAATCGCCGGCCAAGGCGAAGACGATCGAAAAATATCTGGGCAAGGGATTCGATGTGAAGGCCTCAGTGGGCCACATCATGGACCTGCCCAAGAACGAGCTTG
>CAYYKV010000168.1:0-6917 GCA_964468605.1 uncultured Occallatibacter sp. | reverse complement strand
CGAGGAAACCGCACATCCTTATAATACGGAGCGTAAGTCCGGAAGAAAACGGTGCTGCACGATGAGCAGGGATGAGGCTGAGCGAAGCGGGACCAGAGGATGGACACCGGTGCTGGGCTTGGCCGATCCGGCTGAGGACTCGGGCCCAACTTCCGACTGGCGCGACTGGGCCGGCAAGACCGAATCGGGGACCGTCTTCGACCAACCCGAGCCGGCGGAGCTGATCGAGCTGACAGTGATCATTCCGGCGCGTAACGAGGAAGAATGCCTCGCCGATTGCCTGCAGTCGCTGGTGAGCCAGTCAGAGGAAATCTTTGCGCTGGGCCGCGACTGGGAGCTGATCGTGGTGGACGATCACTCGACTGATCGGACGGCGGAGATCGCGCGCGGCTTCGACGGCGTCACATTGCTTGAGGCGGGCAAGCTGGAGCCGGGATGGACAGGGAAGGCGAACGCAATTTGGACGGCGGCGCGGCGCGCACGCGGCCGCTGGCTGCTGTTTACCGATGCAGATACGGTGCACGAGCCTGGCGACCTGCGCAGGGCACTGCACGAGGCAGAGCGGTACAAGGTGGGCATGTTGAGCTACTCGCCGCGGCAAATTGTGCGCGGGCTGGCGCAACGCTCGCTCATGCCGCTCGTTTTTTGCGAGTTGGCGCTGGCTTATCCGCCGGCCAAGGTCTCTGACCCCGCCCAGCGCATCGCCGCGGCCAATGGCCAGTTCCTGCTTGTCGAGCGGGAGGCTTACCGGCGGCTCGGCGGCCACCCCAGCGTGGCCGGCAAGGTGCTGGAAGACGTGGAGCTGGCATTCCTGGCCAAGCGGCGCAAAGTGGGGTTGCGCTTCCGCTATGCCGACGACGCCGTCTCCGCGCGCATGTACCGCAGCACGGGGGCAATGATCGAGGGCTGGACCAAGAACCTGAAGCTGCTCTTCAATAACGCGCTGCTGTTGGCCATCTTCAGGGCCCTTGATATTGGGCTGCTCTTCGGCCTGCCGATCCTGGCCTACGAACTGTGGAACGCACGGCTGGGAGCGCACGGGCTGGAGTGGCTTGGCGCGGGATGGGTTCTGGCTTTGCTTTGGTTGCGCACGCTGTTTCGGTTCTATGCGCGGGTGGCAAAGTCGAATTTTCCCTTCCTCGATTGTGCGCTCGCGCCCCTGGGTCTGCCGCTCTTCGTGGTGCTGCTCTATCGAAGCTGGTTTCAGCACCGCATCCTCAAGCGCGTAAGCTGGAAGGGGCGGAGCTACGCGCCGTAGACGGACGGCCCTGCGACGAATTTTGAGCGGGTCGTCAAACACTCGCAGGTTTTTCGATCCTGCTGAAATACGTCTTCGCTCTGTGAAACTTTTCCTGGGTTCTGGAATCTCTTCAATGAGGGCAGGAATGATCTTTTTGACGCGGCGGGCGACATTTTCCGCATCGCATTTCTACTGGAATGAATCCTGGCCCGCCGAGAAAAACGAGCGCGTCTTCGGGCGCTGTGCGAACCGCAACGGGCACGGGCACAATTACACGCTGGAAGTGACGGTGGCGGGGGAGCCAGACCCCGTGACTGGCTTCGTCGTCGATCTCAAGTGGCTCAAGGGCGTGATGGAACGGGAAGTTCTGGCTGCTTACGACCACAAGCACTTGAACCTCGATGTACCGGAGTTCAAGCATGACCTTCCGACGACGGAGAATATCGCGATCGCCACATGGAGGCGGCTGGAGCCGGTGGTGACCGCAGCGGGCGGAGCGCGGCTGAGCCGCATTCGCGTTTATGAGACGCCGGAGATCTTTGCCGAATACAGAGGTGAGGCGTGAGAGCGTACTTCGGCCGCCGCTATTTGCTCAGCGCAAGCCATCGGCTGCACACGCCGGCGCTGACGACTGAGCAAAACCGCGCGGCATACGGAAAGTGCAACAACGAACACGGCCACGGGCACAATTATTTCGTCGAGGTTCTGGTAGGCGGCGCGGTGGATGCGGAGACCGGAATGGTGGTAGATATGGTGGCGCTCGATGACAAAGTCCGGAAACAAGTGCTCGACCGGTTCGACCACACAAACCTGAATCTCGATCCGCTGTTTGCCGATCGCGTTCCCACGACAGAGAACTTCTGTAAGGCGATTTTTGAGTTGCTGCACGATGTATTGCCGGCGGGCGACCTGGAGCATGTCCGCGTGGAAGAGACGGAAAACAATTTCTTTGAGTGTTCAGCGAGAGGATAAAAACGATGGCGCATCCAATTGCCGTGAGCAAACCCGTTCGTGGGGCAATCGAGGCGGACGAAGGACTGAGCAGCTTCAGCACGCAGGAGATGTATCGCGAAGTATTGAGCCGCCTGGGCGAAGATCCGGATCGCGACGGCCTGCGCGCGACCCCGGAACGGGTAGAAAAGGCGATGGCCTTCCTCACCAAGGGCTACGATCAGGACCCGAAGCGCGTGCTGCACGGCGCGCTATTCGAGGTGGACTACGACGAGATGGTCATCGTCAAGGACATCGAGATGTTTTCGCTCTGCGAGCACCACATGCTGCCCTTCTTTGGCAAAGTGCACGTCGCATACATCCCCAAAGGCAAGGTGATCGGCCTCAGCAAAATTCCCCGGCTCGTTGAGATTTTCGCGCGGCGCCTGCAGGTGCAGGAGCGGCTGACACGGCAGATCGCGGACTCCATTCAGGAGGCCATTGCGCCGCAGGGAGTGGGTGTGGTTATCGAGGCGCGGCACCTTTGCATGATGATGCGCGGCGTCGAAAAGCAACATTCGTCCACAGTCACGAGCGCCATGGTGGGCTGCTTCAGGCAAAAGGAGACGCGCACGGAGTTCCTGTCACTGGTGCGGCAGCCGGGCACGGGCATCGTCTAATTCGGTTCGAGCGCCCGCCAGGGGCAGAATCAGAACCGGAATCCGGCTCCAAAGCTCATCAGCATTGTGGTCTGCTGTGTGCTCGGAATCGAGAATGTGGTAGTCGAGCCGAGCAAGGTTTGTTTCACATTCTTCGCGAGAAAGAAAATCGTCGCACTGCCGGTATCGAAGCGAAGAATGGTGTGCTTCGACGGGTACACTTCCAGCACTCCGCCCACGTTTAAAACCGGACTTGTGAACATCCCTTCGTAAAAATTGAGGGAACCGGGCGCGGGCTCAACAATCTCCTTCTCAGTCTTGCCAAAGGTGATCGTTCCTCCGCGAATCTCGCCAAAATATCCCATGTGGTCGCGGCGAATTCCAAGCTTGGCGCCGCTGAGCGCCTCGAAGGCGCGGCCTCCCTGCTGATAATCGATCCACTCGGTAAATCCCGGGTTTCTGCCCGAGTGCATCACCGTCGAGTCCCAGGAGACGTGCCGGCTGAAGTTCCACGAACCCCACAGGCCCCAGGTCGGATAAGCACTCAAGAACTGGAAGGCTGGGAAGATTCGCGGCTGCAAGGCAAACGTCGCGCCCAGATCCCAAGCCTGCTTGTCTGGCGCTCGCTCAGGCGCCGCATCATCCAGGCGTCCGAAACTGCGCGTGATGCCAACGCGCGCGTCGAAGTGCTGTAGCGTTGCGCCTTGGCGGTACTCAAAGGGAAGTCCGTCCGGATAGCGCACCTCGACCTGATCGAATTGGAGAATCATCAGGTGCGAGGCGTCCACTCGCAGGGCCCAACGCGGCCGCAGGCGATACTCGGCTACGCCGCCATACTCCATGGCGAAATTCGTCTGCCAGGTGCAATTCGAGTACGCAGATGGATCGTAATCAAATGTGGCGCAGCTGAAGCCCGCTACACCGGCGCGCACCTTGCCGTAAAGACCCCAACGCTGGCCTCGCCAGCCAACTTTAACGCCGCCGAGGGCAAGCATCTGCCTCCCGGAGCCAAATCCACTGGTTTGAAGAAAAAAAGAGGTCGGCTGCACCATGCCTTCCAGGGCAAGGCTGGGCGAAAGGTTGCGTGTGAAGGTGAATGATGGTAGCGAAAGATAGGCATAGTGATTCGTTCCCGGCTGGCATTCCGGGCCCGATCCGATTGGCGTGCAGGTTTCCTGGCCGACGGTCTGCAACCCAACACTGACGGAAACTTCATTGCGGGTGAACTGCTGCGAAGACGCGGCGGCGGGCAGGAGCAGAGAAAACAGGAAAATCCAAAGATAAATCCAGAAAAACTGGAAGGATCGGAGGACCGATTTCACGTGCGTCTCCTCTTGCATGATTCAACGTTGTAATTGAAAGCTGCTGGATGGAGTACTGCCAGTGTAGACGACGGGTCAAACGTTCAGTAAGCGACTTGAGGCGTGTCTTTCGAGCCGGTGCGGCAATCGAATAGGCGAGTGCAGTTTCCTTTGTGACCGGGCGTGGGTTTCAAACCCCGTGTGCGAACGGCACCGTCAGATACTTTCCCCGCAGGGTATTCGCGGCTTTGAGCGCCTGATCGAATTTTCTCGTGGCCGTCTCGCCAATGCGCGTCACGAGCGCGCCGTCCGGCTCCGTGTGCAGCAGCTCCCGCGCAATCTCATCTAATTGCTGCCAGTCGTGCCAGTCGCCGATGAGGCGCTGCACATTTCCCAGCGTTTCCACCAGGCGGGAATCGGCGTCGGCAGAAAGCTGCAGGATGTAGCGCAGCTCCTTCACTTTGATGCGGAAGGCGTGGATGTTCTCTGTGCTGAGCGGCGGCCATTCGCCCAGCTCGCGGACAACTTGAATCGCCGCGGAGTGGACCCCTTCATGCGAAGGTTCAGGCACTCCGTTTGCGGATTCAGCTTTTTTCCACGGAGCCAGCGCCGTTCGAAGGAACCGGGAGTACCGTTTCAGGTTTTCCCGCGCCAGGTCGCGTCGGCGGCCGAGCACGCGGCGCAGCACTTCAGCGTTCTGCTGCCGCGCAATTTGCAGATGCTCGAGCAGCCGGGTGAGGGAATCGCCGGCCACGTGGCGCGCCAGCTTGCGCGCGTTCACGAGCATCACATCCATTTCGCGCACGCCGCCTGCCGCCTTGCGAATCGGATCAATCGACTTAAGAACGCGCCGCGATTCCTTGCCCTCCACCTGCGCCAGCGCGGAGACAATCGCCTCAACCCTTCGCGTTGTCGTGCGCAGCTTGTGAACCTCCGCGGGTGTCGGATCGATGGGCAAGCTCTTGAGCGTCTTGCTGAGCTCTCGTACCGCCTTGCGCGCGCGTTCCAGTTCGTCTGCCATCTTTCTCTCCCTAGATTGGGACGTTACAGGCTGGGTTGGCAAGCGAACCCCTTGCCACTAAAGTGATGATGTGAACGGGCTTCTTGTGATCGACAAGCCGGGCGGGATGACCAGCCACGATGTGGTAAACCGGCTGCGAAGGATCACCGGTGAGCAATCCATTGGCCACCTCGGCACGCTGGACCCCATGGCTACAGGGGTTCTACCGCTGCTGATGGGCAAGTTTACGCGCCTCGCGCAGTACTTTTCCGCCGCTGAAAAGAGCTATCAGGGAAGCATCCGCTTTGGATTCGCGACCGACACCTATGACGCTGACGGCGAACCTGCCGGCCCTGACCGATGGCCGGAAGCTGCCGCTTCTGTAACCTTGGAGCGCGTGCGTTCGGCCGCCACGCGGTTCCACGGCGAGATGGAACAAATGCCGCCGCAGTTTTCGGCCAAAAAGGTCGACGGACAACCCGCATACAAGCTGGCCCGCGAGGGCAAACCGGTACAGCTGAAGCCGGCTCGGATTCGAATCGACGCCTTTGCGATTGAGGCATTGGAGGGCGCCGAAGCCAGTTTTACCATCGACATCAGCTCTGGCGGATATGTGCGCTCCGTCGCGCATGAGTTGGGGTGTGACCTGGGTTGCGGGGCTCACCTGAGCTGCCTGCGGCGCACACGAGCCGGCGCGTTTGCGCTGGCTGACGCGCACTCGCTGGAGGAACTGGAGGCGCTGGCCGGAAATGCCCAGGCACTGGAGAATCTGTGCATTCATCCGCGCGCTTTGCTGCCGGAGATGCCCGCCGTGACCGGCGATGGCCTGGCTCTTGGCCGTCTACGCAACGGGGCGCAGGCCAATCTGCCGGAGTTCTCCGCTGCCTCAATGGTCAAGGTCTTCGCCGGACCGCGCGAACTGGTTGGAATTGCCCGCAGAGTGGCCGGCACGCTCTTTCAGCCGGTAGTGGTGATGGGGTAAAGGCAGGGAGTAGGGAATAGAAAGTAAGGAATAGGAACGCCGACGCCATAAAGTGCCAGCATTTGGATCGCGACAATCTGTCAGGACGGATCGGGGCCAGCTTTGATCTTGAGCGGACTGCTGGGCAAATCGAGGTGGCAAGCTTTCTACTCCCTACCCCCTGTTCTCTACTCCCTGTCTTTCCCTCTTTTCCTCACTGCCCTCAGGCCTCTCGCCTTAAACTGGAATTTCGCTGTCTTATAAGAAGGAGCAGATTCGCCATGCCTTATCCCACGAATTACCACTACACCCGCGAGCACGAATGGATCTCGGTGGATGGCGCCATCGGATCGATCGGAATCACGGACTACGCGCAGAACTCACTCGGCGACATTGTGTATGTCGATGCGCCTAAGGTAGGCGATACGGTTACGGCCAATGCCACGTTCGGTTCGGTTGAGAGCGTCAAGGCCGTCAGCGACCTCTTTTCGCCCGTCAGTGGCAAGGTAACCGAAGTCAATGAAGAGCTGAAGACTGCCCCTGACAAGATCAACGAGAACGCGCACGCCACATGGATCATCAAAGTCGAGCTCTCAAACCCGGCAGAGGTCGGCACGCTGCTCGACGCCGCGGCGTATGAGGCGTTTATCGCGGAGGAGACAACCAACTAGGCAATGCGCTACCTCCCCAAATCCGACGAAGAGCGCCGCCAGATGCTCACCGAAATCGGCGCAGCATCCATCGACGATCTCTTTTCGAGCATTCCGGCTGAATACCGTCTCGAGCGCGACCTCACCGTGCCGCGCCAGCAGGCGGAGAGCGAGAT